>NZ_JBDPLY010000048.1:0-46331 GCF_039871695.1 Actinomadura sp. B10D3
ATCCAGTGCCGCGACGCCGACCTGGTCGGCAAGCCCTTCTTCGCCCACTACGACCCCGACGCCGTCTGGCTGGACGACCTCAAACCCGCCTTCACCGACCGCTTCCCCTGGCAGAAGTAGCCGTCGCATCGGTGGCGTGTCGCGCTCCCAGGAGGGCGGCACGCCACCCGCCCGTCACCGGAGGTGGCGGGCCAGGGCCAGGCAGGCGAGCAGCGTGGCGGCGCCGCAGAGCACCATGACGCCGCCGGGCGCCAGGAACTCCCCGAGGGCGCCCGCCGCGCCGATCCCCGCGGCCTGGCCGGTCATCAGGCCGCTTCCGTACAGGCCGAGCGCCTGCCCGCGGATCGCCTCGGGCACCGCGTCCACGAAGCGGCGCTGCACGGCCAGCTCGTAGCCCAGCCCGAACGTTCCCGCGGCCATCAGCGTGCACGCCGCCGGCAGCCCCGGCGTGAGGACGAACAGCAGGAGCGGCGCGCCGGTCAGCGCGGCCAGCGGCAGCGTGAGCCGCTCGCGCAGGTCCGGCCGGATCCAGCGGCCCACCACGAGGTTGCCCGCGAACATCCCGGCCGCGGCGGCCGACAGCAGCAGGCCGGCCCCGTTGGGGCTGCCCAGGCCGTCCGCGTACGGGACGACCACGCCCTCGGAGCCGACCGACAGGGAGATCGGCAGCCAGCCGGCCAGCAGGAGACCGCGCGTGGTCCGGTCGCCCAGCAGGCGCCGGTTGACCCGCCACGTGGTCCGCGCCGTCCCCGAGGACGGGGCCCGGGACGCCGCGGGGGTCTCCGGGAGGCGGAACCGCGCCAGCCCGGCGGCGACCGCGGCGCCCGCCGCCGCGAGCCACAGCGCTCCGGACGGCGCCACCAGCGACAGCAGCAGCCCGCCCGCCGCCTGCCCGGCGATCTGGGCGCCCGCGCTGGTCATCGTGAACAGCGACCGGCCGAGGACGTAGCCGTCCCCGGGCAGCAGGGCGGGCAGCCGGGCCTGGACGGCCGCGCCGCCCACCGGGGCGAACAGCCCGGCCACGACCAGCAGCGCCATGACCGCCGGCACCGGGAGCCCGCCCACCGCGAGCGCGGCCGTGACCGCCAGCCGCAGCAGGTGGTAGCCGGTGAGGAGCCGCCGGGCGGGGATGCGGTCGGCGAGCGACAGCAGCAGGGCGCCGCCCACCACGTGCGGGAGCATCCCGGCGGCGAACACGAGCGCCGCCGCGACGGACGAGCCCGTCCGCTCGAACGTCTGCACCGACAGCGCGATCGTGCGGACCGAGTCGCCGCCGACCTGGAGCGTCTGGAGGGAGAACAGGGTCCGGAACTCGGCGACGCCGAACACGTCGCGGTAGCGCGCGGAAGCGGCCGGGGGAGCGGCTGGGGGAGCGGTCATGGCGCCGACTCTGGAGCCGCCGCCCCTCTGCTGGACAATGTTTCGGGGAGGAGCGAAACATGTATCGCATCGAGGTGGGACCGGGCGACCTCGCGGCCAGCCGGTTCGGGATCGCGCCGCTGGTCGAGGTGCACGGCGCGCTCGGCCTGCTCGCCGGCCGGATGCCGGTCGGGCCGCTCGGCCCGTGGGTGGAGCGCGCCCGCCCCGCGTACCGGCGGATCGCCGGCGACCCGGCGATCCGCGCGCTGGCCTTCCTGCGCCGCCCGCACGGGTACATGGCCGACTTCGTCGTCCCGCCGCCCGCCCGGCCGAACCTGACCGTCCCCGACCAGCTCGCGGTCGTGCGGGCGACGCCGCTGGACCAGGCGCGCCGGGAGATCGCCCGCAACCTGGCCGGCCTGCCGGAGCCGGACGCGGCCGTCCGGGACGTGCTGGACGCCCCCGACGTGGCCGAACGCCTCGCGACCGGGCTGGAGACCGCCTGGCGCGCCCTGCTCGGGCCCGACTGGCCGGTGCTGCGGTCGATCCTGGAACGCGACATCGTGCACCGGGCGGGGCGGCTGGCGGCCTACGGCTGGGCGGAGGCGCTGGACGGCCTGTCCCGGCAGGTGCGGTGGCGGGACGGGGTCATCGAGGCGGACATCCGCGCCGACGCCACCTTCCGGCTCGGAGGCGCCGGGCTGACGTTCGTGCCCGTCGTCTTCTCCGATCTGGGCGCCGCGCTCGAACAGGACTGGCCCTACACGCTCATGTACCGCGCCAGGGGAGTGGCGGCGCTCTGGGAGACCCGTCCGCGGCACGGCTCCGACGCGCTCGCGCAGCTGGTGGGGCGCACCCGCGCCGACCTGCTCCGGCTGCTGGCGGACCCGGCGACGACCACGTGGCTGAGCGCGCGGCTGCGGATGAGCGTCGGCGGGATCGGCGACCACCTCGCGGTGCTGCGCGCGGCCGGGCTCGTCACGCGCGAGCGCAGCGGCCGGTCCGTCCTCTACCGGCGGACCGCCATCGGCGACGTCCTCGCCGGTGCGCCCGCGGAGACGCCGGAGGCCGCCCCGGCGCTCCGGGACGGCCTCCCCGCGGGCGGCTAGACACGCTTGTGGCGCGTGCGGGGCAGCAGCGCCACCACGGCCACCAGCCAGATGAGGCCGCCGAAGCGGATGAGCGGCAGCAGCGGCATGAACGCGTCCGCCACCAGGGTCAGCGTGGACACCATCCCGGCGACGGCCAGGACCAGCCCGATCCAGGTCAGCGGGCGCGGGAGCAGCCGGGCGAGCAGCCCGGTCACCGCGAGCCCGGCGACGAGCAGCGCGAAGCCGGCGCCGTAGAAGGGGCCGCCGGCCAGGAACGCCAGGTCGGCGAGCGCGCGGGCGAGCGCCGGGCTCGCGTCCGCGGGCAGCCGCCCGCCCGTCCACAGGAACATCGCGCTCAGCACCAGCGCGACGGAGGCCAGCAGCCCGCCGGCCAGGGTGATCGCCGAGCCGGGCGCGGTGATGCCGAGGGCGCGCAGCCGCCGGTACAGGACGGCCGCCAGCAGGGCCAGGGGGATCGCGGAGCCCATCAGCAGCCAGGAGCCCGCGTTGATCGCGGTGCCGTGCTCCTGCGCGTACCGCAGCACCTCGGCGCCGGCCGCGTCGGGACGCGGCGTGGCCCGGTTGGCGACCACGTAGGCGATGGTCAGCGCGGTGAACGACAGGGCGGGGACGAGCGGCGGCGGCCCGGACTGCGGCCTGCGGCCGGAGGTCGCCGGGCGTTCGGGGGCGGAAGCGGTGGTCATGACGTCTCCTCGTGGTCGTGCGGCTCATCGCTATACGGCCGATAATGATTACAAGACAGAACGATTGTCAAGCAGCTATCATGTACACATGGGAATGAATGATGAGGAGGGGCGTCCCCCGATCCCGGTAGGGGTGGCGTTCCTGCTGGCCCAGCTGGGCGCGCACGCGACGGCCCGGTTCGCCGAGCGGATCGCCGAGCTGGACCTGACGCCGCCGCAGGCGGGGCTGCTGCGCATGCTCGCCGGGGCCCCCGGCCGCAGCCAGCGGGAGCTCGCCGGCGAACTCGGCATGCCGCCGAGCCGCTTCGTCCCGTTCGCCGACGAGATGGAGGAGCGCGGGCTCATCGAGCGCCGCCGCAACCCCGACGACCGGCGCCTCTACGCGCTCTACCTGACCGAGAAGGGACTCACCCTCCTGGGCGGGCTCGCGGAGGCGGGCATGGCGCACGAGAAGGAGATGTGCCAGGCGCTGTCCGACGACGAGCACCGGCAGGTGAAGGAGCTCCTGGAGCGCATGGCCGAGCAGCAGGGGCTGAGCAGGGGCGTCCACCCCGGTTACCGCCGGCTCAAGACCGGCCGGACGAAGTGAGACACGTCCCGACATGCCGAGGCCGTCCCGACATGCCGAGGCCGTCCCGCCGTGGTGCTGCGGGACGGCCTCGGAAACGGTCGGCGGCTCAGGAGCCGTAGAGGGCGACGATCGTGGCGCGGGCCAGGGTGTGGGCGGTGATGTTGAAGCCCACGACGGCCGGGGACGTGTCGGAGTCCAGGCCCAGCGACTCCACGTCCAGCGCGTGCACGGTGAACACGTAGCGGTGGGGGTCGCCGGGCGGAGGCGCGGCGCCGCCGTACGCCTTGGTCCCGTAGTCGGTCCGGGCGTGCACGCCGATCGTCGAGTCCTCGGTGCCGGCGCCGGTGGCCAGCTCGGTCACCGTCGCGGGGATGTCGAAGAGCGACCAGTGCCAGAAGCCGCTTCCGGTCGGCGCGTCCGGGTCGAAGCAGGTCACCGCGAAGCTCTCGGTCTCGGCGGGGAAGCCCGACCAGCGCAGGTGCGGCGACCGGTTGTCGCCCTTGAAACCCCAGTCGTTGAAGACGTGCCTGTCCGGGAGCCGCTCGCCGTCGGCGATGTCGTCGCTGGTGACGGTGAACGACGGGACCTCGGGCAGGTACTCGTGCGGAAGCGGCGGCTTTCCGGGCATGGCGACCTCCTACATCAGATCTTCGTGTCCCTCCATCTCTATCAGGGCCCCTCAGGTCTTGACGGCTCCCATGGTGAAGCCGGTGACGAAGCGGTCCAGGAACAGGTTGAACAGGAACGCGATCGGCACCGCCGTGATCACGGTGGACGCCTGGAGCGACTGCCAGAAGAACACGTCCCCGCGGACCAGCTGGGTCGGCACGCCGGTGCTGACCACCATCTCCGGGCTCGCCGACACGAACGCCAGGGCGTACACGAACTCGCTGGACGTGAGCGTGAAGCTGAACACGACGACCGCGACGATGCCGGGGAACACCAGCGGCAGGACGGTCCGCAGGAACGCGCCGAGGCGGCTGTAGCCGTCCACCATCGCCTGCTCCTCGACGTCCTTCGGGACGGCCTTGAGGAACCCGATCAGCAGCCACACCGACACCGGGACCGTGATCGTCGGGTACACGACGATCATCGACCAGAGCGTGTCCTCCAGGTGCAGCGCCACCACCACGCGGGTCAGCGACAGGAACAGCAGCGACGGCGGCACCAGGTACACCATGAAGATCGCGATGCCCATCGGCGTCCCCCACGGCCGGTCCAGGCGCGCGAGCGAGTACGCGGCCGGCAGCGCGAGCAGCAGCGTGATCGCCACCACCGCCGCGCCGACGATCAGCGAGTTCACCACGAACGTCAGGAACGGCGTGTCGGAGAACAGGAACGTTACATGGTCGGGCGTCGCGGGCTCGTTGAAGTAGAACGGGTTGCTCTCGGGGTCGTAGAGGTCCTGGTTCATCTTGAACGCGCTGACCACGCTCCACAGGAACGGCAGCGCGCACACCAGCGCCGCCAGGACCGCCGCCGTGTAGACGCCGGCCCGGGCGGCCGCGTGCCGCCGCGCGTACTTGCGCCGCAGCCCGGCCATCTCCCGCGCGGCGGTGGCGGCCGCCGTCTCCGCGGCGGTGGCCGTCGCCGTCTCGCTGCGCTCGCTGCGTTCCGTCATCCGGCCTCCAGCCTTCGGACCGCACGCAGGATCGCGACCGCGCCAGCGAGCAGCAGCGGGAACAGGAACAGCGCGATCGCCGCGCCCTGCCCGACGTCGCCGCCTTCGATGCCGCGGAAGTAGGCCCACGACGCGAGGACGTCCGTCGAGTGCGTCGGACCGCCCCGGGTCAGCACGTACGGGACGGTCATGTCGGTGAACGTCATGATCGCGCCGAACAGCCCGGCGACCGCGATCACCGGCAGCGTCAGCGGGATCGTCACCTCGAACATCCGCCGCCAGAAGCCGGCGCCGTCGATCCGCGCCGCCTCGTCGATGTCGCGGGGGATCGCCACCAGCCCGGCCATCACGATCACCGCGGCCAGCGGCGTCAGCCGCCACGTCTGCACCGCGATCACCGAAGCCATCGCCGTGCCCGGACGGCCCAGCCACACGACGTTCGCGTCGATCAGCCCGAGATGGCGCAGCACCCAGTCGACCGGCGAGTAGATCGAGTCGAGGAACCACAGCCACGAGATCGTCGACAGCGCCACCGGCGTCGTCCACGGCAGCAGTACCAGGAACCGGACGAACCACTTGCCGCGGAAGTCGGCGACCAGGATGTTGGCGAGGATCTTCCCGAACACGACGATCAGCACCATGCTCACCAGCGTGAAGACCAGCGTGTTCCGCAGCGCCCGCCAGAACACCGCGTCCGCGAAGATCTCGTCGAAGTTGCGGGCCCCGACGAAGTCGAAGGACGGGTCGCCGGTCGTCACGTCCGAGAACGCGAACGCGATCGCCAGCAGGAACGGGACCCCGACCAGCGCGATGATGTAGACGACCGACGGCAGCAGCATCACCCACGCGAGGAACCCCTCGCGGTCGGCGAGCCCCGCCCTGGCCCGCGCCTCGGGCGCCGCCGCGGCGGCGGGCTTCGGGCCCGTCCGCGCGTGGGTCATGGCGCGTCCTCCAGCGGGACCGCCGCCGTCCGGGCGCCCGACCCGGCGTCGAAGAACCGCAGCCGCTCCGACGGCACCGCGAACCGGTGCGTCTCCCCGGCCTCCAGCGGCGTCGCCACGGTGGCGGGCAGCCGGGCGATGACGCGGGTCTCCTCACCGACGCCGGTCACCGTCCCGTACACGTGCCGGTCGCCCGACAGGTACTCCATCCGCTCGACCCGCAGAGGCATCGTCAGCCGCGACCCCGCCGGCACGTTCTCGGCGGGCAGCAGATGCTCGGGACGGAACCCGACCAGCACGCCGTCCCGCCGGACCAGGTTCATCGGCGGCGACCCGATGAACGTCGCGACGAACGTGTCGGACGGGTCGTCGTACACCTGCTGCGGCGTCCCGACCTGCCGGACGCGGCCCTGCTCCAGCACCGCGATCCGGTCGCCGAGCCCCATCGCCTCCGCCTGGTCGTGGGTGACGTAGATGGTGGTCGTCCCGACCCGCTCCTGGAAGCGCTTCAGCTCGTCCCGCGCGGTCGCGCGCATCTTCGCGTCGAGGTTGGACAGCGGCTCGTCCAGCAGGAACACCGCCGGATCCCGGACGAGCGCCCGCGCGAGCGCCACCCGCTGCCGCTCCCCGCCCGACAGCTGGCGCGGCTTGCGGCGCAGCAGCGGCTCGATCTCCAGCAGCTCCGCGGCCCACCGCGCCTTCTTGTCCCGTTCGTCCCGCTCCATGCCCTCGGCCCGCAGCGGGAAGACGATGTTGTCGAACACCGACTTGTGCGGGTAGAGCGCGTACGACTGGAACACCATCGCGATCTGCCGGACCCGCGGCGGAAGCCCGTTCACCACGTTCCCGTCGATCAGCACGTCGCCTTCCGTGGGCTGCTCCAGGCCGGCGATCGTGCGCAGCAGCGTCGTCTTCCCGCACCCGGACGGCCCGAGCAGCACCAGGTACTCCCCGGGCTCGGCCGCGAGGTCGACGCCGTCAAGCGCGCGCACCGCCGTGCCCCGCGCGCGGTCCCGCCGGCGCCGCGCGCGCACATGCCCGTCGAAGGTCTTGACCAGCCCCTTGACCTCAACCGTCTTCACTTGGGGTCAGCCGCCCACGAGGCCGCGGCCGCGCCAGTTCTTGAAGATCGCGTTGACGCGGTCCTCCGCCTCCTCGACGGCCTGCCGCGGGGACGCCTGGCCGCGGGCGGCGCGGCCGAACATCGTCGGCAGCACGTTGGTGTTGAAGATCTCCCCGATCGCCGGGTTGGACGGTCCCGGGTAGCCGATGTTGGCGCTCCACGACGTCGCCGTCTTCATCAGGGCCAGCTTGTTCGCCGGCTTGGCGCCCCACGGGTCGTTGTCCAGCCAGCCGTTCAGCTGCGGGACGATCGACGGCCAGCCCGGCAGGTCGTACATCTCCGAGTGGTATGTCACCGCCGGGAAGTTCGCCGTGTAGTGCAGCAGGAACTCCTTCGCGGCGTCCGGGTTGGCCGCGTACTTCGGGACGATCCACTGCTGGATCACGTGCTGCGCCGCCATCGCCGCCTTCGGCCCGCGCAGGGCGGGCACGAAGAAGATGTCGTCGCCGATCGTCCGGTTGGTGCCCATCGCGGTCCGCCACGCGGAGATCGAGTTCAGGATGTAGGACGACTTCCCGGCGATCAGCGCCTGGTTGTTCGACGCGGGCGTCCAGGAGAAGACCTCGCTGGTCTCGGCCTCCTTGAACAGGCGCGCCATGAACTCGACGGCCTCGATGGTCGCGTCCGAGTTGAGGACGACCCGCTCGTTCTCGTCCTGGACGGACCCGCCGTAGGACCACAGCAGCGCCCGCGCCGCCATGTTCGAGTCGGTCTCCGGCGACAGCCCGATCCCGCACGGCACCCCGGTCTGCTTCTTGATCTCCGCGGCGCCGCGCAGCAGGTCGTCCCAGCTCGCCGGCCCGTTCGGCAGGCCCACCTTCTGCCACATGGACTTGCGGTAGTCACCGGGGTCGGGCGACCAGCCGGGGCAGTAGGCGTAGAACCGCCGGGTGTTCGGGTTGTAGCTGGACTTGCGGCACAGCTCCAGCTGCTTGCCCCACCGCTTGGTGGCCTCCTGGACGACGTCGGTCATGTCCAGGACGGACGGCTCGTACTGCGAGAACGGGGCGATGTGCTGGATGAGGTCGTGCCCGCGGCCCGCCTGGATCTCCGACGCGGCCCGCCTGGGGACGTCCACGGTGTTGATGTGGTCGACGCGGACCTCGACCCCGACCTTCTTGCCCCAGTCGGCGAGGAACTTGTCGAACCACTTGTCGTGCCGGGGGACGAAGTGGCTCCACATGAGGATGCTGAGGGAGCCGCTCAGCTTCTTCGCGGGGGCGGTGAACACCTCCTTCGGCGCGTCCCCGGAGTTTTTCGCCTGGGGACCGCTCTTCTCGCTGGCGCACCCCGCCAGCAGGCCGTACCCGCCTGCCGCGAGGGCCGTGGAGGACAGGAAGCCGCGTCTGCTCACTCCGCCGGAGCCGGATCGGAGGGTGTCGGGGGTGGTCCCCTCGCGGGGCGTTCTGAGCCGGTCGGACATGGGAGCTCTCCCTCACCGATGAAGGTCTCCCCCCGACGGTAAATCCGCCGGGACGCTTCATCGAGAGACGATCCGGTAACTCTGCGCCACTACAGTGACGCAGGTCACACGAGCCCCATGCGTATCAGGCTGCCGCGCGGTCGCGCTACTTTCCGGTGGCTTCGATGTAGGCGGCGATGACCTCTTCGGGGTCGCCGTCCATGTGCATCCGGCCCTCGTCGATCCAGATGACGCGGTCGCACATCTCCTTGACCGTGTCGAGCTGGTGCGCGACGAGGAAGACCGCCCCGGCCTCCTTGCGCAGCTCCTCGATCCGGCGCTTGCTCTTGACCTTGAACTTGGCGTCGCCGGTGGCGAGGGCCTCGTCGATCAGCAGCACGTCGTGGGTCTTGGCGGCGGCGATCGCGAACCGGAGCCGCGCCCCCATGCCGGACGAGTACGTCCGCATGGGGTACTGGATGAAGCCGTCCTTGAGCCCGGCGAAGGCCACGATCTCCTTGTACTTGGCCTTCGTCTCGGCCGGGGACATCCCCATGGCCAGGCAGCCGAGGACGATGTTGCGCTCGCCGGTGAGGTCCTTCATCAGGGCCGCGTTCACGCCCAGCAGGGACGGCTGCCCGTCGGTGTAGACGCCGCCCCGGTGCGGCGGCAGCAGCCCGGCGATGGCCTTCAGCAGCGTCGACTTGCCGGAGCCGTTCGTGCCGATGATCCCGATGGCCTCGCCCCGGTACGCGACGAAGGACAGGCCCTTGATCGCGTGCACCTCGGTCATCGAGGGGCGGTGCTGGCGGCGCAGGATGCGGGAGAACGCCGACGCGGCGTTGCCCTTGCCGCCCGCGCCGAACACCCGGTAGACGATGTGCAGGTCGTCCACGACGACGATCGGCTCCCGGGTCGGGTCGATCTCGATCGTCCCGCGCACCTTCGTGTCAGCCACGGCCGTATCGCTCCTCGGCACGGTAGAAGTACATGAAGCCGCCGACCAGCATCACCAGGGCCCAGACGACGGCGTAGAGCCACAGTTGCGCGGTCTCGTGGATCCCCAGGTCACCGGTGACGTAGTCACGGTACTCACCGAGGAGCACGTGCCGGCTCAGCTCGACGTACACGTAGGCCGGGTTGGCCTTCATCAGCTCGCCGAGCCAGGGGTACTCGGCCAGCTTGTGGCCGGACTGCATCATCGACGGCAGGCTGAAGATGACGCCGGACGCGTAGAGCCACGTCCGCATGATGAACGGGAGCAGCTGGGTGATGTCGCGGTTGAACGCGCCGAGCCGGGCCATCACCATGCTGATGCCCACGTTGAACATCAGCTGGAGCGTCACGACCGGGACGAACAGCAGCATGTTGAAGTCGAGCGGCTCGCCGAACGCGAAGACGATCGCGAACAGCACGATGAGGGCCATCAGGAGCTGCTGGAGTTCGACGACCGCGATCGCCAGCGGGAGTGTGGCGCGCGGGAAGTGCAGCGCCCGGATGAGCGAGAGGTTGTCGCCGACCGACTTCGCCCCGGCCGTCACCGACCGCTGCGTGAACCCGAACAGGAAGACGCCCGTCACGAGGAACGGGATGAAGTCCGGGACGCCGCGGCTGGTGCCGAGCAGCAGGCCGAAGATCAGGTAGTAGACCGCCGCGTTCAGCAGCGGCGTCAGCAGCTGCCACACCTGACCCAGCCGGGAGTCGGTGTACATCGAGATGTTCTTCGCGGAGGCGAACGCCCAGATGAAGTTGCGGCGAGCCCACACAGACTGGATGTACTTGCGCAGCGGGGGGCGCGCAGCGCTCTGCCTCAGCCCGTGCCGTGCGGCGTAGTCGGCCAGCGTCTGATTCACGTGAGGAAGCTCCGCGATCGTTCCGACCGACTCGCCACCCGGGGAACCGAGCCGTTCCGGGTGACTCATGCCGCGAAGCCTATTGCAGTCGGTGAGTCGAGAGTGACGTTCGCCCGCATGTGACCCCCGATTTGAGATCTTTACGGAATCATGTCGGCGTCCTTGGGGATACCCGGACCATGCGCGTCAACCACTCACGGCGCAGCGCCGTGCCGTCACGGTCCGTGTTCCCGCTCGTGCGGCGGCCGGCGCCGGAACCCCGGCGCGGACTGGCGCGCGTCCGGCTCCTGCGCAGGCTGGGCCGGGTCGACCGGTGGGCGTTCGACCGGGTGGCGGCGTCCCGGCTGCGCGGCCTGGAGTACGTGCTGCCGCGGCTGTCGCGGTGCGCCGACCACGGGGTGCTGTGGTTCGGGACGGCCGGGGCGCTCGGGCTCGCGAGGCGGCCGAGGCTGCGGCGGGCGGCGCTGCGCGGCTCCCTCGCGATCGCGGTGGCCAGCCCGGCGGTGAACATCCTGGGCAAGCAGGCGTTCCGCCGGAAGCGTCCCGTCGTGGACCTCGTGCCGCCGATCCGGATCCGCTGGAAGCTGCCGACCTCGCACGCCTTCCCGTCCGGCCACTCGGCGTCCGCCGCGGCGTTCGCGACCGGGGTGGCGCTGGAGGCGCCGCGGGCGGTGACCGTCCCGGTCGCGGCGGCGGCCGCGGGGGTGGCCTTCGCCCGCGTCTACACCGGCGCGCACTACCCGGGCGACGTGCTCGCCGGGCTCGGGATCGGCGCGCTCGCGGCGGTCGGCACGCGCGTGGTCTGGCCCGCCCATCCGCCGGCGGCGCGCGTGGCGAGCGCCGAGGACGAGCGGGCCGAGGTCACCGGCGACGGGCGCGGCCTGGTCGTGGTGGTCAACCCCGAGGCGGGTCCCGAGGGGGACGCCGGAGCCGGGCTCCTGCCGAAGCGCGGGGAGGTCGCGGTCGCGCTGATCGAGCACGAGCTGCCCGCGGCGGAGATCGTCCGGCTGGAGCCGGGGGAGGACGTCGACAAGGCGTTCGCGGAGGCGGCCGAGCGGGCCGCGGCCCTGGCCGCCGTCGGCGGGGACGGGACGGTGAACGCCGCCGCGCGGGCCGCGGTGCGGCACGGCGTGCCGCTGCTCGTCGTCCCGGTGGGGACGTTCGACCACTTCGCCCGCGCGCTCGGCGTGGAGTCCGCCGCGCAGGCGATCGCGGCCTACCGGAACGGCGAGGTCGGCAGGGTCGACGTCTCCTACGTCGCACCGATGGCCGCGGGCCCGGGACGCGGCGAGGAGAGGCCGTTCCTGAACACGGCGAGCTTCGGCGCCTACGCCGAGCTGGTCGACCGGCGCGAGCGGCTGCAGCGGCGGATCGGCAAGTGGCCGGCGCTCGCGGTCGCCGCCGTCCGCACGCTGCGGCGCTCCGAGCCGGTCGAGCTGATGGTGGACGGCCGGCGCCGGCGCGTCTGGCTGGGGTTCGTCGGCAACGGCGTCTTCGGCTCGCACGGCGCCGCGCCCACCTGGCGCGGGCGGCTCGACGACGGGCGGCTCGACATCCGGATGATCACCACCGGCGGCCGGGTGCCCCGGGCCCGCGCGATGGCCGCCGTCCTCGCCGGGCACCTGCACCTCGCGCCGGGCTACCACGCGTGGCGGACGACCGGCCTGGAGGTCATCGCCATGGACGGCGCGCTGCGGCTGGCCCGGGACGGCGAGGTGTCGTCGCTGCCGGGCGCGGTGCGGTTCGGCAAGCACGCCGGCGCGCTGGCGGTGTTCCGCCCCGCCGCCCGCTGAACGCACGGGCCGCTGAACGCACGGCACGCAGCGGACGAAACCGACGATTCGCCGGACGGCGTCCGGGTAGGGGAGGGACGCCCGTGAAGGAGGAACCCCACGATGACAAGCCGTGACCTGGGCGTCCCGCCCGGCGACCTCAGCGACGACGACCTGTTCCGTGAGCTCGGCCACCTGTACGAGACGAGGCTCGACGCACTCCGGCACGCCGCCGACCAGGCCTACGGCGAGCACACCCGCCGCATGAACGAGCTGGAGGCCGAGTACCTGCGGCGCCGGCCCGGCCGGGAGATCGACCCCGAGCGGCTCCGGGAGGGCGCCCGCGCCCGCTGAGGCAACCTCCGGCCCCCGGGTTCCCCGGATGTTCGTCTGTGTCCGGTAAACACTCGGGCGTAGTTCGGGGGAGGCGGCCGCACGCCATGGAGGATCACCCTGGGGGATCCTCGGGGGGTGTGAGCTGTGGGGCGGACCCGGCCTGGCCGGAACCGGCTGAGTCATGGAGGACGGGCGGACCGGCGGAGCCAGCCGCCGTTACGGGAGTGCGCCCGGCGGTGGTGGCCGATCGTGGCGGGGGCCCTCGCGACGACGGGGCTGCTGCTGCTCGCGTACCTGGAGTTCCCGAGGGAGCACGGGGCGGCGGCGCTCGCCGTCCCCGAGCAGGCCGCCCGCGCGGGAGCCGGCCGTGCCGCCCGCGCCGGCCCCGGCGGGCCCGTCCCCGACGCGGCGGCGCCGGGCCAGCCGATGAGCACCTACACCACGCAGTTCACGCCGGGCGAGCCGCGCGTCCGCAACATCGAGCTCGCGGCCCGGCGGCTGGACGGCCACGTCGTCGAGCCGGGAGAGACGTTCTCGTTCAACGACGTCGTGGGGCCTCGCACCAGGAGCCGCGGGTACGTGCCCGCGCCGGCCATCATCGGCGCGCGCCTGGTGAACGACGTGGGCGGCGGCATCTGCCAGGTCTCCACGACGCTGTTCAACGCCGTGTTCCAGGCCGGGCTCGACATCCGGAAGGCCCGCGCCCACACCATGTGGATGCCGGAGTACCCCGAGGGGAGGGAGGCCGCGGTCTCCTATCCCGGCCTCGACTTCACCTGGAAGAACGACACCGGCTCGCCCGTGCGCATCCAGGTCACCTACACCGGGTCGTCGCTGACCGTGAACCTGTGGGGCGACCGCAGGTACGAGGTCAGGTCGCGCGCCTCGGAGCGGTACGGGTTCACGCCGTACGGGACGGGTGCCGGGCGCGGGCGGCGGTGCGTCCCGATGACGGGGCGGAAGGGCTTCGAGATCGACGTGTGGCGGACGCTGCTCGCGGGAGGGCGCAAGGTCCGCCGGGAGAAGTTCCACACCGAGTACCGTCCCCAGCCCGAGGTGACGTGCCGCTGACCCCGCTACGAACCCCGGAACGCCGGGTGGGAGGGTGGAGAGCATGGAGGGAACGTTCGAGCTGGGCCCGGACGCCGGCCGGCTGCTCGTCCGGACCGGCCGCAGCGGCCTCGGCCGGCGGGCGGGCCACGACCTGACCATCGAGGCGACCCGCTGGTCGGCGTCGGTCGAGGCCCGCGAGCCGCTGGACGCCTCGTCCGTCGAGGTGACCGTCGAGGTGGACGGGCTGGAGGTGCGGGAGGGCACCGGGGGCGTCAAGCCGCTGAGCGACCAGGACCGCGCCGAGATCAAGAAGAACCTGCGGAAGGTGCTCGACGTCCGGCGGCACCCGGCGATCCGGTTCGTGTCGACGGGGATCGGCGAGGACGCCGTCGAGGGCGATCTCACGATCATGGGGCGGACGAAGCCGGTGCGGATCCGGGCCGTCCGGGAGGGCGACCGGGTGCGCGGCGGCACCACCGTGACGCAGAGCCGCTGGGGCATCACGCCGTACTCGGCCTTCTTCGGCGCCCTCCGCCTCGCCGACGACGTGGAGATCGAGTTCGACCTCCGCCTGCCCGCGTAGCACTCCCTGAAGATCAACATGCACTAGGGTGCGTGATCGTTGCATTTCCGGACAGTCGTGATCGTCGCATCTGGGCAGTCGATCTTCAGGGGGACGGGATGAACGCACTCAGCAGGCGGGACTTCGGCAGGGCGGCGGGGCTGGTGGCGGCCCCCGCGCTGCTCGCGGGATGCTCCACCGGCTCGTCCAGGACGGCGGGCGCGGTCGCCGCGGCCCGCTCGTGGCGGGTGACCGGCAAGGCGCTCTCGGGTCTAGGCAGCTTCGACTCGACGCTCAAGGCCTTCATGCAGGAGCGGAACATTCCGTGCGGGCAGCTCGCCGTCGTCCGCAAGGGGAAGCTCGTCCTGTCGCGCGGCTACACCTACACCGACGACGACGCGCTCACCACACAGCCGACGTCCCCCTTCCGCATCGCCAGCATCTCCAAGCCGGTGACGGCGACGGCCGTGCTGAGGCTCGTCCAGGACGGGAAGCTGAAGCTCACCGACCGGGCGGCGACGCTGCTGGGGCTGTCGACGACCGCCGATCCGCGGCTGGAGGACGTCACGGTGCTGCGGCTGCTCCAGCACCTCGGCGGCTGGGACCGCGACATCACGCCCGACCCGATGTTCCAGGACGCCAAGATCGCGGCGACGCTCGGCGTGTCGCTGCCGGTGTCGCAGGCGAACATCATGAAGTACGTGTCGGCGAGCAAGCTCGACCACGCGCCCGGGACGAAGTACGCGTACTCCAACTACGGGTTCCTGCTGCTCGGCCGGATCATCGAGAGGGTCACCGGGCAGAAGTACGAGGACTACGTCCAGCAGACCGTGCTGGCACCGCGCCAGATCACGCGGATTCGTCTGGGGCAGACGCTCACCAAGGCGCCCGGCGAGGTGCCCTACAAGTCCGGCTACACCGGGACCACCGTGTTCGACAACAGCGGGACGAAGGTGCCCTACCCGTACGGCGCCTTCAACCTGGAGAACATGGACTCGCACGGCGGCTGGCTGGCCACCGCCATGGACCTGACCCGGTTCGCCGGGATCTACGACGGCGGGACGACCGTGCTGACGTCGGCGTCCATCAAGCGCGCGTTCGCCGAGCCCGAGATCGGCATCAACGACGACGGCTGGTACTACGGGTGCGGATGGCAGGTGCGTCCCGTCACCGGCGGCACCAACACCTGGCACAACGGAAGCCTGCCCGGCACGTACACGCTGCTGGTCCGGCGGTATGACGGCCTGTCGTGGGCGGTCCTGTTCGACCAGCGCCAGGAGGGCGACGCGCCGAGCTACGGCGCCATCGACTCGCTGCTCCACAAGGCCGCGAACGCGGTGAAGACCTGGCCGACGGGCGACCTGACCTCTACCTACTTCTGACGCTTCTCGCGCGGGCGGCGCGCCTGTACTGATCGTCGAGAGTGCGCGGGAACGGCAGCATCCGGTGCCGTTCCCGCCACGGCGCGTACTGGCGGACGGCGTTGAACCCCGCCGCGGTGACGATCCGTTCGACGCTCGGACCCGGCGGGCAGGCGGGGTAGGCGTCCAGGTACGCGACGTCCGGCGGCAGACCGTCCGGCTTGCGGGGCGACACCAGGGTCATCGCCGGGCGGACCCGTTCGGCGGACGCCATGTCACGCGCGTAGGCGACGAGTTCGAGCGTCTCCGCGTCGGGGCCGCTGTGCACGATGAGCCATCCGTCGACGTCCACCGGCTCCGACGGGGGATCGACGAGCGTCAGCGGCAGGACCTCGTCCGAGACCTCGCGGAGGTAGGCGAGGTGCGCCTCGTCGAGGTCCTCCAGGACGAACGTGCGGTCGAAGCGGGGCGGCTCGGCGGGGAGCAGCGGCCGGTAGGCGTCCCAGCGCAGCAGCCGCGCCAGATGCGTCGTCCGCACGCCGGGCGGGACGGTCAGCTCGCCTTTCAGCCCGGCCGGGAAGGCGTCCACGATCAGCTCGTCCGGCCGAAGGGCCGCGAGGTCGGCGGTCTCCACGACGCGCAGGCCGCCCGTGACGCGGGGATCGGCCGCGAACCGCGACCCGGTGACGACGGTGACCGGCCCGCCGACGCGCAGCGTGTGCAGGACGGACCGCAGCCGCGTCAGATGCCCCAGCCCGTCCCCGGCCGCGTAGCAGACGATCACCGGACCGCGTCGAGGACGGCCAGGTAGCCGGCGGTCTCGGCGGCCGGGGTGAAGTCGCGGCGGATCCGTTCCGCGCCCGCCGCGCCGAGCTTCGCCAGCTCCTCGCCGCCCGCCCGTGCGGCCCGGTCGATCGCCGCCCGGCAGGCGTGCGCGTCGCCGGCGGCGAAGGTGAAGCCGATCTCGTCGTCCGCCACGTCCGCGAGGCCGCCCGCGTCCGACGCGATCAGCGGTACGCCGAGCGCCGCCGCCTCAAGCGCCACGTTCGGCATTCCGTCGTAGAACGACGGCAGCGCCACCAGGTCGCAGCTCGCGTACACGGCCGGGAGGGCGTAGCGCTCCAGGAACGGCAGGAACGAATGCGCGATGTCCTCCCGTCCGGCCAGCCACTCCCTGACCGACTCCTCGACCTCGCCGACGAGCAGCAGGTGGAACGCCCCGGCGTGGCCCGAGGCCGCCAGGGCGTCCAGGAAGAAGCCCACGCCCTTCTTCACCTTGAGCTGGCCGATGAGCCCGATCGTCCGGCGTCCCGGCTCGACGTTCTCCTCCTGCCAGGCCCGGCCCTGCTCCCGCTCGGACGGCAGGATCCGCCACTGCGCGGTGTCGACGCCGTTCGCGACGAAGGCGACCTCCGCGTCCGGGGCCAGCGCCGACACGAGCGGCGCGTGCGACCGGGCGACGACGCACACGCGCGACGAGGCGCGCAGCGCGTCCGCGAGCACGCCGCGCCGCCGCATCGAGAAGGCGCCGACGTCGATGTCGTTACCGCGCAGCAGCGTGACCAGCGGCGCGCCCACCAGCGCCGACAGGACGGGCGCGGCGAGCATCGCGTACGTGCCGCCGAACGCGACGACATGGCTGTAGCCGGTCAGGTTCTCGGCGGTGATGGTCGTCCACAGGCGGCGCAGCGCATGCTCGGGATCGTCCCCGAGCGGCGCGGTGATCAGCCGTCCGCCCTGCTCGCGGCGCACGCCCCACGGACGTGACCGCCGGGTCAGGTGCGCGACGTCGACCTCGGCGCCCGCCGCGCGCAGCCCGCGCACGATCCGGTCGCACGACTGCGCCATGCCGCCCTGGCTCGGCGGGTAGTGCTCGGTGATCCATAGGACGCGCGGCATCAGCTGTCCACGAACCCGGTGTCGTCGTCCGGCCCCCAGTCACCGCCGTGGGAGTAGTCGTCACCGGGGTTGAACGTTCCGCGGTCGTACTCGTCGAACGTCGAGTACCAGTACGCGTCGTTGTAGGTCTGCGAGCTTCTGTGGTAGTACCGGCGCCGGCGGTGCCCCACCCAGGCCGGGTGGTGCGGGTCGTCCGTCCGGTACCCGTGGGCGACGCCGCATTCGGGGCACAGCCCGCCGGGCCCGGCGTGGGAGGCGCAGACCGGCCGCCCGCACTGCGGGCAGGACGCGACCGCGGCCTGGCCGCAGCGCCCGAGCACGAAGAACCCGGTGGTCACGGTGCAGCGGATCATCGGGCCCTCCTCGCGGCCACGCCGGGCGGCGTCCAGCGGAACGGTTCGGTCGAGACGTCCAGGACGCGGTTGACGATGGCGCGCTCCTCCAGCGGCCCGAGGAATTTCGCGTTCGCGCGGATCACCATCCGGTTGCCCTGCTTGACCTGCACCCGGAGCCAGGGCGGCGGAGGCGTCCCAGGTTGCTGGACGGCCGCGCCCTTCGCCAGCCGACGCGTGACCCGCACCAGGTGCACCGTCTTCGTCTTGAACTTGAGCTTGACCTTCCCGCGCGGGTTCCGCTTGTTGTACTTGCGCTTGCGGACCCGGTCGGTGAGCACGAGTTCGAGGACGCTGCCGTCGCGCAGCTCCGCGCGCATCCGCAGCCACGGGTCGAACGCGTACCACTGCCGCAGCTTGGAGATCGGCCGTTGGGAGGGCAGCTGTTGCTGCGGCCCGTTCTTCTCCGGGACGTTCGTGCCGCGGATGTCCAGCGCCACCGACAGCACGCCCTCCGGCGGCATGTCGGCCGTGAGGACGCGCAGCATCGGCACGAAGACGCCGGGGACCTGCCCGGTCAGCCGCCACTTGCGGCGCCTGATGACGCTGCCGTGCTGGGCGAGACTCTGGATCACCGGCTCCCAGTCGTCGCGCCGCAGCGAGACCGTGAAGCCCTTCTCCAGCGTCAGCGCCCTGTGGAGGGGATGGAACCGCTCGATGGCGGCCTTCTGCTTGCGCCAGAACATGACGAACCCCCTATCGGACCCGTGCGATCGTGCGGTAGACGCCGGCCAGCCGCTCCCGCGACCGCGCCCAGGTCAGGCTCTCCTCGATGTGCCGCCGGCCGGCGCGCCCCATCGCGGCCGCCTCGTCCGGGTACTCCAGCAGGATCCGGACGGCCCGGGCCAGCTCGGCGGGGCGGTCGGCCGGGACCAGGCGCCCGTGCGTCCCGTCCGCCATCAGCTCCCGGACGGCCGGCAGGTCCGAGGCGACGACCGGCACGCCCGCCGCCATGGACTCGATCACCTTCAGCGGCGCGCAGCCCTGGTCGAGGTTGCGGGCGCAGCCGGTCAGCGGCGCCAGCGACGCCTCGGCATGCGCGAGCCACGCCGCCACCTCGTGGTGCGGCAGCGCGAACCGCCAGACGATCCGGCCGTCCACCCCGAGCCGCTCGGCCAGCCGCCGCACCGGCTTCGCCCGCCGCTCCGGGACGGACGAGCAGACCACCAGCCGCAGATCGTCGAGGTCGGCGAGCCGCGCGAACGCGCGCATCAGCACGTCCAGGCCCTGCCAGGGCTGCAGCGCGCCCACGTACACCAGGTAGCGGGCGGGCGCGCCCGCCGGACGCGCCGTCTCGCCGGGGATCTCGGCGCCGTTCGGGACGAGGTGGATCCGGTCCTCGGGGACGCCGCGCGCCCGCACGGCGTCGCCGATCACGCGCGAGGGCACGACCACCGCGTCGCTGCGCTCCAGGCAGTGCCGCTCCAGCTCGCGGATCTTGGCGAGCGTCGCCGGCGCCGCCCACGGCCACGTGTGGGCCATCTCGATGGACGGCAGCCCGTTGACCTCGTAGACGACCCGGTGGCGGCGGTCGTCCGCGACCGCGGGCAGCGCGCTCCACGGGTCGCGGACGTGGCAGACTTCCAGGGTGTCCCAGTGCGGTTCGAGGTGCGCGGCCACCCAGGCGGAGAACGCCTCGGCCCGGTCGATGAGGTTCGGGACCGCCTCGTCGAACCGGGCGATCTCCCGCGTCCCCTCGCGCTGGTAGCGGGGCAGGTCGCCGCCGCCGATCGCGGCGAGCAGCCCGCCGCCATGGTGGTCGAACAGCTCGTCGGCCATCTGCGCGATGTGCACGGCGGAGCCCTTGCTCGAGGGGAACCGGTCGAACGCGACATACGCCGCCCTGTGCGTCATCCGACCCCCGCCCGCTCCGGAACGGCCCGGCGGGCGCGGTGCCAGGCGATCTGCTCGGCGAGCCCCTCTGCCAGGCCGGTGGCGGCCGTCCAGCCGAGCAGTTCCTCGGCGCGGGTCGTGTCGGCCCAGGTCCGGGCGGCGTCCCCGGCCACCGGTGTCTCCCGGCGGATCTCGGTCCGGACGCCCAGGGTCCGGGTGAGCAGCGCGATCGCGTCCCGCACCGCCACGTGCTCGCGGTGCCCGACGTTGACGGCGATGCCGGGCGGCAGGTCCGCGGCCGCCGCCGCGAGCGTGGCCGCGACCACGTCCCGGACGTGCGTGAAGCTCCGGGAGCCGCGGCCGTCGCCGAACACGGGCAGCGGGCGCCCGTCCAGCGCGGCCTCCACGAACCGGTGGAACGCCATGTCGGGCCGCTGCCGCGGACCGTAGACCGAGAAGTACCGGAGCAGGACGGTGCGCAGCCCGCCGCCCGCGGCCCGCACCGCCAGCCGCTCCACCTCGACCTTGCTGGCCGCGTACGGGCTCGCCGGGTTCAGCGGATCGTCCTCCCGGTTCGGCCGCGTCCCCGCCGTCCCGTACACCGACGAGCTGGACGCGACGACGACCTTCGGGCGCAGCCCGGCCGGTCTCCGCAGGCAGGCCTCGAGAAGCCGCCGGGTGGCGCGGACGTTGTCGCGCTCCACGACCGCCCGGCCCGGCCCCCACGAGTCGCGCACCCCGGGGCGTCCGGCCAGGTGGACCAGCACGTCCGCGGCGGCGACGTCGTCGAGGCGGTCCACCGCGAGGTCGATCTCGGCGGCGGTCACGCCCGGCCCGGCGGCGACGTGCGCCCACGTCCGGCGCGCGACGTGCGGGGCGAGCGACCGTCCGGGCGCGTCGACGGCGAGCACCTCGTGCCCCGCCCCCGACAGCGCCTCGGCCACATGGCTTCCGATGAACCCCGCCGCACCAGTAACGACCACCCGCACGCGAGGCACTTTATCCACACTTTCCTCACCGTGAACAGGGCTTTACTCCCCGTCCGGTCACCCGCCGGCCATGGCGCCCACCACCATGAACGGCTCGGTCCCCTTCACCACCGGCTCGGGCAGCGGGGTCGCGGGAGGGTCGTGGGACAGGTCCTCCTGGCACGCGTAGAAGCGGACGAAGGCGCGGCGGCGGCCGGTGGCGCGGTCGCGGATCGTCCCGCGCAGCACCGGATGGCGGGCCTCCAGCGCGTCCAGCACCGCGGCCAGCGTGACCGGGCCGGGGACGTCCAGTTCGACCTCGCCGCGGACACCGGCGAGGACCCGCAGATGCGCGGGCAGCACGACGCGGATCATGGCAGGGCCTGGACCTCGACCGACAGCACGGCCGGGAGGTCGCGGACGATCGGCGCCCAGGAGTCCCCGGCGTCGGCCGACACGTACACCTGCCCGCCCGTCGTGCCGAAGTAGACGCCGCACTCGTCGAGCGGGTCGACGGCCATCGCGTCCCGCAGGACGTTGACGTAGCAGTTCTGCTGCGGCAGGCCGTCGGTCAGCGGCTCCCACTCGTTCCCTCCGGTGCGGCTGCGGTACACGCGCAGCCGGCCCTCCGGCGGGTAGTGCTCGGAGTCGCTCTTGATCGGCACCACGTAGACGGTGTCGGGCTCGTGCGCGTGGACCGCGACCGGGAACCCGAAGTCGCTCGGCAGGTCGCCGCTGATCTCGTGCCACGTCCCGCCCGCGTCGTCGCTGCGCATGACGTCCCAGTGCTTCTGCATGAACAGCACCTCGGGACGCGCCGGGTGCATCGCGATGCGGTGCACGCAGTGGCCGGCCTCGGCATCGGGGTCGGGGATGCCCTCCGAGCGCAGGCCGCGGTTGATCGCCTCCCAGGTCCTGCCCGCGTCGTCGGTGCGGAAGACGCCCGCCGCGGAGATCGCCGCGTACATCCGCGCGGTGTCGGACGGGTCGCGCACGATCGTGTGCAGGCACATGCCGCCGGCGCCCGGCGCCCAGGACGGCCCCGACCCGTGCTCGCGCAGGCCCGGCAGCTCCCGCCAGGACGCGCCGCCGTCGTCCGAGCGGAACAGGGCGGCGTCCTCGACCCCGGCGAAGACCGTGTCCGGGTCGGCCGCCGACGGTTCGAGGTGCCAGACCCGCTTGAACTCCCAGGGTCTCGGCGTGCCGTCGTACCACTGGTGGGTGCCGGGCTCGCCCTCGTAGGCGAACTCGTTGCCTACCGGCCGCCAGGTGGAGCCGCCGTCGTCCGACCGCTGGATCAGCTGGCCGAACCACCCCGTGGACTGCGACGCGTACAGCCGCGACGGGTCGGCCGGGGACCCCGCCACGTGGTAGATCTCCCAGCCGCCGAAGTGCGGCCCGCTGACCTCCCAGTCCTTGCGCGCCCCGTCCGCGGTGAGGATGAACGCGCCCTTCCGCGTGCCGACGAGGACCCGTACTCCGGTCATGACTGCTCCCTCCGTTGGGCGTCCGGCATGACTTCGCCACAGATACCGACCATCCCGGGTCGCAGAACTCATCGTCGCGCCGCGGAGAGCCTCAATGCGGGATACCGCCGATCAGGTCACGCGCGCCCTTGCGCAACAGGTCGCCCGCCACGTAAGCGCCGAGATCCTCGCCCTTGTCCGGCGCCGACCACTCCTGCGAGTGCACGAACGCGGACCCGTCACGGGTGAAGACCATCCCGCGCAAGGTCAATTGCCCGTCCCTCTCCAGCCTGGCATGTCCCGCGATCGGGCTGTTGCAGTGCCCTTGGAGCCCATGCAGCATCGTGCGTTCCGCGCTCACGCACCGCCGAGTGTCGCCGTCGTCCAGCAGCCGCACCAGCTCCACGATGTCGGTATCGGTGCGTCGGCAGTCCACGGCCAGGACACCGGCCCCCACGGCCGGGACGATGTCGAGCGCCTCGCCCGCCCGGTCGATCCCGAGCCTCGCCAGGCTCGCCCGCGCCAGCACGATCGCGTCGAACTCCTCGCCCGCGTCCAGTCGCCCGAGTCGTGAGTTGACGTTGCCGCGCAGGTACTCCACCCGCAGATCGGGCCGGATCCGCCCGAGTTGCGCACGCCGCCGCACGGCCGACGTCCCCACCCGCGCGCCCGGTGCTAGATCGGCCATGCTCTGCACCTTGCTCGCCATCGGAAAGAGCATCACATCGGCCGTGTCCTCGCGTGCGACGTAGGCGGCGAACACCAGGCCGTCCGGGCGTGGCACATCGCCGGGCACGTCCTTGAGGCAGTGCACCGAGACGTCCACGCGGCCTGTCAGCAGCGCCCGGTCGATCTCCCGCATGAACGCGCCCTTGCCGCCCAGATCACCCAGGTGACCCCGGTGCCGGTCCCCGGCCGTCTGAATGCCGACGACTTCGACCCGAACGCCCGCCAGCTCCTCCAGACGCGCCGCGACACCGCGCGCCTGCACCATCGCCAGCGGGGATGTACGCGTGCCCAGCCGCAGCGCGCCGCCCCTACCCGACCATGGGAACACCGGTTCCACCGCACTCGCCCCGGTCAGAACGAGGTCCTTACCCGCCCTTTCCGTCACTTCGCACCGCCCCCGAACATGAGGTGTTCGACCTGCCGGCGGCTGAACCGGCGGACGCCGCCGAGCGTGCGAACGGACGCCAGCTTCCCGTCGTCGGCCCAGCGGGTGACGGTCTTGGGGTCGACGCGGAACATCGTGGCGACGTCTCCGGGCGTCAGGAGCTGCCCCGGACCGAAGTCCCAGCCGTTGATCATGATCGGATCGTCGATCGTCCGCCTGCCGCCGATCTTCGGGCTTGTGCGTCTCGCGGGAGGGCACGTCGGCGGGGCGGCGCTCCACTCGGCGAAGACGACCTTGCCGCCCGCCTCGTCCCGCAGCGCGCCCCAGCAGGACGTCAGCTCCTCGACGATCACCAGCCCCCGGCCGCTCAGCGCATCCGGACCGGCACCGCGCGGCACCGGGAGCGTTCCATCGGCGTCCCAGACCGTCACCACGTGCACGTCGCCGTCCGCGTACGCGTCCACCCGCACTTCATCGGTCACCGCATGCCGGACGGCGTTGCTGACCAGTTCCGAGACCACCACCCGCACGTTATAGGCATCGACGGGCCATTGCGCGGCGAGCACCGCGACATAATCCCGAGCCGCTTTGATCTCCTCGACATTTGCCTTGAATGCGAGCATTCCGCTCCCTCCTCGCGCGTTCTCCGGTCACAGCGTGACGGCTCGCGCTACGGTTCATTCCGTTCAATACGACAATCTGTACTCAAGGGATCACATATGGGCGCGCGGAATGATCTCGATCCTGATCACGATCATTGGCATTGGCTGGCATCTGACCTGCGGATATGGCGGGTCGAGCGGAATATGACGCAGACCGAGGTGGGCACGATCCTTGGCGTCACAAAGGCTCAGGTTTCGAACTGGGAATCGGCTCGCGAAAACCTGCCTCTGAAGCACGCCGAAACTTTGGACAGAGTTTGGCGTACATGCGGGCATTTCACCCGACTTCGCCGTCTTGCGGAGCGGGCGCACGACCCGGGCTGGTGGAACCGGTACACGCCGATCGAGGCGCGAGCCTCCCGCATCTGCTACTGGGCTCTCGCGATCATTCCCGGATTGCTCCAGACGGTCGACTACGCCCGTGCGCTCCTGGAAGACGGCCAGATCATCGAGGACGTGGAGGCGACGGTCGACGCGCGCATCGCCCGGCAGGAGGTCCTGAACCGGGACAGGCCGCCCGAGCTGCGGGCACTGATCAACGAGTCGGCACTCGACCAGCCCGTCGGCGGACCGGAGGTCATGAGAGAACAGCTCGCCCACCTCATCACGCTCAGCCACCGACGCAACGTCATCCTGCGCGTCGTGCCCCGCAGCGTCGGCGCGCACATCGGCCTGGACGGCTCGTTCGCAATCCTCTATGGGACGGAGAATTCCGCGGCCTACATGGACGCCAACGCGGGTGGCAGACTGACCCATGACCCGACAAGGCTGGACGATCTCCATCGGCGCTTCGACCTCATCGGCTCCGAAGCGTTGTCGGCGTCCACCTCACGTGCTCATATCGAGCGGACCATGGAGGGCTTTCAGTGATCGAGTGGCGCAAGTCCAGCCGGAGCAACGCGTCCGGTGAGGAATGTGTGGAGGTCGCGGCCCTTACCGAGGGGTGCGGTGTGAGGGACAGCAAGGCGCCCGACGCCGGGTACCTGGCCCTCACCACCGAGGGGTTCGCCCGGCTCCTGAGCCGCGTCAAGCAGGACGAACTGGATCTCTGACCCGCACGGCCGCCGATCGAGGCAACCGGTCGGCGTCGGGTCAGCGGGGGCGGGCCACGCGGGGCTCGTCCCAGACGGGTTCGGCGGATTCGTAGACGGAGCCGTCGGCGCCGAAGATCAGGTGGCGGTCGAAGGCTCGGGCTCGTCCAGCAGCAGGACCTCGTCGGGGCCGCGGAGCAGCGCCTCCAGGGCGAGGCGCTTCTGCTCACCGCCCGACAGGGTCCGGACCTCCCGCCAGCGGCACGAGTCGTAGGAGACGCCCAGGGCCGCGACGCAGCACGCGTCCCACAGGACCTCGGCCTCGTAGCCGCCGGCGTCGCCCCAGCCCGCGAGGGCCGTGGCGTAGCGGAGCTGCGCCGGTTCGTCGTCGCGCTCCATCATCGCCAGCTCGGCCGCCTCCACCGCGGCCGCGGCCTCGCGCACCCGCGGCGGCGCCAGCGACAGGAGCAGGTCGTGGACGGACGAGTCGTCCCGCATGCTCCCGATGAACTGGCGCATCACGCCGATGCCGCCGCTGTGCGCGACGGTCCCGGACTGGGGCGCCAGGTCGCCCGCGATCAGCCGGAGAAGGGTCGTCTTCCCGGCGCCGTTCGGGCCCACGAGCGCCGCGGTGACGCCTTCGCCGACCCGGAAGGAGACATCGTCCAGGAGCGTCCGGCCGTCCGGCAGTACATGGCGGATGTGCCCCACCTCGACGTGTCCCATGGTCCCCGAGTTTCGAGAGGCCCGCGGACAGCGTCAAACGAATTACATGAGCAGCGACCGCACGTGCTCCACGACGGAGTCCAGCGCGACCTTGGACGTCTCGCCGGTGGCCCGCACGGTGACCTCGGCGACGCCCTCGGCCAGGCCGCGGCGGCCGACGGTCACGCGGAACGGGATGCCGGTCAGCTCGGCGTCGCGGAACTTCACGCCCGCCCGTTCGGGACGGTCGTCGATCACCACCTCCGCACCGGCGCCGGCGAGCCCGGTGTAGACGTCCTCGGCGGCCCCGGCCACGGCGGCGTCATCGGACTGCGCGGCGACCACCGCGACCTGGAACGGCGCCACGGAGGGCGGCCAGACGATGCCGCGCTCGTCGTGGTGGGTCTCTACGATCGCGGCCATCGCGCGCTCCACCCCGATGCCGTAGCTGCCCATGACCAGCGGGACGCGCCGCCCGTCCGGGTCCAGGACCTCGGCGCCGAGCGCGCGGGAGTACCGGTCGCCGAGCTTGAAGATGTGCCCGACCTCGATCGCCCGCAGGATCCGCAGCGGCTCGCCGCAGCGGACGCAGGGCTCCCCTTCCGCGACCTCCCGCAGGTCGGCCCACGTCCCGACCTCGATGTCCCGGTCGACCTCGACGCCGCGCAGGTGGACGTCGTCGGTGTTGGCGCCGGTGAACATGGCGCGGCGGCTCCGCAGCGCCTCGTCGGCGATCACCGGGAGCGCGACTCCGACCGCGCCGAGGCTGCCGGGGAGCGCGCCCAGGGCGTCCCGGATCTCGGCCGGTTCGGCGGCGCGGATCCCGGCGGCACCGGTCGCGTCCACGAGCTTCTGCTCGTTCAGCGGATGGTCGCCGCGGAGCAGGACCAGCGTGAGCGTGCCGTCCAGGACGTAGACGAGCGTCTTGATCTGCCGGTCGGCCGGGGCGTCGTACGCCAGCAGGTCCTCGATGGTGCGGACGCCGGGCGTGTCGAAACGCTCGGGCGCCGGAAGGCCCGGCCCGTCCTGCACGGGCGACAGCACGGACACGGCACGTTCGATGTTCGCCGCGTACCCGCACCCGGGGGAGTGGACGACGAGGTCCTCGCCCACCTCGGCGGGGCACATGAACTCGGTCGAGCCGGAGCCGCCCATGGTGCCGCTGGACGCCTCGCACGGCAGCGCCGGGACGCCCAGCCGCTCGAAGATCCGCACGTAGGCGCCGTGGTAGGCGTCGAACGACGCGTCGAGACCCGCGCCGTCGATGTCGAAGCTGTAGGCGTCCTTCATGGTGAACTCGCGGGTCCGCATGAGGCCGCCCTTGGGGCGCGGCTCGTCCCGGAACTTCGTCTGGAACTGGTACCACTGCTGCGGCAGCTGCCGGTAGGAGCTCAGCTCCCGCGCGACCGTCGCGAAGATCTCCTCGTGCGTCATGCCGAGGGCATGCTCGGCGCCGCGCCGGTCGCGGAGCCGGAACATCTCCTGCCCCATGAGCTCCCAGCGGCCCGACCGCCGCCACGGCTCGGCCGGATGCAGCGCCGGCAGCAGCATCTCCTGCGCGCCGATCGCGTCCATCTCCTCGCGGACGATCTGGACGATCTTCGCCCGGACGCGGACGGCCATCGGCAGCAGCGAGTAGTGGCCGGCGGTCAGCTGCCGGACGAAGCCCGCCCGCAGGAGCAGCCGGTGGCTCGGCGCGTCCGCCTCGGCGGGATCGTCGCGGAGGGTGGGCACGAACAGCCGGGACCAGCGCATCCCGCGAGGGTAGCGAAGCGCCCGGTGGCGCGAAGTGTCATGACCTGGTGCCGCCGGTCAGTACCCTTGTATGCCGTGAGCCGAGAAGGTGTGACGCCGCAGAGCGAGGATTTCTCCGCCTGGTACAACGAGGTGGTCGTACAGGCCCAGCTCGTCGACCGCGGACCGGTGCGCGGCACGATGGTCATCCGCCCGTACGGTTTCCGGATGTGGGAGCTGCTCCAGGCCGACCTGGACCGGCGCATCAAGGACGCGGGCCACGACAACGCGTGCTTCCCGATGTTCATCCCGGAGTCCTACCTCAAGCGCGAGGCCGAGCACGTCGAGGGCTTCTCGCCGGAGCTCGCGGTCGTCACCCACGCCGGCGGCAAGGACCTGGAGGAGCCGCTCGTCGTGCGGCCCACGTCCGAGACGGTCATCGGCGAGTACATGGCCAAGTGGATCGACTCGCACCGCGACCTGCCGCTGCTGCTGAACCAGTGGGCGAACGTCGTCCGCTGGGAGATGCGGCCCCGGTTGTTCCTGCGCACCACCGAGTTCTTCTGGCAGGAGGGCCACACCGCGCACGCCGACGAGGACGAAGCGATGCGCGAGACGATGTGGGCGCTGGACGCCTACGCGAGCGTGGCGCGCGAGCTCGCGGCGATCCCGGTCGTGGCGGGGGAGAAGACGCCCGGCGAGCGGTTCGCCGGGGCCGTCCGCACGTACACGATCGAGGGCATGATGCGGGACGGCCGCGCGCTCCAGGCCGGCACGTCGCACTACCTCGGCACCAACTTCGCCAAGGCGTTCGAGATCCAGTACCAGGACGAGGCGGGCAAGCTCACCCACGCCCACACGACGTCCTGGGGCATGAGCACCCGCATGATCGGCGGCGTGATCATGGCGCACGGGGACGACAAGGGGCTCGTCCTGCCGCCGCGGATGGCGCCCTACCAGGTGGTCGTCGTCCCGATCGGGCGCAAGGAGCAGGGCGAGCAGGCCGCCGCCGAGGCCCGCCGGCTGGGCGCCGCGATCAAGGCGACCGGGGTCCGCGTGCACGTGGACGACAACCGCCCGCAGCTGTCGCCCGGCTTCAAGTTCAACGAGTGGGAGATGCGCGGCGTCCCGATCCGCGTCGAGCTGGGCAAGCGCGACATCGAGGCGGGCGTCGCGACCGTCGTCCGGCGGCTGCCGACCGTCGAGGGGCAGGGCAAGGAGCAGATCCCGCTCGACAAGGTCCCCGAGCTGCTGCCCGGGATGCTCGCCGACTTCCAGTCGTTCCTGCTGGCCAGGGCCGAGAGGTTCCGCGAGGACCACACCGCGGTCGTCGACTCCTGGGACGCGTTCGCCGAGCAGGTCGCGACCGGCTGGGCGCGGGCGTTCCACTGCGGTGAGGGCGCGTGCGAGGACGAGATCAAGGCCGAGACCGCGGCGACCCCCCGGGTCATCCCGGCCGACGCGCCTGAGGAGACCGGCGACTGCGTGAAGTGCGGCCGCCCGTCCGCCTACGGCAAGCGCGTCATCTTCGGCAAGGCGTACTAGAGGCGTACCAGGGGGCGGGCCGCGCGTCAGGAGCCGTCGGCTCCGATCGAGCGGCTCGCCTTCAGCCTCGCCAGGTACGGCTGGACGAACCACAGCCATCCGCACAGCACCAGGACGACCACCGCGGTGGCGATCACCGCGCCGTCCACGTCCGACATCGCGTGCACGATCAGCGTGGTGGACGCGGTGATGGAGATCGCCAGCGCGAACGCGCCGAGGATGCCGAACTGGTTCGCGCGGTGGATCAGCAGCGGCTTCTGCCCGAGCCGGAACAGGATCCGGTGCTGGAACACGGGGGCGATGAAGCAGATCGAGGCGAGTGCCGCGCCGAACAGCGCGATGTAGAACAGCATCCTGCCCGTGTCGTCGACCTTGCGGTCGAAGTTGGTGGAGAACGGGACGGTGAGCAGGAACGCGAACAGCACCTGCACACCGGTGGTGGCCACGCGGAAGCCCTGCAGGAGTTCCATCAACTGGCGGTCGAGCCGTTCGTGCTCGGTCTCGTTGCGGGGCTTGTCCGCGGGGTCGACGGTCATAAATGCCATTTACCCGGCAAAGTTTGGATCAGTCCAGAGGCGCGGCCTAGTCGAGGCTCGGCGGCTCCACCCTCAGCGCGAGCATCGACACGTCGTCGCGCAGATCACCGTCGCAGTAGGCGAGCAGCGCGCTCTCCACGGCGGCGAGCATCTCCTCCGGGCCCTTGCCCGCGTGCGCGGCGAGCGTCTCCAGCAGCCGCTCCTGGCCGAACTCCTGCCGCGTCATGTCGCACGCCTCCAGCACCCCGTCCGAATGCAGGATCAGCGTGTCGCCCACGGACAGGTCGATCGTGTCGAGCCCGGCCTCGAAGTCCTCGAACAGGCCGAGCGGGACGCCGCCCCGCGACGCCGACCTGATCACCCCGTCGGCGCGCACCACGATGGCCGGCGGATGCCCCGCGGTGCCGAGCGACGCGATGACCCGCTCGGTCTCCAGCGTCACGCCCGCCATCACGGCCGTGACGAACCGGTCCTCGTCCAGCAGCGCCTCGTTCACGATGCCGAGGACGTCGGCCGGGCGGGCCTTCCACCGCGACGCGAGCCGCACGCAGTGCCGGGCCGTCGCCGTCACGGCCGCGGCGTCCTCGCCCTTGCCGCACACGTCGCCGAGGACCAGGCCCCACCCTGTCTCGGTGCGGAACACGTCGTAGAAGTCGCCGCCGACGTCCGCGCCGTGCGTGGACACCAGGTAGCGCGCCGCCACGCTCACGCCCGGGATGGCCGGGAGCCGCTTCGGCAGCAGCCCCGCCTGCAGGGTGTCGGCCACCTCGGCGCGGCGCCGGTAGAGCCGCGCCGCCCGGATCACCAAGGCCAGGTAGCGGCCGAGCCGCTGCACGACCCCGAGGTCCATGAGGTCGAACGGCCCGTACTCGCCGCCCGTCGCCAGCGTGATCGTTCCAATGGCCCGGTCGCCGTCCTCGATCGGGACGCTGAGCAGCGACGTCGCGCCGATCTTGGCGCAGACGGGCTGCCCGTCCGGGCAGACGCCGAGCACGTCGACGTTCTCCACGTGCGGCCGCAGCGCGCTCTGCCGGGTGACGAACACCGTGTGCGGCAGCGTGTCCTCGGCCGGGTCGACCTGCTCCAGCAGCCGCGCGGCCTCGACGGAGCGCTCGTCCTCCGGGCCCATCACGACCTGGCGGCGCAGCCTCGGCGCCGTCCCGGCCGCGTGCACGCCGCCCATCGGGGGCCCGCCCGGGACTCCGTTGCCCGGGCCGGTCAGGTCGATGAACGCCCAGTCCGCCAGCTCGGCGGCCAGCAGCCGGGCGCACCGCCGGACGGCCACCGTCTCGTTGAAGACCGGCTCGTCCAGCAGCAGCTCGCTGGCGGTCGCGAGGACGTCCATCCGGTGCACGATCGTGGCCACGGCCTCGTCGTCGCCGGGCCCGCCCTCGACGGTCCGCGCCCGCCCGCCCTTGGCGCGGGGGCTCGTGGCGGCCTCGTCGCTCGCGGGGGTCGTCGTCGGCCCGGCGGCCACCACGACCATCGGGTCGGGCTCGCCGCGGATCCACACCCGGGCCATCGTCACCACGGCGTCGACCGGGTGGTCGCGGCCGAGGAAGCGGACGCTGACGCGGCGCCGCCGTCCCGTCCGGACCGCCGCCGCGAGCTGCGACCGCACCGCCGCGCGGGTCGCCAGGTCGCAGAAGGCCGTGAACTGCTTGCCCGACACGTATCCCGACGACGTGCCGAGCAGCGCGGCCGCCTGCCGGTTCACCCGCCGGACGCTCGCCGTCCGGTCCAGCAGGAACAGCGGGACCGGGGCGTCCTGGAAGACGGTCCGCAGCACGCGGCGCTCGTTCTCGGCGGCGGTCGAGTCGCCGGCCTCGCCGGCCTGCCCGCCGCCCATCGTGCGCATCACGGTCAGCGCGAGCTCCAGCTCGACCAGGGCGGCGTCCAGCGTGGCGCGCAGGTCGGGTTCGGGCACGCCGGCGGCCTGCCGCAGCTCGCCGATGCGCCCTTCGAGCTCCGAGATCTCCTGCGGCAGGGACCCGGGTTCGAGCTGGTCACGCTGATCGTGCATCTGGTCTCCTCTCGTCCGCGTCAAGCGGTGGAACCAGGGCGGCTCGCGCCCGGGCAGGGCCGGACCACGATCGTCGGGGCCGCACCACGCAGCCTATGCTCCACATCCGCACCTAGGGCAGCCCTTGATGACCGACGATACGCTGGGCGAGCGCGGTGAGCTTCACGTGACGCGTCTGGGAGATGCGGCGCATCTCGGCGAACGCCTCGTCGGCGTCGCAGCCGAGCGCGTGCATGAGAATTCCCTTGGCCTGGTCGACGATCGCGCGGGCCTCGACGGCCGCCTGCAACTGGACGGCGGTGCGGTGCACGTCGTCGTACTGCCGGGAGTTCGACACGGCCGCGCTGCCCTGCGCGATCAGCAGGGCGGCGATCGCGTGCTGCCCGTGCCCGAGGGCCTTCGGGCTCACCCCGTACAGCGAGAGCGTGACCATGACGGGCGGGTTCAGGTGCGGGGTGGTGGTGAAGCAGCGCACCCCGCGGCGCAGCATGTCCGACATGGCCTCGGGCCAGCGGGTCTCGCCGAGGATGTCGTCGGACGTCAGGACGGCCCGGCCCTGCACCACGTCGAAGATCGGGCCGTGCCCGCGGGACAGCTGCCGGTCGACGACCTCGGCGAGGTCGGGATGGCTCGCCGCGGAGGCCAGCGGCTCGGGCTGGTCGACCGCGGCGCCGTCCGGCAGCGCCCAGCGCACGCTGCTCGCGCCCGCGCACCCCGGCACGGCGCGCGCGGCGAGGTCGGTCACCCGGTGCAGGGTGCCCACGTCGGAGGACTCGCCGACCATCCCCAGCCGGGCGATCTCCAGGGCGAGCTGGTCCGTGAGGACCGTTTCGGTGGACGTCACCTTTTCGAGATTATCCTGGCGGGCGGACTGCCAGGGCGGGGGCGCGTGTCCCGGTGGGGGCATCGGGGGTCCTAGTTGTTGGGCGGGGCCTTGCTGATCTCGGGGAGGGGGCCGACCTCGCCGTTCGCGACGGCGAGGTCGCCGATCGACACGATGCCCACGGGGCGCTGCTCGGCGTCCACGACGGGCAGCCGCCGGACGGCCTGCTCGCACATCAGCCGGGCCGCGGTGTCGGTGTCGTCCTCGGGGTGAATGGTGGTCAGCTCGGCCGTGCACACGTCGCCGAGCGGCGTCAGCGCGGTGTCGCGGCTCTCGGCGACCGCGCGGACGACGATGTCGCGGTCGGTGACGAGACCGCAGAGGCGTCCCGCGAAGGTGACGAGCACGTCGCCGATGCCCTGGTCCCGCATGAGGCGGGCGGCCTCGTACAGAGTGGCGTCCAGCGGAAGCGACTTCGGTGACGCCGTCATCACGTCACCGACCTTTGGTGGCATCGCGCGCACATCCTCCCGTCTAGCCGGCGGCTCGCGTGGCCCGTGTGCGCGCCCTACCCACGGTCGGCGCGCCTATGCGGACCGTTCGATATCACGTCACGACCTGCATGTTTAGAACGCGAAGACGCTGCCGGTGCGCGACCGCATGACGCAGTCGTTGCCGTATTCGGCCCTGAACCGCGCGGGTTTCCCGCGCCACCGCCCCTTGGCCTGGGCGATGACGGGGGCGTACACGTCGGCGCACATACGCCCGTCCGGCGCGTGCTCGAACGCCCCGCCAGACCCGCTCAGCTCCAGGCACGCCCGCGCCGCGTCCGGATGCCCGCCCCCAGGCGGGTCGCAACGCAACGTGACCGCCCTGGCCCCGGAGGACTGCTGCCCCGGATGCGTGACGGAGAGCCGCAGCGACGTCTCCGCCCCGGGAGGCGCGGCCACCAGGAGAGCGACCACGGCACCCACGACCACACCGGCGGCCAGATTAGGCATCGACACTCCCGACGCGAAGAGACTTCGTCGCGAAGTGTATCGACGCCATGACGGAACGTGCATGAAAACGGGCGATCCCGCAGCCACGGGGCAGCTGCGGGATCACGATCACGAAGTAAGGCCCGGTACGGCGCCCAGCCACGGCCGGACCACGCCACAACCTCAATGGTTGCGATCGCGTCCGAAGGCAGGGGCGAGCGAAGCGAGAACCTGATCGCGCAGCGAGCCGCTAGGCGAGTCGGAGCGATGCCAGCGATCGCCCGCGTTTCTCGACGATGGAGGGCCGCCAGGCCCGAAGGAGGAGAGAAATGCTAAGCAGCAAGCACATGGTCGGAGAGGGTTTCGCGGAGTTGCTTGCGGCCGCGGTGGAGGCGGGACATGACCGTGCCGATGGGGGTGCCCATCAGCTGGGCGATCTCCTTGTAGGGGTAGCCCTCGACGTCGGCGAGGTAGACGGCGTCCCGGAAGTCCTTCGGCAGGGCGCGCAGGGCGGCGATGACCTCGGAGTCGGGGATGCGGTCGAGGGCCTCGGACTCGGCGGACCGGAACCCGGACGAGTGCGCCTCGGCGTGCGCGATCTGCCACTCCTCCAGCTCCTCGGAGCCGGCGCGCTGGGGCTCGCGCTGCTTCTTGCGGTAGGTGTTGATGAAGTTGTTGGTGAGGATGCGGTGCAGCCAGGCCTTGAGGTTCGTGCCCTCCTGGAACTGGTGGAAGTTCACGTAGGCCTTGGCCAGGGTCTCCTGGACCAGGTCCTCGGCGTCGGCGGAGTTGCGGGTCATGCGGACGGCGCTGGCGTACAGCGGGTCGGCGAGCGGCAGGACGTCGCGCTCGTAGCGCCGCGCGTTCTCGGCCGTCGCGGCGCCCGCGGCGTCGCGGCTCGTGCGGCGGACAGGCGTGGTGACAGCGGTCATCGTCGCTCCCCGTAGTAGTGCCCGGTGAGGGCGGATTGCATGGCGCGTGTTCGGGGGCACGCGCGGACCGGGCGGATGAACCGCCCCCCGTCAAGTGGTACGTGCCACCGTTCCCGGCGGGTTCGGAGGGGCCTCGGCCTCGCGTGGTAGGTGGGCCGAGGGTTGTGTGCGCGCTTCGGCGTTGCCAGAGCGACCCCGGTGTCAGGGACGTCGCGGGCCATGCCCGATCGGCGCTCCCCACCCGCCGGTGGGGTCTTCCTGCTATGTAAGACGCCTGGAACGGGCCAAAAGGTTGCCAGGAAACGCGTGTTGTCTGTCACACCGGGTACCGGCGCGGATCAAGCGGTGCTCATCGGGCGGTATACGGCGAAGTCCCCGGGAGCCCGCGGGCGGCGGGTTCCCGGGGACGTGAGGGGTCAGTCGAGCAGGTGCTTCAGGGCCCTGGTCACCAGGATCCGCCCTTCAGGACTTTGCTCGATGCCGAATCCGAGGAGGACGGTGTCCCTGGTCGCCACCGACGAGACGGAGTCGATCAGGGCCTGCGAGCGGACGAACTCGGTGCCGTTGCCGGGGCTACCGGCGGGGGCGCCCTGGATCGCCCACGGGCCGAGGCCGGTCTCGAAGCCTTCGGCGTCGATCTGGCCGCCGGACGTCGTCAGCCTGGTGTCGTCGATGAACAGTCCGGTCCCGCCGGTGGCGGGGTCGCTGACGTAGGAGATGGACACCTCGATCTTCTTGCCCGCGTAGGCGGACAGGTCGAACGCGGCGGGGACCCAGCCGTTGGAGTTGCCGGTGAACGCGTTCCACGCACCGGACGTCCCGGTGTTCCCGCAAGGGTTGCCTCCCGTGAGGTAGTGGGTGAGGAACGGGTGCATGGCGAGGTAGTAGCCCTGCTCGCACTGTTCGGGGACGGTCGTGCTCGTCCGCCCGTTCTTGTCGGGCAGCGTCGTCCAGTCCTCGGCGCCCGTGGTGTGCGCCTCGACGATGATGTTGTCGAAGCCCGTCTCGGTGCTGTAGGAGAGCTGGGCCTGGAGGGTGGGCGCCTGCGCGGCGGTGACCGCGGACAGGTCGATCGTCCGGGTCAGCCTCCGGTAGGAGCCGTCCTGGTGCGGGCCCGCGACGTACCACTGGCCTTCGACGGGCTCGGTGGGTGCCGCCGCGCCCGTGTAGTCACCGGCCTTCCAGCTGGTGAACTGCGGGAAGTCGGCCTTGGGCAGCACGGTCGAGGTGACCTGGAAGCCGCCCGCCTCGTTCACGGGGTTGGTCGCGGTGCCGCCGACCTTGGCCGTGACCCCGTCGAAGGGCGACTTGGACCCGGTGAAACCCGTCGGAGCCCCGACGCGCTGCCTGTCGTAGGCGCCCAGGTAGTACTGGAAGAAGTCGTCCGACAGCAGCTCGCAGTCGTCCCGGAAGTTTCCGGTGACCACGCAGGGCTTCTCGGGGTGGCCTTTCAGCCCGTAGTAGATGCCGCCGCCGTTCAGCCGGCTGATCGGACCGTAGTAGCCGGTCGTCTCACCGGTGTGGAGCAGCTTCCCGCCCTCGTTCAGGTACGACCGGACCGACAGCACCAGGTCCTTCGCGCGGTCGGCCACCTGCGAGTCGGGGGCGTCGCCGAGGAAGGTCTTCACCGGGTCGTCGGCCGCATCCTGGGTCAGGCGGTTGTCGCCGAGTTCCCAGACGACGGCCTTGAAGTGCTTCAGGACGCCGAGGTCGTGCGGGACGCCGTTCTTGTCGATGTCCCAGACCAGCGGCCGGTGCTTGGCCGCTTTGACCAGGTCGGCGTACTGCGCGGCGTAGCGGGGCTGGTTCGTCCCGGCCGGGTACGTCGGGTTGATGCCGGTGTAGTCCTCGTCCGCGATGACCAGGACATCGGCCTTGTGCCGGTCCCGAACCGTGTAGGTGAAGTGCGGGCTCTCGACCTGCCGGTGGCCCTTCCGGCCGGTGAACCACACCTCGACCCTGTCACCGGGACGCTGCCGCCCGATCTCGCCGCGGTACTCGGCGTAGTAGGTGTCGTTCTCGTCTCCGAAGCGCTCGCCCCCGCGCCATTCGCGCAGGTGCCCGTGGCGCGTCCGGCCGCCGTTGATCCGGTAGCGCAGCTCCTTGCCCCGCAGCGACCTGCGGATCACGGACGCGACCTCCTGCGACGAGCCGTAGGACGTGCTGAACGCGTCCGTCTCGAAGTCCGGCGTGGTGCGCCCGACCGGCGAGACGGGCTCGTCCGGCGTGTGCGCGGACTGCCCGACCGCCAGCGCGAACGGCAGGTTCTTCTGGAACTCCCTCTGGACCAGCGCCTCGTCGTCCGGGAACTCGAAGTCGCTGCCGCAGTCGCCCGGCTCCCACGCGTCGTCCGGGTCCTCGTTCGCGGCGGTGGTGCAGGTCGCCATCTCCGGCGTGATCGACAGGGCGCCGTAGGCGTTGTCCGCGAGGCCGTCGGTCTCGCCGTTGGTGGTGTAGAGCTGCGCGCCGAGCTCGGGCGTGTAGCCGGGGACGGCCGGGTGGTCGATGTCGCCGAGGAGCGCGTCGTGGATCGCGTCGTCCGGGCTGCGGGTGAGCGCCTGCCAGCCGACGCCGTGCAGCAGCAGCTCCGCCGCCGAGTGGTAGTTGATCAGGTAGGCCGGCCGGAGCCGCTTGTAGAGGCCGACCTGCGCCGCCGTCTCGGGCTCGGACGTCGGGGACGGCCCGCGGTAGGTCTGGCTGGTGGGCTGGTCGGACGAGCCCTCGTTGTCGTAGCCCCACTTGTAGGGGAAGTTGCGGTTCAGGTCGACGCCGTCCGCGCCGGTGATCTGGCCGTCGCCGTTGTTGTCGCGGGTGTTCTTGCGCCAGAGCCGGAAGCCCTCCTCGAACGTGAGGTCGTAGCCGTCCACGTTCACCACCGGGACGAACCACAGCTCCGTCGTGTCGATGATCTTGGTGAGCCGGGCGTCCGTGCCGTAGCCGCCGACGTAGTGGTGCAGCAGCCGGCGGACCATCTCCGGCGTGATCCACTCGCGGGCGTGCTGGGCGGCCTGGTAGACGACGACGGGCCGCTTGTGGTGCTTGTGCCGCACGTCCTTGGTGACGCGGACGGCCGTGATCGGCTGGCCCTCGCCCGATTTCCCGATGTCCACCGCGGTCGCGATGGACGGATGGTCGGCGGCGACCTTCAGCAGCTCCTCGCGGAGGTTTCCGGGGCCGCTGTAAGGACGGAACACCTTCGGTGCGGCGGCGAGGGACCGCTGGCGCGCGTCCTTGCCGTCCACCTTCTTGACCGTCAGCCCGAGGCCGAGCTTGTTGAGCGCGGCGGCCTCGGTGCCGCTGAGGACGGCCTCGACGTGGACGCGGTCCTTCTTCGCGCTCTTGGTGACGCTGACGTCCTCGCGGTCGAGGGCGGACCGGTTCAGGACCCGCACCTGGTCCTGGGTGAGGTCGGCGGCGTAGACGTCCACGGCCGCGCCGGACGGCGGGTTCTTCGGCGCCGCGGCGGCGGGGGCGGCCGTGACCATCCCGATGAGGAGCGCCGCCGTGGCGAGGGTGGGGGTGAGTCGTCTGTTCCGAAACAGATCGCGCGGCCGGAAAAGGTTGCGCGGCATTGCGCCCTCCTGGCAGGGATCACAACGGGGGTCGCGCGATCGTCCGCCGGGAGGCGAGTGTCGTCAATGGGGCGTGAGTGCCTTATGCCCGCTTTCGGTCACGGGGTGCCGGTGTGGCCCGCCAGGACCGCCCGGACGAGCCGCACCGCGAACTCCTCCGCGGCGGCGGGCAGCCCGGCGCCCGCCTCGACCGCCTCCGGCCCGGCCAGCCGGGTGAGGAAGGCGTGCTGCTGACACCCTCCGAGCAGGGCCGCCGCGATGTACGGCAGGGGCGCGCCGGCCGCCAGCCGGCCCGCCCGCTGCTCGGCCTCCAGGTACCCGATCAACGCCGTGTGGCCCATCACCGGCCCGGCCGCCGCCCCTCCGGGATGCCCCGCGGGAGGACCGCCGGGCGCCGCGGCGGCGGCCTGGCCACCTCCGGCCCGCCCGCGCGCCTTGGCGGCCGCCTCCTTCTGTGCTTTGGCGGGGCCGTCGTCCCGAAGCCACGCGATCAGCTCCGGATCGGCCAGCACGGGCCCGGTCATCGGCAGCAGCTCGCCGTAGAAGCCGACCATCTCGGTGGCGAGGCGGACGAGGTTCTCCTCGACCGTGTTCCGGCCGGCGGAGGCGAGCAGCGTCGCCATCGCGGCCCGCGCCGTCCCCGTCACCTCGGCGAGGGCGGCCGCGAACAGGGCGGTCTTGTTCGCGAAGTGGTTGTAGAGGCTGCCCTCCGAGACGCCCGCGCTGCGCGCGATCTCCTTGGTCGTCGCGGCGACGATCCCGCGCGACCGGATCACCGTGACCGCCGCGGCCAGGATCCGCTCCCGCATCGTCTCCGTGCCTGTCGCCAACCTCGCGTCACCGTCCCTTCGCCCTGGACGCTAGCATGTGCGGACGGCAATGAGTGAGCGCTCACCCGATACATTTTCGGAGAGTCTCAGCGAACCATTCTCACAGCAGGTAACTTCCCCTTCACCGGGAGTCGCGGGGACGGAACGGAACCCCGCGCCGGGAGAGGGGGACCCGCATGGTCATCGCGGACCTGCTGGGAGTGGCGAGGATGAGCGCCATCACGCTGAACGAGAGCGGCCGGATCAGCCACTGGGACGGCACCGCCGCGGAGTTGTTCGGCGCCGGGCGCGCGCAGGCCGTCGGCCGTCGGCCCGCCGCCCTGCTCGGCCTCCCCCGAGAACACCGCGGCGCCTTCGAGCCGGCGGAGTTCGGACACGTCTGGTGCGGTGCCAGCACCCTGACGCGCGTCGACGACGGCGCACCCGCCGAGGTCGGCTGGTGGGTCTACCCGATCGACGGCGACCTGGGCGACCACGGCGTCCGGGTGCTCGCGCTCGCCGCCGACCTGCGCGGGCTCCGCCGCAACGGCATGGGCATCACCATCGGCGACCTCCTGCTCGCCCCGTCCGACCGGGACCGCCGCCACGCCGCCCGCCTGCTGCGGGTCGAGCCCGCCCTCGCGCCCCCGTCCGGCGATGAACCGGACCCCCTCACCGGCCCCTTCGCCACCCGCCTCGCAGCCCTCCTCCCAGCCCTGGACCCGCCCGCCGCCGCCCGGATCACGTCCCGGGTGCTCGGCCTCGGCTCCCCGGCGGTCTCCCTGGGCCTGACCATGCGCCTGCCGATCGTCCCGCACTCCGACCCCGTCCCGCCCCCGGCCCTCGTCTCGCGGACGACTCCCTGCGTGCCGCCGCCGCGGCCCGCGGACGACCGGCCCTCCCATGCGCCGGACGACATCGCGCGCTCACTGGAACCGCTCAGCTACATCAGCGCGGCCGGCGAGCAGATCGGCAGCTCCCTCGACCATCTGCAGGCCGCCCGGACGCTCGCCGAGGTGCTCGTCCCGCGCCTCGCCGACTTCGCGGCCGTCGAGTTGCTCGAAGGCGTCGTCACCGACTCGGCGCCGCCCGCCGACGAGGTCGACGAGACCACGCCGATGCGCCGCGTCGCCGTCGTCCACAACGACGAGCCCGGCCGCTGGGACGAGGCCGTCCCCGAGGACGAGGCGCTGCTCCTGCCGTCCGGCACGCCGTTCGTCCAGGCCATGCGGACCGGGCGTCCCGTCCACCTTCCGCGGGTGGACGCCGAGCAGGCCGCCCGGTTCTCCGCCGCGCTCGGCGACCGGGACCTCGGGTCCCTGTTCACCGGCCGGACGCTGCTGATCGCCCCGCTGATCGCCCGCGGCCGGGTGCTCGGCACGTTCAAGCTGCTCCGCAGGCCCGACCGGCCCGGGTTCGACGAGCTCGACCTCGCGATGGTCGACGAGATCGCCCGCCGCGCCGCCCTCTGCATCGACAACGGGCGGCTGTACCGGCGTGAGGTCCACGTCGCCGAGGAACTGCAGCGCAGCATGCTCCCCGACGTCCCGCCCGACGTCGCCGGGGCCCGCGTCCGGTACCGCTACCGGCCCGCCGGGCAGGCCGCGCAGGTCGGCGGCGACTGGTTCGACGCCATCCCGCTGCCCGGCTGCCGGCTCGGCATCGTCGTCGGCGACGTGATGGGGCACGGCCTCACCGCCGCCGCGATCATGGGGCAGATGCGCACCGCCGTCCGCACCCTCGCCGCCGAGGACATGCGGCCCGGCCGGGTGCTGCGCCAGCTCGACGGGCTCGCCCGCCGGCTCGGCGAGGACTACCTCGCCACCTGCCTGTACGCGGTGTACGACCCGGTCGAGCGGCGGTGCACGCTCGCGAACGCCGGGCACGTCCCGCCCGTCCTGGTGTCGGCGGGCGGGGAGAGCCGCGTGCTGCCCGTCTCGTCCGGAGTGCCCATCGGTGTCGGCGGCGAGCCGTTCGAGGCCGTGGAGGTCAAGGTCGAGGACGGGGCCCAGCTCGTCCTGTGCACCGACGGCCTCCTGGAACGCCGCGACCGCGACATCGAAGCGGGCCTGGAGGAACTGCGCGGGCGCCTCACCGGCGCGTCCGCCGACCTGGACGGCACCTGCGACGACCTCCTCGACACGCTCGCCGCCCCCACCCCCGTCGACGACACCGCCATCGTCGCGGTCGGGTTCGACGGCATCCCCGCCCAGGACATCGCCGCCTGGGACCTCGACCCCGAACCCGGCACCGTCCGGTGGGTCCGCGCGCAGGTCGCCGCCAGGCTCGCCGGCTGGGGCCTGGAATCCCTCACCGACACCGCGCAGCTCCTGGTCAGCGAGCTCGTCACCAACGCGCTCGTGCACGGCGCCGGCTCCCTCGGCCTCCGCATGGTCAGGGGCCGGACGCTGCTCTGCGAGGTACGCGACGACGGCGCCGACCTGCCGCACCTCCGGCACGCCGACGCCACCGACGAGTCCGGCCGCGGGCTCCAGCTCGTCAGCCACCTCGCGGCGCGCTGGGGCACGCACCGCGTCGAGGGCGGCAAGATCGTCTGGTTCGAGCAGGGCATCCGCCCGCCTCGCGGTTCTGTGAGGTAAATGTCGCGTTCGCGCCAGATACTTTCCAACGTCCCCTTGGTTCTGATCGGAAGTGTCGACCTTCACCGAGGCCCACCGGGGGAACGAGTTGGGTGAGACTCTGACGCTGCCGGTTCCCGAGACCCTCTACGGCACCTACGCCCTGGCGCTCGCCGACCCGATCCCCGACCCCGCCGCCCTCGCGCACGCCGAGGTCACCCGGCGCCTGTCACCGCCCCTGCGCGACCTCGTCCTCGGCATGCTCGACAGCCCCATGCTCACCCTCGACCAGCGCCCCGCGAGCGGCTTCCCGCCCCTGCCGGGCGAGCTGCTCGCCGCCTACGGCGCCTCCCCGTCCACCCTGAAGACCGTCGACGCCGCCGCACACGTCCTCGCCGTCCGCGCCGCGTACCGCCCGGGCCGCCCGCCGGCGCACGAATGGTCCGCCCGCGCCGTCGCCGGAGCCCTGGCCGCCGTCTCCGCCGCCCCGGTGATCGACGTCCTCACCCCGCAGGTCCTCTCGCAGGACCACCTCTTCCGCTCCCTCCCCGACCCCGACGGCACCTTCCGGCTCATCGACTGGATGCTCCTGCCGCACACCGCCGCCCCCGGCGGCTTCTACTTCACCACCAAGGGCCTCGCCCGCTTCGGCCTCCCCGAACTCCAGACCGAGGACGTCCCGCACCGCCTCGTCGACCCCTGGGGCCGCCTCCTCAACGGCCTCGCCCGCCGCGTCCTCGACCTCTGGCTGGACGAGCTGCCCGCCGGCGAGCAGCCCCTAGTCGTCGAGATCCCGGAACTCGTCCCCGTGGGCCTCCAGGACATCGCCGCCGCTCAGGGCCTCGACGAGCCGATGCGGCGCGAGGTCTCCGTCCGGCTGCGCCTCGACCCGCGTCCCCGTCCCGTCCTCACCGTCCTGCCCGCCGAGGACGGCCCCGACCGCCTGGAAGCCCTGTGCGCGGCCCTCTTCGGCGCGCCGGAAAGCCACCGATGAGCTTGCCGATGATCTTGAACTGAGCGCAGGATCGACAGGTGAGATTCGGCCCGCGTGACCGTCGCACCCCCGAACCCGAGGACTCCGGCTCCTCACCCGACCCCGAGGACCCCGCCCCGCGTCCACCCCACCCCGGGGACGTCCACGTGGCGGGCAGGCGAACGTCGCAAGACCCCCGGACACTGACCGAACCCGCACCCTGGACAACGGCCCCCGACCTCCAGCAACCGGCGTGGACCCCCGAACCCGAGACCACCCCGGGCGTCCCGTCCTCCCAACCCTGGACACAGCACCCACCAAGGGGCCCGGTACCTACCGGCCCACCCCGGCCGAGCAGCAGGCAACCCCCGGGTGAGCAGCCCGCGCCGTCAGACTCGGAACCTCCCGCCCCGGCCGGCGGGCCTCCCACCGACCCGTCCTGGCGCGACCAGAGCCCCTCATGGTCGCCGCCATCGAGCTCGACACCACCGCCACCAGGTGCTGGTCCGCTGCCCGAGCCATCCAGCGACTGGACACCAGCCACCGGTTCACCCCAACCGGGCGGTGAGGCGTCCTTGGGTGAGCAGGAGTCGTGGTCGCCGCACCCGAAGTCGGGGCCGGTCCCTCCCGCATCGGGCGGTGGGGCGTCTGAGCCACTCACGGATTGGGCGGCAACCGCTTCGTCTGGAGGAGGCCGGCCGGGCGATGAGCGGCCCTCGGAGAGCGGCGCGCCGCAGGGCTCGGAACCTCCTGCGGGTACCGGGCCGCCTCCCGACTCGTCCACGGACTGGACGCCACCTGCCGGTTCTGCCCAGCCGGGCGGTGAGGCGTCCTTGGGTGAGCAGGAGTCGTGGTCGCCGCACCCGACGTCGGGCGGCGAGCCGACACCTGAGCCGTCCACGGATCGGACGGCAGCGGCCGATCCATCAGCGGGCGCACAGCCATCCGGGAAGCCCCCTCCTGCCGAGCGATCGTCCGAACTCTGGACACCGCACACGGCGTCGGGTCCTGGGCCTTCCGAGCAGTCGTCGGATTGGACGGCGGCCGCAGGTTCTTCGGGAGCGGCCCAGCCAGGTAGTGAGCCGTCGTCCACCAGGGAAGACTCGGGCGTCGAGGCCGCAAGTGGGTGGCCGTCGCCGGGGGCGGTGCCTCCCGCTGCGGAGAGTGAGGCCTTGCGGGAGGGGGCGGGTGGTCCGGCCACGGGACGGCATGCTCGTGCGGAAGACGACGAGCCGTTCCTGCCGCGCAAGGGACTGTCCGCCGAGCCGCCGCCGGGGGCCGCCAAGGCGGCGAGGTGGACGCCGCCGCCGCGACCGCGGCCCATGGCGGACCCGGGGCGCCGCGGTGCCATGGCCGACGCGTTCGTCGCCGAGTTCGTCGACAGCACCACGTGGCGGGCGACGCTGGCGGTGCTGGAGAGCGCGTTCCCCGGGCTCGGACTGGCGGCGACGCTCACGCGGCGCGCCGACGACCTGCGGCGGACGACGGACGCGCTCGACCGGAGGGCGGCCGCCAGGCTCGGAGTCCCGGCATGGCTGGACGACGCCGGCATGGTGTTCGACCTCAGCGCCAAGCTGGGTGTGCGGACGGTCCGGGCGCAGATGCCGGAGCCGACCCGTCCACCGCGTGCGTCCAGGCCCTACGCGGGTGCGTTCGTCATCGACACGCTGGATCCGCTCCGCTACCACCGCGCGGTGGGCGGTCCGCAGGCGCCGCGCGACCTGCCGCGAGAAGGGGGCCTGTCCGTCTCGCCGACGGCGGAGGACGACGACAGCGGCGTCGTGATCGTCGCCGACCTGACGTCCGCGGGGGTGCGCGTGCTGGATTCGGCGGCGCTCTGGCGGTACGCGGGCCGGGTGGTCACGGGGACGCTGCGGGAGCCGGAACATCCGCGCACCCGTGCCAGGGCCCGCCGAGCCCTGCACGCCCTGCGGCGCGTCGTGTTCGTCGACCCGGATCTCGGACTCGGGCTGTGCCTGCAGATCGACGCGGCGCGGGTGCCGCGGTGCCTGCTGGCGTTCAGCGTGGACCGGGCGTCCGGCGCGCCCCGGTTCGTCCGTCCCTGATCAGTCGTCGGAGCGCAGCCAGGACAGGTCGCGCTGCCGGTCGGCGGGGAGCTCGCGGATGTGGTCCACGAGCTGCCACGGTTCGGTCGGTGGCGTGCCCTCGTCCGGCAGGACGCCGCACAGGAGCGCGCTCTGCGTGCTGACCGCGACGAACGGCCCGAACTGCGCGATCCCTCCGCCGCGCAGGGCCGCCAACTCGGTGAGCAACGCGTTGACCGCGGACTCGTCCTGCGGGTCGTACAGGCCGCGGACGTACGAGAACAGGTCCTCCGCGAGGACGTCCGACCGCCTTCCGGACATCTGGTACACGGTCCCCCAGTAGGTGCCCGTGGCCCGCGCCGACCGCTGGTCCCGCACCCGGACCCGCAACCCGCACTCGGCCGCGCACTGCTCGTACGCCTCGGCGAGAAGCGCCTCCCCCTCGCCCTCCTCGCTCAGCAGCACGCCGGTGACGACGCCCTCCTCCCGGTCGAGCCGGTCGAGCATCTCCCGGTGCAGTTGCTGGACGTCCTGCTCGACCGCGTCCAGCGACCGGGCCAACGCGTGCTGGGCCTCGCGGTCGAGGTCGACGCCCGCCAGCTCGTCGGAGAAGTCGCCGAACTGCTTCTCCAGCCGCTCGACCCGGCCGGTGACCGAATCGAGCCGCTCGACGACGTCGCTCGACGGCGTCTCCGGCTCCGCCGGCGGGATGGGAATGCCGACCGGTTCCGTCGCCTCGTCGACCACCCGCTTGAGGGCCTCATGCTCCCGGACGAGGTCGTTGAGCTGTTTCCGCAGGTTCCGCAGCTCCGCCTGAGCCTGGGGGAGCCGCTTGTCGGAGGCCAGATAAAGCTCGCGCCCGGCTATCGCAAGGCAGAGCAGGACCAGGATCACGGTGGTCATGTGACTCCTCGAGAAGCGGGCTGCGCTCTCGACGATAACCACCCGCGGCCGGATTGGCCGACCCCCCACCGCATCTCGTCCGAATCGCCCCCCATTTCCCTCCACCCGCCACACCCCCGCCCCAGGCACCCCCACCGCACCTGCGCTGGACGAACGAATTAGCCGCCAAACAGGAGCAGTCAGCGTGGACCGCGCGATGTCAGCCCCGGTCGGCGTCCATCGGTGTGGGTGGCCGGGCGTGGGTGGGGGTGGAGGGGGCCGGCTGGGGTGCTGCGGGCGTGCGGCGGCGTGCGGTTGTCAGGTGGTAGAGCAGTACAGGCGTCCGTCTAGTTGGGCCATCACCTTCGCGAAGGAGTCCACGCAGGCGGAGACGGCTTCCAGTTCAGGGCAGCGTGCCGGCAGCGTCTTCAGCCGGAGCGTGGCGTTCTCGACGGGCGAACCGCTCGGTCAACCCGTCGATCTGCTCGGGGATCAGAACCGGTCTGGTCAGCCGAAGAGGCCGCCTAGGAGGCCGCCGAGGACTTCGGCGGCTCCGCCGGCCAGTTCGCCGGCGACGTCGCCGGCGATGTCTCCGGCCACTCCGCCGGCGGCGTCGGCGATCACGTTGCCGGCGACGTTGCCCGCGTAGCCGGCCACGGCGTTGCCGAAGGCGTCGACGGGTGCGCCGGCGACGTAGCCCGCGGCGTTCTGTGCGTATCCGGCGGCGTCGCCCATGGCGCCGACGGCCATGCCGCCGGCTATCCCGGCAGCGGCGGCGCCGCCCACCAGGCCGGCCGCGGCTACGCCGTGGCCGCGGTGGCCGCGGTAGCCGGGCGGGGCATGGTGGACGGGCATCGGCGGCGGGCCCGGGTGCCCGTGCGCCGCGGGCGGGTAGTGCGGAGCGGGCGGGGGCGGTCCGCCGGGAGCCGGAGGTGGCCCGCCGTGGGCCGGGGGCGGTCCGCCGTGGGCTGGAGGTGGGCCGCCGTGGGCCGGAGGTGGGTAGGGGGTTGGGCCGCCTGGCGGCGGCGGAGGAGGGGGTGTGCCGTGGGGTGCGCCGCCGCCCGGTGGCGGGGGTGGGC
>NZ_JBDPLY010000049.1:0-38639 GCF_039871695.1 Actinomadura sp. B10D3
CTGGCCATCGCCCTGGCCGACCTCATGGGCTGGACCAACATCGCCGCCGCCAACGACCACTACCGAGCACACCCCGACCACGCACTTCAACTACTCGATCTCACTACCTGAGAACGCATTCGCCCTGCTTGTGGCGGTGGGCGGATCGGAGGTGGCCGGTGCGCTGCTCGCCCTGCTCCGTGACCGAAACACCGCAACCTCCGCGTTGGGTCGCCTCAGCGGTCCGGTCGCGAGGCAGGTGCTGATCGACACTCTCGACGGACAGAACGACATCAGGCTTCGCCGCCCGGTGCTCCAGGCAATGGTGAAAGTGAGCGCATCGGGCACCGTCAACGCGCTGGCAGAGATGGCGCGCAACGGTGACGAGAGGGAGCGCCGCGCGGCCATCACAGCGCTCGACCTCGGCCACTTCGTGGAGATGGCCGACGCGGAAGCCGACGCGGCGCTACGCGACGTCCTGGATCCGGACGGAACACTCAGAGCGGCGCTGGAGGCCGATGGTCGTACCGACCCCGACCCCGACCCCGACCCCGACCCCGACCCTGGCGCCGACGACGAAGCCGTCGCGAACCTCCGGTTGATCATTCGCGATCCCGGTTACGCCGTGATCCCGAACGGTGCGACCTATCGTGACCGGGCGGCTCGGGTGGCGCTCGACGCCCTTGAGGAGATCATCGCCCAGCGGGGCGACGGCGTTCCCCGCTGGGTTCTCTACGCGGGTGCCACGCTCGACGACTTCGTGATCTGGATCGAGATCGACGGGGAGCCGATGGGGCTCAGGATCACCGCAGCCGGACTGCGCCGCCTCTGCCTGTCAGCGCTACTCCAGCACGACAGCGAGGCGCGGTAGGGGGCGCTGCCGCAGCAAGCGGTTGCGGACGGTGATCTTGTCTCGGAACTCCTCGCTCCGGCTTACCAATCGAGGAGGACGCCGTATCCCTCCTTGGCTGACGCTTCCAGCCACTCAAGCGTGTCGTCCGGCGAGGGGTCGTCGAGGAACTTTTCGAAGGTCGGCGGCTGGGTGACGTGCACCTTCTGGTTGGCCGGCACACGCCTGTTCCACTCGCGCGCCAACTCAACGAACGGCGTCGCGTCGATGGGGTGAGGCTCGTGTGAACGGCCCCAGCGGGGTGGCGGGCTGACCGTCGGTTCCGCCATTGCGGCGATGCGCTCGCGCACTTCGACCAACGCGGGTCGGACGGCCCATGCGTTCGTGCGTGTCCTGGCGTTGGTCGCTAGTTGCAGGAGGATGGTCCATTCCTCGGCAATCCGCTGGGACATCGTGTAGGCGTACCAGGCTTGCAGGTACGCACGGTGACCACCTGCCCGCACCTCATCGATATGGGTTCGCCATCGGCCGACGTGCCGCGCCAAGTCTTCTGGCAGGAAACTGCGGTACATGGCGAAGCGCCATTCGGCCGGCAGCAACGGTGTCAGGATTAGCGCGGTCACTCGATGCGTGTTGCCAGGACGATCGTCGACGACGACCATCTCGGTGATCCGTGGTCCGGACGCTGCTGGTGCGGGACGGGCGATGTGGCCGAACTCATCGAAGAACCAGCAGTCGGACGCCACGAACTGCGCGGTCTGCGCGCGAACCGCCTCGTCGAACGACGCTGCGGTGATCCCCGGGCGTGGCCGCATCCGCACCCAGTCGACGCCCATGTCCCGCCCCCGATTCTCTTCCGCGCCAACCTCGACATCTTCTCCACGCTGGACGCCTTCGCCAACCGCGCAGCCTGCTCGGCGAATGGCACCGCAGCGGCTCTCTGGTCGCGGTGCTTCCCAGCGGTCGCGCACCCGCCGCGGCCTTCTGCAGGCCGAACGCCAGCGAAGCCGCGAGGGAGAGGCCCTGCGCAACCATATTGGCGGTGAGCACGGCGGTGAGCACGGCGGTGAGCACGAGGTTCGCCGCCATGGTCACCGGAGCGCGGCGGCCAGGCCGGGGCCGCGGCCGGTAAGGGTGGCGCCGAGCAGCTTGCGGTGGCCCGCCTCCTGCCCGGCCCGGGTGGCGCCGAGATGTTGTGCTGCCCGGGCATGGCCGTCAGTTCGGCGAGCCTGTCGAGGTGGTCGCGCGGCTCGGCAACGGATGCCTTGTGCCAGTGCGCTGGCACGGCTGCCGGAGGGTTGATCGGTTACGAGGTGGCGTTGAGTCATACCGGGATCCCCCCGCAGCGTGTGTTTGTGCGGCGCTGTGCTCCTGATGCCGGAGTGTTGAATGGCAGGGAGGTGCTCCGCACGCCTTGGATCGACGCGCGTCCGATGCCTGCGCGGCTTTGTTTTCGGCGCATCGTGGCTGGTGTCTCTTTTTATCGCTTTTGTGTGGTGCGGGTGGGTGGGCGGTTCAGGTGCCTTCCGTACCTGGGCGCGCCCGTTTCTCTTGTTGCCGGTTGCTGTCACGTTGGCTGAGGTCGCTGGGTTGAGGTCGGGATTTAACGTGTCGGTTTGGTGCGTGGTGCTCTTTGCCGCGCTCCGCGCGGTCAGGGTGGTTGATCTTGCTGGGGTAGTCGCCGACGTCCGGTGACATTACGGCCGTCCTACGGGGGACGAAGTTCGGTCAGGTCAGGGTGTACGGGTTGGCGGTCGGGACGTCTCCGAAGAGTTCTGCGACCAGGGCACGGGAGCCGAGGTCCAATGGGGCTGGTTTCGTGGCGCCGTTGGCCCATTCGTCGTCCCAGTCGCCGTCGCTGTCGATGTAGAACGCTTCGGGAGCAAGCATGTGGCAGCGCACCAGTGGTGGCCAGCTCGGAGGGATGTGGGCCTGGCTTTTGCTTGACTTGCACACGTGCCTTCAATTAAAGAAAATCGAAGAAAGATGTGATGATGGCGCAGCATGTCTGGATTGCCGAGATTTGATTGCCGAACTTTGGCGTAAAATTGAAGGGAGTTCAGGGGGTGAAAATCGTGTCGACGTCCGTTGTGATTGCCAACCCCAGGCGCGGAGATGAAGGGCGGGCGTCGGTTCTTCCTGGCATCCGGGTTTCTGATCGAAAAGAGCGTCTGGGTGACCTCAGCGACGATGAACTTCTTGAGGTCGCTCAAACGGCCCGCCGTCATGCCTCGTGGGCGCAGGCCCGGGAGTTGGCCGCCATCGCCGAACTTCACCGGCGTCGTGTCGAAGCGGAGACCGACGGGGATCTCGACTATCGGATTCTGCCCGCGCAGGAGTCCGTCACCGAAGAAGTCGCTGCGGCTTTAACGATCACTAGTAACTCCGCAGCCGCTTTGGTGCACCTGGCCGAACGTCTCACCGGGCCGCTGGCCGCGACCGGCGCGGCACTCGAAGCCGGGCGGATCGACCTCGCCCGAGCCCGCGTCATCTGCGACGTCACCGACAGCCTTCCCGATCGTGCCACCGAACTGGTCGAGGCCGCCGCCCTGGAGAGGGCGTCCGATCAAACCACCGGGCAACTGCGCCGCCGTATCAAGCGCATCGCGCAACGGCTGGCACCCGCGTCGGTTGAAGAACGCAAGCGGGAGGCTGTGCGTAGGCGACGGATGGAGTTGTGGGAGAACCCGTCCGGAACCGCCGACCTCGCACTGTGCGACCTGGCCGTCGAGGACGGTCACGCGATCTACAACAAGATCACTGCTGTCGCCCAGGCTCTCAGGGCCGACGGTGATACGCGGCCCCTCAATGCCATTCGTGCCGACCTGGCCACCCAACTCCTACGCGGCGTCCCGCTCCCCGACGCCACCCGCGACCTCCTCACCAAAGCTTCCGTACTCGGCACGGAAGCTTCCGTTGCGGGAGAGGCCCTCGCCGGTCAGACCAGCGACCGTGAGCGCTGCCAGGATGGTGACGATACTGACCATCCTGCGGTTGACGCGGAGCTTGAGTCACTCGCGAACGCCGCCCACGAGCTTCTTGCCGAAGCGCGCGGGAGCGTCCGTTCCGCAGACAGACAACGGGCCGTCGGACGGGCCGCCCAGCGCATTCACCACCGGCTCGCTGTAGCTCGTGACTTGGTCTGCCAAGGCGACCGGCAGAGCCACGGACAGCCCGGGTATCGCCCGCCCGCCTGGATGCGCCGGGAGATCGAGGCGCGGCACGCGACCTGCGTGTTCCCCACCTGCAACCAGCCTTCGCACCGCTGCGACCTCGACCACACGGTGCCCTGGCGGCCCGGCATCACCTGCCGCTGCAACCTGGCGCCGCTATGTAGACGCCACCACAGACTCAAGCAGCGCCTAGACTGGAAGCTCTTCCAAATCTGGCCCGGCCTGCTCATCTGGGTCACTCCCTCCGGTACCTGGCACATCGTCCGCCCCGACCTGCGGTGATTCACGCAGCGAAGCAAGCCTTGCGGACTCAGTTCAGACATACCGACCATGGAGGTGATTCCATCCTCATCGGCCCTGGTATTCGATGGTGAGTATCGCTTGGACGACAGCGGTCATGCGGCTGGGTGAGCAGCGTGCCTTGCGCAGGATGTGCCATTGCTTGAGGGTGGCGGCGCCGCGTTCACCGACGGCGCGGACCTTGGCGTGGTACCGGTTGAACAGCTTCTTGCGCTTGCCCAGCTTGCGGCCCTTCTTCCGCTTGTACGGAGTGCCGATGGCGCCGCCGGCCCCCTGATACCCCTTGTCGGCGTGGCCGGCGGTCGCCTGCGCCCGACAGCCGGTCGGTCGGCGCGAGCGTGCCGTCCAGCACGACATACGCCTTGCGTCGCGCGATCCGCAGCGCTTGCCGAAGGTCCGGGGCCAGCTCGGCGAGCAGGTCGATCACCTCGGTGACGTAGCGGTGCGCGGTCGCGACGCCGACACCGAACTCGGCCGCCAGGCGCGCGAAGGGCTCGTTGCGGCGCAGGTACACCAGCACCAGCAGCGCCTGACGGCCAGGAGGCAACCGCCGCCACCGAGACCCGAGCGCCGTTCGATTACCGACGCGCCACGCGGCCGGCGATCAGCCTGTGACCAGCGGAGATCAAGATGAAATCAACTCATGGTTCACAAACACCGGACGAAGATCGAATCGAGCGGGCCGTCACATATTTGGACACCCAACCGTGTCACTCAGGCTGAATAGCTACCGACCGGGAGCCGCTAGCGCGCCATCGTCAGCTCGCCGGTCCAGGTCCGCAGGGCAACAATGTGGGCAAGCATGCTCGAGTACGATGCGAATGCCGGCTCGATGATCTCTCCGACAGGATCCTTATCGGTCACAGCGTACGCCAGGTCGTCCCCGTCGCACTCAAAAATGCGCTTATCTTCCGTATGGATGGTGTCGATCATCAAGTAAGAACCATCCGAACCGTGCCACGCCCCGACCACATAGCCGTGTGCATGTTCCGCAAAATCGGCCAGCACCTCATCGCCCGCTACGCCAAGGCCAATGCTGTACCAGATGTCGGCCTCCCGGTCAGACGCGCTGCAGTCGTAGTCGTAGCCGTCGAACAGCGCCAGCAGTGGCGGATTGACGAAGGAAAGTGCGCTTCTGGAGCGCCGAATATGCGGCGGTAGCGTCACGCCATCCCTGGATTCCACCTCATTGAGGGAGTCCTGGCTGTCCCTCGCGAAAGTCAGCGAGGGGAATCGCTCAATGAATCGAGCGAAGTTCTGCTTGTCATCCTGCGGCAGATCGGCATCCCAAACCCACTGGATGGCCGCATTGGCGTCGCCGAACATTTCTCGACCTGTCGAAGATCCCATGACTCATTGCTCCCAACTATCGAACATTTCCACTGCTTTGCCTGCTGGCCTCAAGGTATCCACGCCCGCCAGGGCTGGGCGGCCAAGAGTTCACAGACCTTGCTGCGCCGGTCGTGACTGGACAGGTCCACGATCTGGCAGCGGCCCGGATCTGGGGCCTCACCCGCGCGCTGGCCACCACCGGGCTGCTTGTGCTGGCCGGCAAGGCGTGCCAGGGCGCTGGCGCGCACGCCCTCCCGCCTTGCTGCTGCCCCACCGCGCTGGCCGTCTTGTCAAAGCCATCCACACCCTGCAACTCCGCGAGACCGCATCACACTGAAAAGGGCTCACTTGGTCCCGGAGAACGCTGACTTGGGGGAGATCGCGGTGGCGGTGGTGGGCTTCGGCGATTGCGGCGAGGTTGGGACGGCCGAGGGTGTTGTAGGCGGAGGCGAGAAGTTCGTTGGCGTAGCGCTCGAGCTTCGCGTCGCCCCCGCTTATCCAGTGCAGGTCACGGCCGAGAGTGAGTGCGTCGGCGGGGCTCCCGGCGGCGCAGCGCCGGCGGGCCTCAGCAAGGTGTGCTTCGAGGGCTGCAGGGTCTTCGGTCAGCTTCTTTCTTAGGTTCGTGCAGAATTCGTAGTCGTCGTAGGGCTTCTGTCTCTTGCGGTCGATGGCGGTCTCGCCGTGGACGAGCGCGCCACCGCCGTCGAGGGTCTCGATCCGGTTCGGGTGTCCGTGGTCCAGGATCTCTCGGGAGATCTTGGTGGCGTCGTCGTACTCTTCGCCTTCCTCGGGACGGTCGCCGGTTTCGAAGGTCATCAAGAAATCGCGGAGCAGCCGGATTCGGTGTCGTCCTTCGGCCAGCTCCGTTTCGTAGAGTCTGGCCTCGTCCTCTTCGCCGAGGGATGCCGGGTCGTCCATGTGGTGCCAGTGCGCTTCGAGGGTCGCTCGAACGGCTTCGAGCGGGGTGCCGCTGGGGAGGCCCACGCCGCCGCCGTCATTGTTGTAATAGGCGGTCACTCCATCGCAGGTGCGGCCGTCGTCGAACCACAGGCCGAAGTGCAGCCCGTCGGTGCCGCCGTGCATGAACGTGAGGAACTCCGGCGGAGCACGGTAGTAGCGGCCGTGCACGCGCACGTCGATGCCGTCACGAGGTCGGTGCGTGGGTGCGTCGAACAGGTCCATGCCCCCGAAGGGGCACAGTTCCAGATCGTCCAGGGCTTGCCGCTCGACCGGCCCGCAGGCCTGGACGAACGCCCAGAACCGGAAGATCGAATCCGGTAGCTCCACGCCCCAGTTCCGGGCGAACCGCTCCTCAATCGCTGCCCGTTCCCGTTCTGCCTTGGCCAGAGCGTCTGACCGGGCTTGCGCGTGCTGTCCTGGAGGCCGGACGGAGGTCCTCCATACCGTGTAATCCCGCATATCCGCAGCCGACCGCGCACGGATTCGCCGCTCCGTGGCCTTCTCCGTCGGCGATGGTGGAGGGGGAGGTTCTCCGAAGATCGTCGCCAGCAGCCGCGACTCCGGGTCGGAGCCTTCGGGATCCGGATACTGCGAGCGCTGCCGCTGCCTGGCGGCGTCCGCGGGAAGCCAGCTTTCAGGGTCGCTTTCGACACGCGCGGTCGCCTCCTCGACCGGCTGCACCTTGACCAAGTCGTCGTACTGTTCAGCGATCCGGCTCCGAAGCAGCGCGACGATGTCTTCGTCTCGCTCTCCCAGCCGCCGCAGTGCTTCGATCCCCTTCGGGGTCTCCAACTGGTCACGGCGGAGCTCCACTGATGTTTCCCGGCCGAATATCTCCACCCGCACCAGCACCTGGTCCCCGTTGGCAGAGACGACCTCACCCTCGAAGGTGGCGAACGGGCATCAATGATCTTGACGAGAGCGCGGTCCATGCACAGGTCCCCATGTCGACGATTTCTGGATGGTGGACCATGTTAGAGATCGTCACCGACAGGATCGGAGCGTAGCTGTCGAGGGCGGCGCTTGCTCGTCGGGTCGCTCGTCGAGCTTGGCGCCGTTGAACTTCGCTCCTGCACGAGAAGCGGTGCGTCTGCCACGGCCGCCCGCAGCTCGATGGGGAACTCTGGGTCGGCCTGCCCTACCGAGAGCCCGACCCATCGCCCGGTTTCCGGCGGCCGCCAGACCAGCATGTCGGGGCCGAGTTGGCTGAGCTGCCCCATCGGCTCAGGCGCCGGATCCTCACTCCACAGGTACGGTCCCAGATCGACCTGCTCTGGCGTGCCCCAACGCGCGGTGAGCACCTCCACCAGCGCCTGGAGCGCAGCTTCGATCTGTGCCTCGGCGGCCTCGACGATGTCGCTGTCGCGAGATTCCCAGAAGTCTTGGCTGGCCTGCAGGACCACCACGTGGTGGCCGGGGCCGCTGAGGCCTCCATGTGTCCACTCGTCCTGGTCACGGAAAGGTGCACTGAGCAAGTCATCCACGATCGCAAGCTGGTCGGCCACCGCCATGCCATGAGGCTAGCGATCAAGCCATCCCGGCTGCACCAAGGCCAGAGACGCTGGGTGGACGTCATCTCGTCGGTGACTCGATCAGTGTGGCGGCGATGGCGACTGCGGGAGGGAAGGTTGCGTCGTTGAGTCGGGCGCTAGCGTTGCGGCATGGGTGAGATAGACGGGTTCGTGCATCGGATTCGGGTTCGGTATGCCGACTGCGACATGCAGGGAGTGGTGTTCAACGCCAATTACTTCGCGTACATCGACGACGCCATGGACATGTGGCTCCAGCACGCGCTCGGGCAGGAGTACCTCGACGGGTTCGACTACGCGGTGAAGAAGGCCGGTATGGAGTGGGCCTCTCCGGCTCGCATGCGCGAGGTCGTCGAGTTGCGGCCGACGGTCACGCGGTGGGGGCGCACTTCGTTCGATGTCCGTATCGGGCTCAGTGTGGGTGACCGTGTCGTCGGGGAGGGGGAGTTGGTGCTGGTCAGCATCACGCCGGGTGGCTACGAGCCGTCGCCCGTGCCGGAACGGGTTCGCCGGGCGCTGGGGGAGGCAAGTAGCTTGATGTCGAGATAAAGTGGAGATATCTTGACGTCGAGAAAAAAGCGGCGGAAGTTAGGCGGGCCTGATTCCCGGTCAGTAGGCCGACTAGGGCAGGATCAAGGAAGACGAGCACCCGCCCCGCCGTGCGCCGCCCGCCGCGGCCCCCGGGGCGGCTGGCCCATCGGAGAACAAGACGAGCGCCGCGCGCTCATGTCCCGGACCGGACGCGCGGTGGCACTGAGGAGGAGTCCGTGTCCGCGAACAGCTTCGGCAGCCGTGACAAGCTGCAGGTTGGCGACAAGTCGTACGACATCTACCGGCTGGACGCCGTCGAGGGCGCGGCCCGTCTCCCGTACAGCCTGAAGGTGCTGCTGGAGAACCTGCTGCGCACCGAGGACGGCGCGAACGTCACCGCCGAGCACATCCAGGCGCTGGCCCAGTGGGACCCCTCGGCGCAGCCGAGCAAGGAGATCCAGTTCACCCCCGCCCGGGTGATCATGCAGGACTTCACCGGCGTGCCGTGCGTGGTGGACCTGGCGACGATGCGCGAGGCGGTGCGGGACCTGGGCGGCGACCCGTCCAGCATCAACCCGCTGGCGCCCGCGGAGATGGTGATCGACCACTCGGTGATCGTCGACTACTTCGGTTCGCCGGACGCGTTCGAGCGCAACGTGCAGCGGGAGTACGAGCGCAACAAGGAGCGGTACCAGTTCCTGCGGTGGGGGCAGACGGCGTTCGACGAGTTCAAGGTCGTCCCGCCCGGCACCGGCATCGTCCACCAGGTGAACATCGAGCACCTCGCGCGTGTGGTGTTCGACCGTGACGGGGTGGCCTACCCGGACACGTGCGTGGGCACCGACTCCCACACGACGATGGAGAACGGCATCGGCGTGCTCGGGTGGGGCGTCGGCGGCATCGAGGCGGAGGCCGCGATGCTCGGCCAGCCGATCTCGATGCTCATCCCGCGCGTGGTCGGCTTCAAGCTGACCGGAGAGCTGCCCGCCGGGACGACGGCGACGGATCTCGTGCTGACCATCACCGAGATGCTGCGCGAGCACGGCGTCGTCGGCAAGTTCGTCGAGTTCTACGGGGAGGGCGTGCACGCGCTGCCGCTGGCCAACCGCGCCACGATCGGCAACATGAGCCCCGAGTTCGGCTCCACCTGCGCGATCTTCCCCATCGACGACGAGACCCTGTCGTACCTGCGGCTCACCGGACGGGACGAGGAGCAGATCGCGCTCGTCGAGGCGTACGCCAAGGCGCAGGGGCTGTGGCTCGACCCCTCGGTGGAGCCCGAGTTCTCCGAGTACATGGAGCTGGACCTCGCGACGGTCGTCCCGTCCCTGGCCGGCCCGAAGCGCCCGCAGGACCGCATCGCGCTGTCGGAGGCCAAGGAGACCTGGCGCCGGGACGTGCAGAACTACGCGAGCAGCGTGCAGGGCCCGGCGGACGAGGCGTCCAACGAGTCGTTCCCCGCGTCCGACTCCCCGGCGATCGGCCGCGGCGGCGACGGCGACAAGCCGCGCGAGCACCGGACGAACGGCGCGACCCGCCCGCACAACCGCGTGCCGGTCACCCTGGAGGACGGGACGACGTTCGAGCTCGACCACGGGCACGTCGCCGTCGCCGCCATCACGTCCTGCACCAACACGTCCAACCCGTACGTGATGGTCGGCGCGGCGCTGCTGGCCAAGAACGCGGTCGAGAAGGGCCTGACCCGCAAGCCGTGGGTCAAGACGTCGCTCGCGCCCGGATCCCAGGTCGTCACCGACTACCTGGAGCGCGCCGGCCTCACCCCGTACCTCGACAAGATCGGCTTCAACCTGGTCGGGTACGGCTGCACCACCTGCATCGGCAACACCGGCCCGCTGCAGCCGGAGATCTCCAGGGCCGTCAACGACAACGACCTGGCGGTCACCGCGGTGCTGTCCGGCAACCGCAACTTCGAGGGCCGCATCAGCCCCGACGTGAAGATGAACTACCTGGCGTCGCCGCCGCTGGTCATCGCCTACGCGCTGGCCGGGACGATGGACATCGACATCCTCAGCGACCCGATCGCCGACGGCGCGGACGGGCCCGTGCACCTGCGCGACATCTGGCCCGCGCCGGAGGAGGTCGCCGCGATCGTCGAGTCGTCCATCGGGCAGGAGATGTTCGCCGAGAGCTACGCCGACGTCTTCAAGGGCGACGAGCGCTGGACCGGCCTCGACATCCCGACCGGCGACCTGTTCGAGTGGGACCCCGCGTCCACCTACGTCCGCAAGGCCCCGTACTTCGACGGCATGGGCGCCGAGCCGGAGCCGGTCGCCGACATCCACGGCGCCCGCGTCCTGGCGAAGCTCGGCGACTCGGTCACCACCGACCACATCTCCCCGGCCGGGGCCATCAAGGTGGGCACCCCCGCCGCGCAGTACCTCCAGGACAACGGCGTCGCGGTCAAGGACTTCAACTCCTACGGCTCGCGCCGCGGCAACCACGAGGTCATGATCCGCGGGACGTTCGCCAACATCCGGCTCCGCAACCAGCTCCTGGACGACGTCGAGGGCGGCTACACCCGCGACTTCACCCAGGACGGCGCCCCGCAGGCGTTCATCTACGACGCCGCGCAGAACTACGCCGCGCAGGGCACCCCGCTCGTGGTCATCGCCGGCAAGGAGTACGGGTCCGGCTCGTCCCGCGACTGGGCGGCCAAGGGCACCGCGCTGCTCGGCGTCCGCGCCGTCATCGCGCAGTCCTATGAGCGCATCCACCGCTCCAACCTGATCGGCCTCGGCGTCCTGCCGCTGCAGTTCAAGGAGGGCGAGTCGGCGGAGTCCCTCGGCCTCACCGGCACCGAGACGTTCGACATCACCGGCGTCACCGCGCTGAACGAGGGCGGCGTCCCGGACGAGGTCACCGTCAGGGCCGACGGCAAGGAGTTCACCGCCACCGTCCGCATCGACACCCCTGGTGAGGCGGACTACTACCGCAACGGCGGCATCCTCCAGTACGTCCTCCGCAACCTGCTCCGCAAGTAGGTCACGGCAACGGCAACGGGCCGGCCCCCTCCAGGGGAGCCGGCCCGTTGCCGTTTTCTCAGCGGCCGGTGGGCAGGCTCAGGCCGCCGTTGCACTCCAGGACGGTGCCGGCGAACAGCGCGGCCGTGGCCGCACCGATGCCCGACGTGCCACCGCAGATCTTCGAACGGGCGCGCGAGCGCGGCGAGACCGCGCCCGGGACCGACCTCGACCTCATCCTCATCGTCGACCAGGCCTACGGCGTGCTCTGGTACCGCATCCTCGCGGGGCACGACGCGCCGCTCGGCGACGCCCAGGCGGTGGACCAGGCCGGCGCCCTCGCGGCCCAGGCCCGCGGCGGCGGCTCCGGCCCCGTCTGATTGGATCGATCCATGAGCGACCGGCGGCAAATCGGTGACCTGGACGTCTTCCCGCTCGCCCTCGGCGGCAACGTCTTCGGCTGGACCGCGGACAGGGCGGCGTCCTTCGAGATCCTGGACGCCTACGCGGCGGGAGGCGGCAACTTCATCGACACCGCCGACTCCTACATGGCGTCCGCGCCCGGCAACAGCGGCGGCGAATCCGAGACGATCATCGGAGAGTGGGCGGCGTCCCGCGGCAACCGGGACGACCTGGTCATCGCCACCAAGGTGGGCAGGCATCCCGACCGCCTGGGGCTGTCCCCGGCGAACATCAGGGCCGCCGCGGACGACTCGCTCAGGCGCCTCCGCACCGACCGCATCGACCTCTACTTCACCCACTTCGACGACCCGTCCGTCCCGGTCGAGGAGATCATGACGGCGCTGGACGGGCTGGTCACCGCGGGGAAGGTCCGGCACATCGCGGTGTCCAACGTCGAACCGGCCCGGCTCGCGGCCTCGCTGGAGTTCAGCGAGCGCGAGGGCACGGCCCGCTACGTCGCCATCCAGCCGCACTACAACCTGGTGTCCCGCGACACCTACGAAGGGCCTCGCCGCGACCTCGCCGAACGGTACGGGCTGGCCGCCGTCCCCTACTACGGCCTCGCGTCGGGCTTCCTGACCGGCAAGTACCGTCCCGGGACGACGGTGCGCAGCGCACGCGCGGGCCGTGCCGCCAAGTACCTGGACACCGAACGCGGGCGCCGGGTCCTGGCCGAGCTCGACCTCGTCGCCGAGGAGCAGGGCACCGCCGTCGCGACCGTGGCGCTCGCGTGGCTCACCGCCCAGCCGACCGTCGCCGCGCCCATCGCGAGCGCGCGGACCCTCGACCAGCTCCCGCCGCTCCTGGAGGCCGCCCGGACGTCTTTGACGCGCGACCAGATCGACCGCCTCACCGCGGCGTCCGCATAACCTGCCGAAGGCCGACCCGGAGCTCAGCGCTCGACGGCCAGGCGGAGGCCGAAGCCGATGAACGCCAGGCCCGTCACCTGCTGGATGCGGCGCTTGACGGCCGGGCGGGCCAGGGCGCGGCGGGCCGCCCCGGCGGCGCCCACCACTCACGGCGCCCGCCGGTCACGGTGGCGCGCAGGACGAGCATCGTGTCGAGGCCGGGCGTGATCGTGACGAGGGCGGCCGCGGTGGCGAAGGCGAGGCAGGCGGTGAGCACGGGGGCATTCTGCCAGGCGCCTCCCGGCGAGCGGCGTGCGCCCGCGGTGGTGCTGATCGTCCGTAATCTGGGCTGATGCGCCCCACGAAGGCCGACCTGGAGGCCGCCCGCGACCGCGTCATCCCCGACGTCCTGCCCCCGGACGGCGGGACGCTCCATGTCCTGTTCAGCGGCATCAACCCCGGCCTCTACTCGGGGGCGACGGGCCACCACTTCGCCCGTCCGGGAAACCGCTTCTGGCCCGCGCTGTACCGGTCCGGCTTCACCGACCGCCTGCTCGACCCGTCCGAGCAGGACCTCCTGCCCGGCTACGGCCTCGGCATCACCAACCTGGCGCACCGCACCACGGCCCGCGCCGACGAGCTGACCGACGCCGAACTGCGCGAGGGCGGGCGCCGCCTCGAAGAGCTCGTCGAACGGCACCGCCCGTCCTACCTGGCCGTCGCCGGCGTCACCGCCTACCGCGCCGCCTTCGGCCGCCCCCGCACGCGGATCGGCCCGCAGGACGAGACCTTCGGTTGGGCCAGGCTATGGGTGCTCCCCAACCCGAGCGGCCTGAACGCCTCGTGGACGCTCGACAGGATCGCCGGCGAGTTCCGCCGCCTCCGCGAGGCCGCGGAAGCGCTCAGAGCCGGTTGAGGGCGGCGGCGAACATCGCGTTCACCTCGGCGACCAGGTTGGGGTGCGGCTGCCAGAGCTCCTGGCGGCCCACCGCCACGATGGGGCGCGGCAGGGCCCGGACGCCCGACAGGTGCCAGTGGTGCGCGCCGGGCGCCGCCCAGGGCCCGCAGTCGCAGGACGCGTTCTGCACGGCCGCCGAGCAGACGTCGACGAGGTCGGCGACGGCGATGACGGCGCCGATCGTGGCGAGCGGGTCGCGCGGATCCCAGCCGGCGGCCTGGATCAGCGGGGAGTCGCACGCCTTCAGGTCGACGCGCATCGAGGCGTGGATGAGGAGCGGGCCGCGGTAGGCGGTCGGCAGCGCCTGGTTGGAGACGGTCTTGCCTCCACGCGCGATCGCGAAGGCCCAGGGCTGCTGAACACTCATCGCCTGCACGCGCTCACCTCCGGTGTTCGCCCCGCCTCCGCCGCCGGGGGGTCGCCGGAACCCGCCGGCGGGACTGCCGGCGGGCCGGGCGACGATGCCCGAGAGGCTAGGCGCATCCTGCCGGAATTGCCAACGGGCGGGGACGAACGTGTCGTTGTCCGTCATGGGGATGCCGGCCCCCACGCGGAACTCGTCTGATCATCCATGTGACGCCTGAGATCGATGTGCGGTTGACGGCCCGGTGTGATTTTCACCCCTTCAGAGCGCCCGCCATCAAGCCGCGCATGAAGAACCTCCCGAGCAGCAGGTAGACCAGCAGCGTCGGCAGGGACGCCAGCAGCGCCGACGCCATCTGCTGGTTGTACTGGACGGCCACCGCGCCCGAACCCGCCGTGTTGTTCAGCATCACCGTGACCGGCCAGCTGTCGGGCGCGCCGAGGAACACCGCGAACAGGAAGTCGTTCCACATCGAGGTGAACTGCCAGATCAGCGTCACCGCGAACGCCGGCGCCGACACGGGCAGCACGACCGACCAGTACGTGCGGAGCATCCCGGCGCCGTCGACGCGGGCCGCCTCGATCAGCTCGTCCGGGATCGTCACGTAGTAGTTCCGGAAGATCAGCGTGCAGATCGGGATGCCGTACACGACGTGGGCGAGCACGAGGCCGCGGATCGTCCCGACCAGCTCCATGTCGGTCAGCAGCCCGGCCAGCGGGATCATGACCGCCTGGTACGGGATGAACATGCCGAACAGGAACAGCGTGAAGACCACGTCCGCGCCGGGGAACCGCCACTTCGACAGCACGTAGCCGTTCATCGAGCCGAGCACGGCCGAGATCAGCGACCCGGAGACGGCGATCTTGACGCTGTTCTCCAGGCCCGGCCGCAACGTGTCCCACGCGGCGCTCCAGCCGGACACGCTCCAGCTTCCCGGCAGGCTCCACGCGCTGCTCGGGTCCGCCTCGCTCAGCGGCTTGAAGCTCGTGACCACCAGCACGTACACGGGGATCAGGAACAGCAGGACGAACGCCAGCAGGATGACCAGCTTCACGGCCCGCCAGGCGGGGGAGGACCCGCCCGGCGGCTTCGCCCCGTCGTCCTTCCGGCCGCGCAGGCCGCTCGTCACCCGGTGCCACCGCGGCGCCGGGGGTGCCTTCACGTCCGTCATCGCGTCCGCTCCGTACGTACCGACCAGACCAGGTAGGGGATCACCAGGACGGCCACCGCGACCAGCATGTACGTCGCGATGGTGGCGCCGTTGGCGGGGTCGTGCCGGTCGAAGATCTCGACATAGGTGGCGACGGCCGGGACGTAGGTGATGATCTGCTTGCCGGCGATGGCCATGATCAGGTCGAACACCTTCAGCGAGATGTGCCCGAGGATGATCAGCGCGGACAGCGTCACCGGGCGGAGCTGCGGGAACACCACATACCGGTACACCTTCCACTCCGACGCGCCGTCCACCCGCGCGGCCTCCCGCAGGTCCTCGGGGACGCTGCGGAACCCGGCCAGGTACAGGGCCATGACGTATCCGGACATCTGCCAGATCGCCGGCAGCGCCATCGCCGCCATGCCCCAGTCCGGGTTCTGCCACCAGCTGTTCGACAGGCCGCCCAGGCCGAGCTTGTCGAACAGCTGGTTGAAGCCGACCGCGCGCTGCGGCGGCGCCGGGTTCATCAGCCAGCGCCACACCACGCCGCTGGCGATGAACGACACCGCCATCGGGAACAGGTAGATGACGCGGAAGGACGCCTCACCCTTGATGCCCTTGTCCATCAGGAAGGCCAGGAAGGCGCCGAGCACGAGGGCGCCGATCACGAACACCGCCGTGAACAGCAGGGCGTGCCTCACCGCGCCGGGCCAGCTCGGCTGGTCCCACAGGTCGACGAAGTTCTTGCCCTTGTCGAACCCGTACTCGGAGACCTCGTCGTGCTTGCCGCTCAGCGCGACGCGCGTGTTCCAGAAGATGAGCCCGTAGACGAACAAGCCGATCGCGACGATGGACGGCGAGACCAGCAGCAGCCCTGGGAGCCAGGTGCGCCTACGGACCCATCCCGAACCGGGAAACCTCACTGTCCGCTGTTCTTGGCCGCGTTGACCAGTCCCTGCTGCAGTTTCCCGACGTCCTTGTTCTGCAGGAACAGGCCCACCGCCGTGTCGATGTCGGTGTGCTGCTTCTTACTGGCGTTGACGCCGTGCCAGAACGAGCCCGCCAGCTTGATGTCCGGCTTGTTCCACTGCTCGAACGCGTACTGGAGGTAGCCCTTGTAGAGGGACTTGTCAGCGTCCTTGCGGGCGGGGACCGAGCCCTTCTTCGGGTTGAAGAGGTCCTGCCCCTCCTTGCTGGACACCTCCTTCAGCCACGCGATGGCACCGCCGCGGTGGGGTGCGCCCTTGGGCAGCGTGAAGCTGTCCGACAGCCACATGTAGGTGCCGTCCGTGCCGGGCGACGGCGCGTACTTGAAGTCGGTGTCGAGCTTCTTGCCGAGCCCGTTGGGCGCGCTGCCGGTGAAGTACCCGTACGCCCAGTCGCCCATGATGTTGAACGCGGCCTTGTCGTCCACGACGGCCTTCGCGGCGCCCTGCCAGTCGGTGGACGCGGCCTCCAGCGTCGTGTACTTCATGATCTCGGCGAAGTCGTTCAGAGCCTTGGTGACCTGCGGGCCGCTCCAGTCGGCGCCCGGCTTCCACAGCGCGTTGTAGCCGTCGGTGCCGAGGTCGCCCAGCAGGACGTTCTCCAGCAGGTGGTCGGCCGTCCACTGCGCGCCGAGCGACAGCGGGACCTTCTTCGTCTTGTCCTTGACGGCCTTCAGCGCGGTGATGAACTCGGCGATCGTCTTCGGCGGCCCCTCGACCCCGGCGTCCTTGAGGATGTCCGGGTTGTACCAGAGCACGTTCGACCGGTGGATGTTCACCGGCACCGAGTAGATCTTCCCCTTGTAGCTGATCTGGTCGAGGAGCTGCTGCGGGTAGACCGACTTGAGGTTGTTCTCCTCGTAGAAGGAGTCCAGCGGCTCGATCTGCCCGGCCTTGATGTAGTCGAGCAGCTCGGCGCCCGCGTGGCCCTGGAAGGAGTCCGGCGGCTTGCGGTTCTGCAGGCGGCTCGCGAGGACGGCCTGGGCCTGCGTGCCCGAACCGCCGGCGATGGCCGCGTTGACGAACTTGGTGCCGGGGTTCTTCTTCTCGAAGTCGGCCTGCATCGCGGCGAGGCCGTCGGCCTCGCCGGGCCCGGTCCACCAGGAGAAGACCTCGACCTGGGATTTGTCGTCCGACCCTTCGCCGCCGTCGCCGCCGCAGCCCGACATGGCCAGCGCGCCGGTCATGGCGACGGCCGCGAAGACCGTCCAGCGGCGCCGGGGAACACGTATACGCATCGCTCGTCCCTTCGGATACCCCGCGGACCAAGCGTCCGCTCGGACGTGCGCGGCGGTCAACACCGGGCGGCGCAATGTGATCTTTCGGTGATGCTGTGTTCCGATCGGGCGGCCGGACGGCCGGCGGCCGAGCGGGATTCGGCCCCCGCCCCCTACCAGCCGAGCGCGGGCGGCAGCCCGGCCCGCCCGGCGTCCGGCCAGTCCCGCGGCGCGCCGAGCGGCGCCAGCTCGGCGAGCTGGAGCCGGTACCACGGCGACGACTCGGGCCGCCCGGCGAGCTCCAGGCAGCGCTCCCACGTCCACCACTCGGCGTGCTCGACCTCCTCGGGGGCCGGGACGAGGGCCCCGTCCGCGGGGACGGTGGCGCGCACGACGGGGCACCGCTCGTGCTCGACGGTGCCGTCGGCGGCGACGGCCCGGTACTTGAACCCGGGCAGGACGGACGTCAGGGACGCCTCGGGGATGCCCAGCTCGTCGCGGAGCCGGCGCAGCACGGCGTCGCGGAGCTTCTCGCCGGGGCCTGGATGGCCGCAGCAGCTGCCCGTCCAGACGCCCGGGAACGTCCGCTTGCGCAGGGCGCGCTGCGTGATCAGGACGCGACCCTCCGTATCCGTGACGTAGCAGGAAAAGGCCAGGTGGTACGGCGTGTCTTTATGGTGACTATCACTCTTCGGCGCGGTCCCGATCGCCTCATCGTCCGCGTTGAGCAGCACAATCTCTTCGACGCCCATGCTCTTTTCCTACCCCATCACGCACGGTGAGGATGTCGTTTCCCGCACGCGGCGCGGGCGGCCTTCGGCGCGTCGCGGGCGAACCGGGATTAAACTCGGAACGGCCCGAGCCTGGGGAGACCGGTCTCCAACGGAGGAGTTGAAAACGAGTGAGCCTGCTGGAGTCGATCACAGGTCCCGATGACCTCAAACGACTGGACGCCGCTCAACTGCCCCGGCTCGCGGAGGAGGTCCGCGAGTTCCTCGTCCAGGCGGTCTCCAAGACCGGCGGGCACCTGGGGCCCAACCTGGGCGCGGTCGAGCTGACGATCGCGCTGCACCGCGTCTTCGACTCGCCGCACGACAAGATCCTCTTCGACACCGGCCACCAGGCCTACGTGCACAAGATGCTCACCGGCCGGCGCGACTTCGAGCTGCTGCGCCGGCGCGGCGGGCTGTCGGGCTACCCGAGCCGGGCCGAGTCCGAGCACGACATCATCGAGAACTCGCACGCCTCCACCGCGCTGTCGTACGCCGACGGGTTCGCCAAGGCGTTCCAGCTGCGCGGCGAGGACGACCGGGCCGTCGTCGCGGTCGTCGGCGACGGCGCGCTGACCGGCGGCATGTGCTGGGAGGCGCTGAACAACATCGCCGCCGGCGTCGACCGTCCCGTCATCATCGTCGTGAACGACAACGGCCGGTCCTACTCGCCCACCATCGGCGGCCTGGCCTCCCACCTGGCCGACCTGCGCGTCACCCAGGGCTACGAGAACGCGCTCGACCTCATCAAGAAGACGGTGCCGAGGGCCCCGGTGGTCGGCGGCCTCACCTACGAGGCGCTGCACGGCATCAAGAAGGGCCTCAAGGACGTCCTCCAGCCGCAGGCCATGTTCGAGGACCTCGGCATGAAGTACGTCGGCCCGATCGACGGCCACGACGCGGACGCCGTCGAGCGGGCGCTGCGCCGGGCGCGCGGGTTCGGCCGCCCGGTCATCGTGCACTGCATCACCACCAAGGGGCGCGGCTACGCCCCCGCCGAGAACGACACCGAGGACTGCATGCACGGCGGCGGTGCCTTCGACCCCGCCACCGGCGACCGGGTGTCCAAGGGCGGCGGCCCCGGCTGGACGAAGATCTTCGGCGAGGAGATGGTGGCGATCGGGCGGGAGCGCCGCGACGTCGTCGCCATCACCGCCGCGATGCTCTACCCGACCGGGCTCGCCCCGTTCGCCGAGGCGTTCCCGGACCGCATCTTCGACGTCGGCATCGCCGAGCAGCACGCGGTCACGTCCGCGACCGGCCTCGCGATGGGCGGCCTGCACCCGGTCGTGGCGGTGTACGCGACGTTCCTCAACCGCGCGTTCGACCAGGTCCTCATGGACACCGCGCTCCACCGGCAGCCCGTCACGTTCGCCTTGGACCGCTCCGGCGTGACCGGCGACGACGGCGCCAGCCACAACGGCATGTGGGACATGTCGATCCTGCAGCTCGTCCCGGGCATGCGGATCGCCGTGCCGCGCGACGGCGCCCGGCTGCGCGAGCTGCTGCGCGAGTGCGTCGCGGTCTCCGACGGCCCCACCGCGATCCGCTACCCGAAGGGGTCCGCGGCGAAGGACATCGAGGCGATCGGCAAGGCTGGCGACATGGACGTGCTGGCCCGCCACGACGGCTCGAACGGCACCCGCGTCCTGCTGGTCGCGGCGGGCTCGATGGCGACCCCGGCCGTCGAGGCGGCCGAGCTGGTCGCCGCGCAGGGCATCGGCGTCACCGTCGTCGACCCGCGCTGGGTGAAGCCGCTCGACCCGGGGCTGCTCGACCTCGCCCGCGAGCACGCGATGGTCGCCGTCGCCGAGGACAACGGCCGCACCGGCGCCGTCGGCGACGCCGTGGCCCGGCTGCTGCGCGACGCCGGGCTCGACGCGCCGATCCGCACGTTCGGCATCCCGCAGGAGTTCCTCGACCACGCGTCCCGCGGCGAGATCCTCACCGACATCGGCCTCACCCCGCAGGCCCTCGCCCGCGACCTCACCGAGTACGTCTCCCGCGTCACCGCGACGGAGGCGCACGAGCCCGCGGCGTCCGACTGACCCGGGCGCCGGCGCTTCAGGCGCCCGCGAGTCAGGCGCCTTCGGCCGAGAGCAGCTGCCAGAAGTGGGTGATGGACGCGGCGGACGTGCCGAGCTCGCGTCCCGAGTACGTCCATCGCCCGCGCAGGCACCAGGGGCGCCCGGCGCCGTCCTGGACGTAGACCTGGAGCGGGAAGCAGGCGTCGTGCGCGCGGATGACGCCCGCGGGGTCGACCGAGGGGGAGAGCCGGGGCTCGCCCTCGCACCGCACGCCCATGACGGACGTGCGCGGGTCCTGGCGCAGGAGGCCCTGGGTCAGGTCGTACACGAGTACGGACACGTAGTCGGGGCCCAGCCACCTGAGGTCGGGGACCGTCTCGGGTGGAGGGAACCCGTACAGTTCTGGACCGCCGGTCACACGCCGCACCGTAGCGCCCGCGTCACATGTCCGTCACTACTTTCCCGGCGGGATCTTTCCAGAGGACCAATCACTCGCCGCGGCAGGCGGACGTCATCGCCTCCCAGCGCGCCAGCTTGACCCGCTCGCCGCGGTCGAGGCTCTCGCCCAGCGCGATCTCGGCGGCGTCCAGCCTGAGCCAGTCGTCGTAGGTGACGACGCGAAGGCCGCGCGACTCCAGCAGCTCCTCGATCGTGTGCTTCGGCGCGGTCTCGGTTCCGGCGAGATCGTCCAGGAGGTTGCGGACGGTCTCGGCGGCGTCGGACTTGTTGGTCCCGACGACGCCCGTCGGCCCGCGCTTGATCCAGCCCGCGACGTACTCGCGGGGGACGGGCGCGCCGTCCGGGCCGGTGATCCGCCCGCCCTCGTTCGGGACGACGAAGGAGCGCTCGTCGAAGGGGACGCCCTCCAGCGGGACGCTCTGATAGCCGACCGACCGCAGCACCATGCCGACGGGGAGCGTCTCGAACTCGCCGGTGCCGGTGACGCGGCCCGACTCGTCCAGCCGGGTCCGCTCCAGCCGCAGCCCCTCGACCCGCTCGGTGCCGAGGATCTCGGCGGGGGCGCGCCAGAACCGCACGTCGATGTGGCGGAGGCGGCCCGCGTCCGGCTCGCCCGTCCAGCCGTTCAGGACCTTGATGTTGCCGCGGACGTGCCGGTCGCTCTCGGCCAGCTCGGCGCTCGCCGGGTCGAGGTCCATGTCGGCGGGGTCGACGTGGATGCTCGCGTTCGGCAGCTCACCGAGCTCGCGGGCCTCCTTGGTGGTGAACTTCGCCTGCGCCGGACCGCGCCGGCCGATCATGTGCACGCGCCGGACCCGGCTGCGCGACAGCGCCTCGATGACCTGCTCGGGGACGTCGGTCTCGCGCAGCTCGCCGGCCGTCTTGGCGAGGATCCGGACGACGTCCACGGCGACGTTCCCGACGCCGATCACCGCGACCTCCTCCGCGGACAGGTCGAACTCGTGGTCGGCGGCGTCGGGGTGCCCGCAGTACCAGTTGACGAAGTCGGTGGCGGCGATGCTGCCGGGCAGGTCCTCGCCCGGGATGCGCATGTGCCGGTCGACCATCGCGCCGGTGGAGTAGACGACGGCGTCGTAGCAGTCCAGCAGGTCGGCCCGGCTGAGGTCGCGGCCGAGCTCGACGCAGCCGAAGAACCGGACGGCCGGGTTCTCCAGCACCTTCTGCAGGTACCGCGCGATCGACTTGATCGACTTGTGGTCGGGTGCGACGCCGTAGCGGACCAGGCCGTAGGGGGTCGGCAATCGGTCGAACACGTCCACCCGGACGTCCCCGTCGGTCTGCTTGACGAGTGCTTCGGCGGCGTAGATCCCCGCCGGGCCGGACCCGATCACCGCGACGCGCGCTGGAGAAGCCATGCGGGTCATTGTGCCCACCCGTCGTGCGAAAGGACACCGTGACCCCCATACGGGTGGGCCGGGCGTGGCGTCAGGACTTGTAGGCGACGGGCCCTTCGCGGCCCAGCCGGCTGTTCCGGTAGCCGTACGCGGCGTAGATGACGATGCCGACGGCCATCCAGGCCAGGAACCGCAGCCACGTCTCCACCGGAAGGTTGATCATCACGAACAGGCAGGCGAGCACCGACAGGATCGGGATGACCGGGACCCAGGGCGTGCGGAAGGCGCGCGGCAGGTCGGGGCGGGTCTCGCGCAGGATCATGACGCCGATGGAGACGACGAGGAACGCGAACAGGGTGCCGATGTTGACCAGCTCGGCGAGCTCGGCCAGCGGGATGAACCCGGCGAGCACCGCGACGATCACGCCCATGATGATCGTCGACCGGTACGGGGTGCCGAACCGCGGGTGGACGGCCGACAGCCAGCGCGGCACCAGGCCGTCCCGCCCCATGGCGAAGAAGATGCGGCTCTGCCCGAGCAGCAGGATCAGCACGACGGTGGTGAGGCCGATGACGGCGCCGACGCTGATGAACGTCGAGAAGACGGGGTGGCCGACCGCCTTGAACGCGTCGGCCAGCGGCGCCTCGTCGCTCAGCTCCTTGTAGTTCTGCATCCCGGCGACGACGGTGGCCACCGCCGCGTACAGGACGGCCGTGATGACGAGGGAGCCGATGAGCCCGATCGGCAGGTCCCGCTGCGGGCGGCGCGCCTCCTCGGCGGCGGTCGCCACGACGTCGAACCCGATGTAGGCGAAGAACACGATGGCGACGGCGGCGAAGATGCCGGGCCAGCCGAAGCTGACCGGCGCGCTCCCGAAGATCACCTGGATCAGCGGCGCCTTGAGGCCCTCCACGGCCGGGGTCGGCTCGGACGGCGGGATGAACGGGTCGTAGTTGGCGCCGGTGATGAAGAACAGCCCCGCGAAGATCACCAGTAGCACCACGGCGACCTTGATCGCGACGACCACCGCGTTGACCCGCGAGGAGATCTTGACGCCGAGCACGAGCAGCCCGGTGACCAGCAGGACGAGGACGATGGCCGGGACGTTGACCGTTCCTCCCTCGCCGGGCGGCGCGGCGATGGAGTCGGGCAGCGTGACGCCGATGTCGTCCAGCAGCGCGGCGAAGTACCCCGACCAGCCGACCGACACGACCGCCGCGCCGAGCGCCATCTCCAGGATGAGGTCCCAGCCGATGATCCAGGCGGGGAACTCGCCGAGCGTGGCGTAGGAGAACGTGTAGGCCGAGCCCGCGACCGGGACGGTCGAGGCGAACTCGGCGTAGCAGAGCGCGGCGAGCCCGCAGACCACGGCGGCGAGGATGAACGACAGCGCGACCGCCGGCCCGGCCTTGTCCTTGGCGACCTGCCCGGTGAGGACGAAGATGCCGGTGCCGATGATGACGCCGACGCCGAAGACGGTGAGGTCGAGCGCGGACAGAGCCCGTCGGAGCCGGTGCGCGGGCTCCTCGGTGTCCTGGATCGACTGCTCGACCGACTTCGTGCGCAGCAGATTCATCCTCGGCGCCTCCTCGCGTCGCGGTGGCCTTCGTCCCGTCGCCGTATGCCCATATGTGCGCGTCTTATGATCAGCCGAAACGCCGTCCTGTCCATGACCTGGGGGAATGCCAGAAAAGAGGCGTTCCTGTGGTGCGTGGAACGCCTCCTTTCCGGGGGAGCGGCCGGGGGGTCAGGCGGGACGTGCGGCGACCCCCGGCTCCAGGAAGCGGCGGCCGGTCACCTTCTCTGCGACACCCGACCTGTCGAGGTACGGGGTGATGCCGCCGAGGTGGAACGGCCAGCCGGCGCCGAGGATCATGCACAGGTCGATGTCCTCGGGGGCCGCGACGACGCCCTCGTCCAGCATGATGCGGATCTCGTCGGCGAGCGCGGCGAGCGCCCGGTCCAGGACCTGCTCCTCGGTGGACGGGCTCGTCCCGCCCGCGAAGATTTCCACGACCTCCGGGTCGAGGGAGAAGTCGGGCAGGTACACGCCGCCCTTGCCGGCCGCGACCATCTTGGCGAGGTTGTCCGACAGCGGGAACCGGTCCGGGAACGCGGCGTGCAGGGTCTCGTTGACGTGCAGCGCGATCGCCGGGCCGACGAGGCCCATCAGCACGAACGGCGGCATCGGCAGGCCCAGCGGGGCGGCGGCGCGCTCGGCCACCTCGATCGGCGTGCCCTCGTCGACCGTCCGGACGATCTCGGCGAGCAGGCGCAGCAGGACGCGGTTGACGACGAACGCCGGGGCGTCCTTGACCAGCACGCACGACTTCTTCAGCGCCTTGCCGGTCGCGAACGCGGTGGCGAGCGCCGCGTCGCCGGTGCGCTCGCCCCGGACGACCTCCAGCAGCGGCAGGACGGCGACCGGGTTGAAGAAGTGGAACCCGACGACGCGCTCGGGGTGCTTCAGCTGCGACGCCATCTCGCCGACCGACAGCGACGAGGTGTTGGTCGCGAGGACGCAGTCGGCCGAGACGTACTCCTCCACCTCGGCGAACACCTTCTGCTTGACCGACATCTCCTCGAACACGGCCTCGATGACGAAGTCGGCGTCGGCGAACGCGTCCTTGGTCAGCGAACCGGAGATGAGGGCCTTGAGGCGGTTGGCCTTGTCCGGGGAGATGCGCCCCTTGCCGAGCAGCTTGTCGACCTCGCCGTGCGCGTGGCCGACGCCCTTGTCCAGGCGCTCCTGGTCGAGGTCGGTCAGCACGACCGGCACCTCCAGGCGGCGCGCGAACAGCAGCGCGAGCTGCGAGGCCATCAGGCCCGCGCCCACCACGCCGACCTTGGTGACCGGGCGGGCGAGCGACGGGTCGGGCGCCCCGGCGGGACGCTTGGCGCGCTTCTGGGTGAGGTCGAACGCGTACAGGCCGGCGCGCAGCTCGTCGCTCATGATGAGGTCGGCCAGTGCTTCGTCCTCGGCGGCGAAGCCCTCGTCGCGGGTGCGGTCCTTGGCGGCGCCGATCAGGTCCAGGGCGCGCGTGTAGGACGGCGCGGCGCCGTGGAGCTTGCCGTCGACGTTCCAGCGCGCCATAGCGACGGCGTCGTCCCACGCCTTGCCCCGGTCGACCTCGGGCCGGCGGACGGTGATCTCGTCGTTCAGCACGCGGGCCGTCCAGGCGAGCGACTCCTCCAGGAAATCGGCCGAGTCGAAGATCGCGTCGGCGATGCCCAGCTCGAACGCCTGCCGGCCCTTCAGCATCCGGTTCTGCGCGAGCGGGTTGTCGATGACGACCGTGAGCGCCTTCTCCGCGCCGATCAGGTTCGGCAGCAGGTACGTCCCGCCCCAGCCGGGCACCAGCCCGAGGAACGTCTCGGGCAGCGCGAACGCCGGGACGCCGGCCGAGATCGTCCGGTAGGTGCAGTGCAGCCCGATCTCGACGCCGCCGCCCATCGCCGCGCCGTTGTAGTAGGCGAACGACGGGACGTCCAGTTCGCCGAGCCGCCGGAACACGTCGTGGCCCAGCCGGCCGATCGCGGCGGCGTCCTCGCGCCTGCGGACCAGCGGGACGCCCTTGAGGTCGGCGCCGACGGCGAAGATGAACGGCTTGCCGGTGACGCCCACCGCCGCGATGTCGTCGCGCCCGGCGACCGTGTCGATGGCGGTGTCCAGCTCGGCCAGCCCGTTCGGGCCGAACGTGTTCGGCTTGGTGTGGTCGTGCCCGTTGTCGAGCGTGATGAGCGCGAGCGTCCCCGCGCCGTAGGGAAGCGCGACGTCACGGACGTGCGCGTGCGTGACGACCTCGTCCGCGAAGAGTTCTCCGAGCGTGTCACTCATGTGGTGCCCTCCCAGTTCACGTTCTCCCAGAGGACGGTCCCGCCCATGCCCATGCCGACGCACATCGTGGTCAGCCCGTACCGGACGTCCGCGCGCTCCTCGAACAGGCGGGCGAGCTGGTTCATCAGGCGGACGCCGGACGAGGCCAGCGGATGCCCGAGCGCGATCGCGCCGCCCCACGGGTTCACCCGCGCGTCGTCGTCGGCGATCTTGAAGTGCTCCAGGAACGCGAGCACCTGCACGGCGAACGCCTCGTTGATCTCGATGAGGCCGATGTCGTCCATGGTCAGCGCGTTGCGGGCGAGCAGCCGCTCGGTGGCCGGGACGGGCCCGACGCCCATGACCTCGGGCTCCACCCCCGCGAACGAGAAGTCGATCAGGCGCATCCTCGGCGTGAGGCCGAGCTCGCGGGCGACGTCCTCGGCGGCCAGCAGGCAGGCGGTGGCGCCGTCGTTCAGGCCCGCGGCGTTCCCGGCCGTGACGTTGCCGTGCGCGCGGAACGGCGTCTTCAGCTTCGCGAGGTCGTCCAGCGTGGTGCCGGGCCGCGGCGGCTCGTCCTCGGTGGCGAGCCCCCAGCCCTTCTCGGCGGAGCGGACCGCGGTCGGCACGAGGTCGGGCTGGATCTTCCCGGCGGCGTAGGCGGCGGCGACCTTCTGCTGGCTGCGGACGGCGTAGGCGTCCGCGCGCTCCTTGGTGATGCCGGGGAACCGGTCGTGCAGGTTCTCCGCCGTCGAGCCCATGACCAGGGCGGACGGGTCGACCAGCTTGTCGGCGAGGAACCGCGGGTTCGGGTCGACGCCCTCGCCCATCGGGTGCCGTCCCATGTGCTCCACGCCGCCCGCGATGGCGACGTCGTAGGAGCCGAACGAGATGCCGGCGCCGGACGTGGTCACGGCGGTCATCGCCCCCGCGCACATCCGGTCGATCGCGTAGCCCGGGACGCTCTTCGGTAGCCCGGCCAGCACGGCGGCGGACCGCCCGATGGTCAGGCCCTGGTCGCCGGTCTGGGTGGTGGCGGCGATGGCCACCTCGTCCACCCGCTCGGGCGGGAGGGACGGGTTGCGGCGCATCAGCTCGCGGATGGCGCGGACGACCAGGTCGTCGGCGCGGGTCTGCGCGTACAGGCCCTTGGGGCCCGCCTTGCCGAACGGCGTGCGGACGCCGTCGACGAACACGACGTCGCGTGCGGTGCGAGGCACGGGATCGTCCTCCCTGAGGTGGGCTCGATGACGGTGCAGCGATGCTACTCGCTGGTAACTCCCCATACTACTCGTCAGTAACCACTGACGGGAGACCGCCGTCCGGAGCGCCCTTGTTCGGCCGGTGACTGATGGGTAACGTGGCTCGAAATCACCGGGGGAGGGTACGGTGACGCACGCGAGGCCCGCCTACCGGCCGGGAATGCGCCGGCGGATCGGGCATATCCGCGATCTCGCCGCCCTCCTGCTGCGCACTGGCCTGCTGTTCGGCGGCGGCCCGCGCCGGCTGGTCCGCCAGATGAGCACGCTGCGGCGCTGGGGCACCACGCTCGCCGGGCTGGTCGCCTCGTCCGCCGCCCGCTCCCCGTCCCGCCCCGCGCTGATCGACGACGATGGCCCGCTCACCTTCGCCGAACTGGACGAGCGCGCCGCCCGCCTCGCCGCCGGGCTGCCCCTGTCCGGCCCGCGCCCGCGGGTCGGCGTCCTGTGCCGCAACCACCGCGGCATGGCCCTGACGCTCGTCGCGTGCTCCCGGCGGGGCGCCGAGGTCGTGCTCCTCAACACCGGTTTCGGGGCGGGACAGATCCGCGCCGTCCTCGGCGAGCTGCGTCCCGCCCTCATCGTCGCCGACGCCGAGTTCGCGCCGCTGCTGGCGAACGTCCCGATCGCGCTGCGCCGGACCGTGCTGTGGGCCGACCACCGTCCCGGGCCTTCGCCCGTTACGCCGCTGGCCGCGCCCGTCGCCACCGAGACGCCGCCCGCCCCCCGGCCCCCGCTCGACCCCGGCCCGGCCGACCCCGGGCCGAGCATCGAGGAGGTCATCCGCTCGGTGCCGCCGGACGGCGCGATCGCCGAGCCCCCGCAGATCCAGAGCCGGACGATCATGCTCAGCTCGGGCACCACCGGCCGGCCCAAGGGCGCCCGCCGCCCGCCCCGCCCCGGCCTGTGGCCGCTGGCCTCGATGACGTCCCGGATCCCGCTGCGCTCCCGCCAGACGATGATCGTCGAGGCGCCGCTGTTCCACACCTGGGGGTACGCCGCGATGCAGATGGCGTGGGCGCTGCGGGCCCCCGTCGTCCTGCACCGCCGGTTCGACCCCGAGCAGACGCTGCGGACCATCTCCTCCCACCGCGACGTCACCGTGTTCGCCGTGCCGGTCATGCTGCAGCGCGTCCTCGAACTGGCTCCCGAGGTCCGCGCCATGTACGACACGTCGTCGCTGCGGATCGCGGCGCTGAGCGGCGCCGCCCTGCCCGGCGACCTCGCCACCCGGTTCATGGACGCCTTCGGCGACCGGCTCTACAACGTCTACGGCTCCACCGAGGCGTCCTGGGTGTCCATCGCCACCCCGCGCGACCTGCGGCTCGACCCGCGCACCGCCGGCCGCCCGCCGCGCAACACCAAGCTGTCGATCCTGGACGGCGAGGGCCGCCCGCTCGGCCGCTCCATCCGCGGCCACATCTTCGCCGCCAACGAGCTGCTGTTCGAGGGCTACACCGGCGGCGAGCCGATGGAGGTCCGCGACGGCCTGCTGTCCACCGGCGACCTCGGGCACATCGACCACCGCGGCCTGCTGTTCGTGGACGGGCGCAGCGACGGCATGGTCGTGTCCGGCGGCGAGAACATCGTCCCCCGCGAGGTCGAGGACGCGCTGCTGCGGCTCCCGGAGATCCACGAGGTCGCGGTCACCGGGGTCGCCGACGACGAGTGGGGGCAGCGGCTCGCCGCCTACGTCGTCCTGCGGCCCGGCATGCGGCTCGACGCCGACGCCGTCCGCGCGTACGTGCACGCGCAGGTCGCCCGGTACGCGGTGCCGCGCGACGTGTACTTCATCCCCGAGCTGCCCCGCAACGCGACCGGCAAGGTCGTGCACCGCTGGCTGTCCGCGCGCCCCGGCCGGCCCGAGCCCGAGGGCCGCGTCCCGTGGCCGCAGCCGCCGCCCTGGCCCCTCGGCGCCGGCCGCGCCGGCTAGGCGACGAGTGCGGGCCGCGCGGCCGCGGGCAGCCGCACGGTGATCGACAGCCCGCCGCGCGGCCGCGCAACGGTCTCGATCGTCCCGCCGTGCGCGCCGACCACCGCCCGCACGATCGACAGGCCGAGACCCGCGCCGTCCTTGGACCCCGTCCGGTCGGCGCGCAGTCGCCGGAACGGCTCGAAGATCGACGCGACCTCGTAGGACGGGACGGGCCGGCCGGTGTTGACCACCTGCAGGAACGCCGTGCCGTCCTGAACGCCCGTGCGGACCCACACCCGCCCGTCCCGCACGTTGTACTTCACGGCGTTCTCCAGCAGGTTCACCGCGCAGCGCTCCAGCAGCACGGGATCGCCCACCACCTCGGCCGGGCCGAGCCGCGCCTCGACGTCCACCGACGCCTCCTCCGCCCGTCCTTCGAGATGGCCGAGCGCGCCGCGGACCACGTCCGGCAGCGGCGTCCCGACCCGGGTGCCGAGCTCCCGCTCCGACCGCGCGAGCAGCAGCAGCCCCTCGATCAGCCGCTCGTGCCGGGCGGTGTTGCCGAGCAGGACGTCCGCGAGCGCCTTGGTCTCCGGCGGGCTCTTGCGGCTCGCGAGCGCCACCTCCAGCACCGTCCGGTTGATGGTCAGCGGCGTCCGCAGCTCGTGCGTGGCGTTCGCGACGAACCGGCGCTGGGCGTCGAACGCGCGGTTCAGCCGGTCCAGCATCCGGTCGAACGTGTCGGCCAGATCCTTGATCTCGTCCTGCGGACCCTCCAGCGCGATCCGCTCGTGCAGGTTGCTCTCCGACAGCTGCCGCGCCGTCGCGGTCACCGTGTGCAGCGGACGCAGCATCCGCCCGGCGACCACGTACCCGATCACCACCGCGAGCACCCCGAGGACCAGCATCGTCACCAGGGAGCTCTGCAGGAGCTGTTCGAGGACGTCGCGCTTCTGCTGGGCGACCCGCTGGTCGGCCGCGGCCTTCAGCCGCATCAGCTCGCTGACGTCGCCGCCGAGCGCCATCTCCCGCACCCGCGTCAGCGTCGCCGCGTCCAGGCTCTCGCTCGCCGGGAACCGGTCGTCCATCGTCCGGACGGTCAGCAGGTATGTCACCGCGACCAGCGCCGCCGACGTGACCAGGAAAAGCCCCCCGTACACCAGGGTCAGCCGCGTCCTGACGCTCAGCCTGTTCATCGTGCCTCCAACCGGTACCCGGACCCCGTCACCGTCTCGATCACCGGCGGCTGGCCGAGCTTGCGGCGCAGCGTCGCCATCGTGACCCGGACGACGTTGCTGAACGGGTCGATGTGCTCGTCCCATGCCCGCTCCAGCAGCCGCTCGGCGCTCACCACGCCGCCCTCCGCCCGCAGCAGCTCCTCCAGCACGGCGAACTCCTTGTTCGTCAGCCGCACCTCCCGGCCGTCCCGCGCCACCCGCCGCCGGTGCGGGTCGAGGCTTATGCCCCGCCGCTCCAGGACGGGCGGCACCGGCGGCCCCGACCGTCGCGCCAGCGCCCGCACCCGCGCCACCAGCTCGCTGAACACGAACGGCTTCGGCAGGTAGTCGTCCGCGCCGAGCGACAGCCCGTCCACCCGGTCGTCGACGTCCCCGGCCGCGGTCAGCATCAGGATCCGCGCCCCGCCGCGCCGCTCCACCAGCTCCCGGCACACGTCGTCGCCGTGGACGGTCGGCAGGTCCCGGTCCAGGACCACCACGGCGTACTCGTTGTACGACGCCCGCTCCAGCGCGTCGTCACCGTCGTACACCACGTCCACGGCCATGGCCTCCTCGCGGAGCCCCTCGGCGATCGTGTCCGCGAGCACCCGCTCGTCCTCGACGATCAGTACACGCATGCCGCCGAGCATGACGCCCCAGGGGTTAAACCCCGATAAGCCGCTCTCTCCGCTGCGATCGGACCGCCCAACGGCTCAGGACGGCCGTCGGCGCGGCGATTGATCGACCAAATCTGTGACGCGAAAGCCGTTACCATCCCGCATTGCGGCCGGATGGTCGACCTGAACCGGCGGATCGAGGGACGCCGGCTTCGCCGCGACTGGCATGAGGAGAACGGCCGTGACCTCAACGCCGCCCCAGGCCATCACCCGACCCCTCCGACGAGGCGGTGCGGCAACTACGACTGCGTCACCGGCTGACGGCGTCCACCTGCGATGAGTACTTCCGGAACGGGTTCGCGGTCGTCGCCCAGGACGTCGTCCTCGGCGACCATCTCACCGAGATGACCCACATGATCCAGCAGCGGCCGCTGCTCGTCGTCGTGCTCGCCCCGCGACCCGACGCCGTCGCCGCTCGTGAGGCGACCCGGAGCAAGAGCGCCGGCAACCGGTGGACGATCGACCTTCTCGACCACGGGCTCCGCACCCGGACACCCCGGCTCGGCCTCTGGCTCGACACCTCCGACCAGACCCCGGCCGAGACCGTCGACGAGATCCTTCAACGAGCATGGACCGAGGCCAGAGTCCCGTGAGCTACACCCCGACAAGCCGCCAGATCCTGCTCAGGGGCCGGTCCAGTGCCAGCAGGAGGAGCGCGTAGTAGGAGAGGCCCGGCACGGTCCACGCCAGGGCGAACGCGACGGCGACGACGAGCGTCGCGGAGAGCCCTCCACGGACCGCCTCGATCGTCGGGGGGTCGGACTCCGACGCCACCTCCGGATCGCGGTAGGGGATGATCGTGAGCGCCGTCTGGCACACCGTGGCGGCGAGGATGGTGCCGAGGTACAGCACGGCCGTGAAACGGTCGTCCGAGGAGTAGGCGCCGACCATCTCCGTCGGGAACGGGAGGATCACGACGGAGAGCAGCCAGGCCGCGTTCCACCCCATCAGCGGCTTGGAGTAGGCGGAGATGCGCTCGAAGATCCGGTGGTGGTCGAACCAGAGCCGGAGGATCACGGCGAAGCTGATCAGGAAGCTGTACACCTGCGCGGCGTGCTCGGTGATCACCTCTCGGGACGGGCGGTGTGCGTCCGCCGTCTGGGTCACCACGTCGACGAGCGGCAGCACGAGCACCGTCACGGCGATCGCCACGACGGCGTCGGTGAACAGGACCAGCCGATCCGGGTCCCGAGAGATCACTCGCGACGTCACCGTGCCGAGCGTACTAGCGCCACCAGCGAAAACAGGTGACCGGCACAACGGCCCCGCACGTCGCGAGGCCGTTGTCACCCGGCCACGGAACTAGGGGCGGATCGCGATGACGTCGTACGCCGTCTCCGGCGTGGGCGGCGTGCTGAACCGCGCGTTCGGAAGGTAGAGCCGGGAACCGGAGCGCGCGATCGTCGTCGGGACGTCGAAGCGGGGGTCGGTAAGGCGCTTGACGACCCGTCCTTCCGTCGCGTGCTTGTTCAGCCGCACCACTGCCACGCTGTTCAGCCGGTTCTGCACGGCATAAAGGGTGCTCCCCTCCAGCAGCAGCCCGTCGCCGTTCACCAGCGACTCACCGTGCAGGTCGACCTCCTTGGTGACCCCGGTACGGGAATCGACCCGGAACAGCTTCCCGGTGTTGGACTGGACGATCAGCAGCGTCCGCCCGTCCCGGCCGGCGACGATCCCGTTCGCGTTGATGCCCTCGCCGTAGACGATGTCCCCGCTCAGCGGCAGCGTCTTCACCCCGCCTCGCCCTTTAGCGGGAACCCGGTAGAGAACGGGATTGGTCGAATCGGTGAACCATGCACCGTCACGGCTGAGGGCGACGTCGTTGACGAAGGACGCCCTGGTCGTGAGCGTGTACGACTTCAGCACCGCCCCGCTCCGCGTATCGACGACGCGCGCGTCTCCTCCGGACCCGCCCGCGACGAACAGCCTGCTCCCCAGGGTCTTCATGCCGAGCGACGGGGTGCCCGGCCCTTCGCTGATGACCTTCCCCTTTCCGGTGCGCAGATCAGCGCGGTAGATCGCCCCCGTGGCCCGCGACCCGAAGAACGCCACGGGCCCGGGCCCGGTCGCGATCCCTTCCGGCTGGAACCCGTCCGGAAGCGCGATCCGATCGGGCGCCCGCCTGGGAGCGGCCTCCGCCGACGCTCCCACGGGCGCGAGTAGTCCAACAGTCAGAGCGGTGATGAGAATCCGAGACCACATGCCCCTCTACCTCCACCAAGGGCCACCCCGCGCCAGACCCATCTGACGACGCGGGCGGACCGGGATCAGACGTGCACCGGATGGAACGTCGCCGGGACCCTTCCGGTTCAGGCTCGGACGGATCGCTTCACCTGACCACGGCTGACAGCACGCAGATAGCCCCCGGAAAGACGCCCTCCGACGCTACTAGGGGCGTCTACGAGCGCTCTCGCACGCTCGGCGGGCTTTCGGCCCTTGGCCGAAGGCGGAAGGCACCTTGCGATCCCAGCCCCTGGCAGTTCGCGTTCCTCACCCATCACCGCGGTGGTTCAGGTCGCGTCGACCCCGGAGGTGATGTGTGCGACAAGCTCGTCGAACTCTTCTGCCCGGGCATACGAGACTCGTTTTGCGTCCTTGATGAGTAGTGGGACCGCATTCTGGTCGTCCTCCAACTCATCAAGCTCGAGGACGAGGACCGAGTTGTCCTTGCGCCGCTTGATATCAAGGTGCAGCGCTGCCCTGAGCTCTTGCTGTGCCCATGTCGATCGCGCGAAGTTCCGGCCCACGCAGGCAAGCAGGAACCTGCTGCTGCGCAGACCTTGCTCGATGGACTCGGTGACCGAGGCGCCCGGCGCAATACGTTCCCGGTCGACCCAGCAGGTAATACCTTTGCTCAGCAGTCGGCCATGGATCTGCGATACTGCCTTCCAATCTTCCTCGGCGTAGCACAGGAAGACATCAAATTCGTACTTACCTGGGCGCCCGAACATGGCACGCGGAAGCGCCTTATGCAACGCTTCGCGCTGACGTGCGTCTAGTTCGGCGAGACCTTCAGCGCGGATGCGCAATATTTTCACGGGTTCTTCCTGTACGCGATAGGTGCGGTGTGGAAGTCGGAGCAACTTCGGCACATCGACCCAAAGCACGGGAAAAGTCGTTCCCTTGAGCGGCGCTCCGTTGGAGTCTTGGACTCGCACCTCGCCCGCTACAAGTATGCATAGACCGTGGTGGCCGGAGGTCGGCGAGGGTAGGTCCTCGACGCCCAGGTCGAGGACCCGCTCGTCTATGACGATTAGTTCGCAGTGTTTGCGAAGCTTGGTCAATGCATAGTCCCAGGAGCCGGATCCCGCCGAAAGTGGACCTGAACGCCTCGGGCCGAGCAGATAAGGTGCGTTGTCGCTGACGTGCTGGAGCACGCGGTAGTGTATAAATGAGGAAACTTGGTGGGCTGCGGCTTGGCCGACCGGAGTGCTCGCCAATCCAAGTCGAATGTTCTCATAATTAAAGGAAAGTAGCGCAACGTCGGTGAGTGCTATCAGGTCTGCCGTTCGGTTGCGTGACAGCGCATAGGCCAATTCGCCGACGATGTCGCCCTGGTGCTCCACGTACCTCGGATCAGCCGCTCCGTCGAATCCCTCACCCTCGGAGTTGTAAACTCCGACTTGGCCGCGGAGGATGACGAGCATTGTGTCGCCTGGTTCGTCGTAACTGCAGATCAGATCGCCGCGCCGACGCTCCACTAATTGTCCCAGTCGCAGCACTTCCTTCAGTTCGTCAGGCTGGAGGTGTTCGAAAAATGGATTGACGTCCTTAGTGGAGCGCAAATGATGTGGTTTCACGCTCTCCAGCGCACGGAGGACTTCCTCGTCCGCTGAATTCACCTGCCAGATGCGCTTGGCGAAGTAGAGGACGTCCCAGCCTCTATGCTGGCGCACGGCGAGCGAGAGGGAGTCGCGGTCCCTGGAGGCTGATTCGTTCCACCTGGAGCGTGTGTCTCCAGAAGACATCAGGAATAGAAGTTGGGGCTTGAAATTAGTGTTGGGGATTATTCGTGGGGTGTGGAACTCGACGACCGGTTCGAGTTCCATCACTTCGACTTCCCTGCGAAAGGCATCGGTGGCCACGATGCCGCCCGAGGTGGCCTGGGTCAGCAACCACCCTGCGTAATTAATGCCGTCGCCGACGAACTGGATACGGTCGTCCGCGCCGGTGATATGTGTTACCTGACCGTAATGGCCGACGACTCTAAGGGGTATGCCTTCGTCTGCCGACCACCGGCGCAGCCGTAGGAGCAACGAAATTGCCGATTGCCGCCAAGTATCCCGTCGGAAGACCACATGCCCGCCGTCTCCGCCCGACGACCACACGACATCACTGGGCGACCAGATGTTGATCGTTTCGGCGACGATGCTGTTGATCCCCGCAACGCGAGCAACCTGATCTCGAGGTGAGGTCGCCGAGTGCCCCACGATGTCGCACGAGACAAGGGCTGCGCCATAGTGACCGGACGGTGGGTCGGGGACCATCAAGAACCTTTCGAGTCCGAGGGTTCGAAGTAGCGCCGCCATGGCTGGAGGGTCGGCTCGATTTGATCAACGAAGCGTGTTGCATATCGCCCTTATGCCGCCCGGCCAGTCGGCGACCAAGTCGGCGTACTTGATGTCGGCGAGGATCGCGGGAGGTTCACCTCCCGTCAGCCTCACCGGCAGCAATGTGATTCCGGCGCCGTCGAGTTGCCGTGCCAGCGCTGACATCCACTCTCTACCCATCCAAGAACTCAGTGAGCCGGCTTCGGAGTAGCACAGCACCAGGTAGTTGGAGTCGGTCAGGCCATTATTGATCTTTTCGACGATGGAGTCGCCGACGCCGATCTCCCATTCGTCGAGCCAGACGGTGTGACCTCGGCGACGCAACTCCAAGCTGAGTCGTTCGGCCGGATCGAGGTCCACCCCTCGGTGACTGATGAAGACATTGGCCATCATTGACCTCCGTTGGTCGCCTATGGTGGTGAACCTAACCGGCCGGGTAGTGGGGGTGCTCGGTAATTATAGGGAGAGCCCATCGACGGGGCCAGACCACGTAGCCTGCCAGGGTTTGCTGAGCTCGGGGTAGTCGTGATCGTGTTCTCCGGGAAGCATCGGGAGCCGCAAACGGGCGCCAACGCGGCTTTATTCGTTCCAGCTCACCAGGAGGTTCGAGGCCATGAGAAGGCTTCTGGACCCGGCGTAGGACTTCGCTCGGGCAGGGCGCGCCGTCCTCGTAGAGGACGAACTTGGTCTACATGCCACTCGTCGTCCACCACGAGCTTTTATGCGTCCTGCTGTTGGAGTCGCCGTGAGCATGTCAAGGGCCATGTCAGCCGTGTCGGTGACCTGGGACTCGTTTCGTTCTCGTGTTCTCCCTCCCAGCCAGGGCAAACCGTGGCCACGATGGCCGCGTCGAGGCCTCACTTGGCCAACACCCCCTGGGGTGCTTCGGCGGTCGGCGTCCAAGATCACCGTGGACTCGGCCCAGATGAGGCCCGTCTTCCGTGAACGGGGCGAGGTGCGCTGTTGGGTCACTCCCGCCGTGGGCGTGGATGAGCTTGTAGCGTGGCGAGGCAAGATTACGGCCGCCACTGCGATTGCCGCCACTAGGGCGACCGCGGTCGTCATTTGAATGAGGAGCACGGGCAAACTCCCTTCGCCGCTCGATCACGCACGGGTCGTCCGACACGGACCCCTTTTTCATCCTTGGGCGGGGCGGGTTGATCACAGCATGATCGCGAGTTGACGGAGTCCCCTCAGATGCAGAGAAGCCCCTGGTAGACGGGTTGATCACCACAACCCACACCGTCTCACCAGGAGCTTCTGCATGCTGTTCTACCGTGCCGCAGCGGATTTGTCGCGTCCGACGCTGATCTACGTGGCGGGGATCGTCCGCCGCCATCGCCGGGCGATCAGGTCACGCTGGCGGCTGCTGAACCCCGGTCAGCAGGCGCTGCTGGTGCTGGTGCGCCTGCGCAAGGGCGAGACGTTCGCCGGGGCCGCCGCGGGCTTCGGGGTGTCGGTGGCCACCGCCTGGCGCTAGGTCGAGGAGATCGTCACGCGTTCACCCAAGCTCGCAGTCGCGTTGCGTAAGGCCAGGACAGACGGGCTGACGCACCTGGTCCTGGACGGCACGCTGATCTGCACCGACCGGGTCAAGGCCGACCGCCCCTACTTCTCCGGCAAGCATCGGGTGCACGGGATGAACGTGCAGGTGATCGCCGGGCCGGACGGGACGATCCTGCGGACCTCGGGGGCGCTGCCCGGCAAGATCCACGACCTGACCGCCGCCCGTATCCGGGGCATCCTGCGCGCACTGCACAAGGCCGGGATCCTCACTCTGGCCGACAAGGCCTACCAAGGAGCCGAGGTCTCGGTCGTCATCACGCCCTACAAGGGCAAGAACAAGCCCGAGTCGCAGAAGCAGGCCAACCGGGCGCACGCCAAGCTCCGCGGCCCCGGCGAACGCGCAAACGCCCAGCTCAAATCATGGCGAATCCTCCGCAAGCTCCGCTGCAGCCCCAGCAAGGCCGGCCACCTGGTCAAGGCCATCGCCGTCCTACAGAACTACGAGCTCGGGTGTGTCCAGTTAACGGTGTAACTCGATCTTGCTGGGGTCAGTTGCGGGCGGCGGTGAGGCGGCCTTCGAAGGCGATGTCGAAGGCGTTGAGGGCGGCCTTCCAGCGGGCGATCCAGCGTTTGCGGCCGGTGCCGGTGGGGTCCAGGCTCATGACCGCGAGGTAGACGCACTTGAGGGCGGCCTGCTCGTTGGGGAAGTGTCCGCGGGCCTTGACCGCGCGGCGGATGCGGGCGTTGACCGACTCGATGGCGTTGGTGGAGCACACGACCTTGCGGATCTCGGGGTCGAACTGCAGGAACGGGACGAACTCGGCCCAGGCGTTCTCCCATAGCCGCACGATCGCCGGGTACTTGACGCCCCAGGTCTCGGCGAACTCCAGCCATCGCTCGGTCGCTGCCGACTCGGTCGGGGCGGTGTAGACGGGCTTGAGAGCACGCGCGATCTTGTCCCAGTCCTGGCGGGCCGCGTACCGGAACGAGTTGCGCAGCAGATGGACGATGCATGTCTGCACCAGGGCTTGCGGCCAGACGTTGCCGACGGCGTCGGGCAGGCCGGTCAGCCCGTCGCACACCACCATGCACGCGTCGCTGACGCCCCGGTTCTTGAGTTCGGTGAGGACCTGCAGCCAGTACTTGGCGCCCTCGCCGCCGTCACCGGCCCACAGCCCCAGGATGTCGCGGGTGCCGTCGACGGTGACGGCCAGCGCCACATAGATGGGGCGGTTTGCCACCTGCCCGTCACGGATCTTGACGTGGATGGCGTCCAGGAAGATCACCGGGTAGACGCTGTCGAGCGGCCGGTTCTGCCATTCGGCCATCGAGTCCAGGACTGAGGGGCCCCGAAGACTTCGGACAGCTCTATTTGCGGTTACTTCACGCTGCGAGCTGCTGTTCTAGGTGCTCTGCATAGACCTGGTTCGGGGTCTTATAGCCGAGTCCTGAGTGGCGTCTGCG
>NZ_JBDPLY010000005.1:0-332274 GCF_039871695.1 Actinomadura sp. B10D3
ATCGGACTGATCTCTTCGAAGATCTCCTCCAGCCCCGACTGCGTCGGGACACTCCTACTACCGGCCTTCTGGGCCGCCTCGACCCGGGCCTTCCACCTCTCGTTGCCCAGCAGCCAGTCGAAGGAGTCGGTCTGCAAGGCGAGAAGGTCGGGAACCTCAAGCGGCTCCTCGAGGCGTGCGAAGGAAACGCGGCGGGGACCAGCGGGTACGGCGGAGGCATTGCGCGAGGCTGCCAACAGATGTCCTTCCGAGGGCTCGCGGCGGACTGACGGTACGCGCGCCGGACGCCATCACAGCCAGGAGGGGAGTGAGACGTGAAGGGCAGGCGCGAGAGGGCAGCATAAAACACGCGGACAAAAATGTCCACGTGTACAGTCCGCTATCAACCTCGATTGCCGTGGCCAGAGTCGCATGCCGACCCAGCCCCCGTCAAGTCGCGTCAAAACGGAGGCGCCCGGCGCGGCGGCCCGCTCAGGCGGTGGCGGCGGCGGGCTGGAACAGCTCGACCAGGTTGCCGGCCGGATCGGCGAGCAGGATCTGGCGCCCGCCGGGTCCGGCGACCACCTCGCTGCGGAAGGCCAGGCCCTCGCCGCGCAGCCGCTCGATCTCGGCGGCCAGGTCGTCGACGACCAGGTGGATGCGGTTGCGGCCCGGGGCGGCCGCGTCGGCGGGCGTGGCGCGGGCCCCGGAGCTGGCGGGCCCCGACAGCAGCAGCCGCAGCGGCCCGCGCACCACGTCGGCGAAGGCGGGCACGGCGTCGCGCCCCAGGGTGAAGCCGAGGTGGGTGGTGTAGAAGTCGACGCACGCCTGGACGTCGTCCACGAGGTAGCGGACGCCGGCGTACTGGTCAGGTGCCGTCATGGTGGGCCTCCGATGTCTGGGCGATGACGGGCAGCAGGTGGCGGACGCGGGCATCGATGACCGCCCCGGTGCGGGCGAAGGCGGCCTGCTCCGCGGGCCCCCCGGAAGCCGCCGCCGGGTCGCCGATGCTCCAGTGGATGCGCCGCGGGTCGCCGTCGAACTCGGGGCAGACCTCGCGGACCTTGTCGCACAAAGTGATCACGTAGTCGAACCGGCGGTCGCGCAGGGTGTCCAGATGGCGGGGCCGCCGGCCGGCGATGTCGATGCCGTACTCCTCGCGCAGCATCCGCACCGCCTGCGGGTGCACGGCCGGTCTGGGGCGGCTCCCGGCGCTGGCCACGGTCACACCCCCGGCGGTGTGGTGGCGCAGCAGGGCCTCGGCGATCGGCGAGCGGGCGCTGTTGCCGGTGCACGCGAACAGCACCGACACGCGCGGCCACCGCCGCGGGCCGCCCGGGGGCGCCGGGAGCGCCGGGGTACGGCGCAGCGCCGGATGCAGGACGGCACCGGTATCGGCCAGGGCCTGCGCGCAGCGGTCCAGATCAAGCCGGTAGTAGCTGTCGCGGCCGTCGAAGCTGCTGCGGGAGGCGGCGACCAGGCCGCCCTCGCGCAGCAGCCGCAGATGGTAGGAGACCGCGTTCTGCGGCGCGCCGACCAGCGCCGTCAGCTCGCGGACGCGCAGGTCGCCCGCGGCGAGTTCGGTCAGCAGCCGCCAGCGCAGCGGGTGGGCGGCCAAGCGCACGAACGCCGGGGCTGCTTGACTCGATGTCCCCATGCCACCGACGATACATCAAACCGGTTTGATGGAATAGTGCCGAGGAGTCGCAGCCATGGCCGAACGCCTCACCCGCCGGCTCGGCACCGGCGACGCGGTGGTGATCGGGCTCGGGTCGATGCTCGGCGCGGGGGTGTTCGCCGCCTTCGGCCCCGCCGCCCGCGCCGCCGGCACCGGCCTGCTGGTCGCGCTGCTGGCCGCCGCGGTGATCGCGTACTGCAACGCGACCGCCTCGGCGCAGCTCGCGGCCGTCTACCCCACCTCCGGCGGCACCTACGTCTACGGACGCGAGCGCCTCGGCCACTGGTGGGGGTTCACGGCCGGGTGGGGGTTCGTGGTCGGCAAGACCGCCTCGTGCGCCGCCATGGCGCTCACGTTCGCCTCCTACGCGGTGCCGGGCCCCTGGTGGGCGCAGCGCGCCGCCGCCGTCGCGGCCGTGCTCGGGCTGTCCGCCCTCAACTACCGCGGCGTCAGCCGGACCGCCCTGCTCACCCGGGTGCTCGTCGCCGGCACCCTGACCGCGCTGGCGGTCGTGGTGGCCGGCATCGCGGCGGGCGGCGGCGCCGGCGCCGCGAACCTGGGCGGGTGGGCGTCCCTGCGCGCGGGCGGTGCCTACGGCGTCCTGCAGGCGGCGGGGCTGCTGTTCTTCGCCTTCGCCGGCTACGCCCGCATCGCCACCATGGGGGAGGAGGTCCGCGACCCGCGCCGCACCATCGTCCGCGCCATCCCGGTCGCCCTGTTCCTCACGGTCGCGATCTACCTGGCGGTGGGGACGGCGGCGCTGCTGGCCGCCGGGCCGGACCGGCTCGCCGGCTCGGCCGCGCCGCTGGCGACCGCCGTCGAGGCGGCCGGTTCCGCCGCGCTGGCCCCGGTGGTGCGGGCCGGCGGGGCGGTGGCGGCGCTGGGCGCGCTGCTGGCCCTGATCGCCGGCGTCGGCCGGACCGGCCTGGCGATGGCCCGCCACGGCGACCTGCCCGCCTGGCTCGCCGCCGTCCACCCCCGCCACCGGGTGCCGCACCATGCCGAGATCGCGCTCGCGGCCGCGGTGAGCGCGCTGGTGGCCACCGCGGACCTGCGCGGCGTGATCGGCTTCTCCTCGTTCGGCGTCCTGGTCTACTACGGCATCGCCAACGCCGCGGCGCTCACCCAGCCCGCCGCCGACCGCCGGTGGCCGCGCGCCCTGCACCTGCTCGGCGCCGCCGGCTGCCTGGCCCTGTCGGCCGCGCTGCCCTGGCCGTCCGTCCTCGCCGGCGCGGCCATGTTCGCCGCCGGGCTGGCCGGCCGGTGGCTGGTGCTGCGCCGCCGAGCCTCCCGCGCGGGACGCGAGGGGTGAAATCTCGGCAAAGGTCGGGCACGCGCTCGGGCAGGACGCCCGGATGGACCCCGGTGATGCCGTTAACGTGCGGGAATGCCGCCCACGTCCGGCAGCGCACCCGGGGCAGCACCCGGTGAGACGCCCGCTGACGCGTCCGCCGACGGGTCCGCATACGGGCCCGCCGACGTCCCGCCCGACGACCGCGCCGCGCAGGCCGCCCTCGGCGGCGCGCACCGGATGCCGCCGTGGCTGCCGAAGGCGTTCGTGCTGGCCGGCGCGGTCGTGCTGGCGTTCATGGCGGGGCTGTGGCTGCTGCAGCGGCTCCGGGAACTGCTGCTGCTCCTGCTGATCTCGCTGTTCCTGGCGTTCGCGATCGAGCCGGCGGTGAACTGGCTGGCGCGGCGCGGGTGGCGGCGCGGCCTGGCGACCGGGGTGATGTTCCTGGTCATCGGCGTGCTGCTGCTCGGGTTCCTCGGCGGCATCGGGTCGCTGCTGGCCACCCAGACCACCAACTTGATCGACGGGTTCCCCGGCTACGTCCGCAGCCTCATCGGCTGGGTGAACGACACGTTCGGGACGAACCTGTCCCAGGAGACGCTGTTCGAGCGGCTCCCCACCGTCAGCGACGCGCTGACGCGCCACCTGTCGTCGATCGCGGGCAACGTGGTGGGGATCGGCACCACCGCGTTCGGCGTCATCTTCAACGCCCTCGGCGTGCTGCTGTTCGCCTTCTACCTGTCGGCCGAGGGACCCCGGTTCCGCCGGACGGTCTGCTCGCTGCTGCCGCCGCACCGCCAGCAGCAGGTGCTGCGCGCCTGGGAGATCGCGGTCGACAAGACCGGCGGCTACATCTACTCGCGGGGCCTGCTGGCCCTCCTCTCCGGCATCGCCCACTACGCCGCCATGGCCGGCCTCGGCGTCCCCTACGCCGCGACGCTGGCGCTGTGGGTCGGGGTGGTCTCGCAGTTCATCCCGGCCGTCGGCACCTACCTGGCGGGGGCGGTGCCCGTGCTCATCGCGCTGACGAAAGGGCCGTCGACGGCGCTGTGGATCCTGCTGTTCGTCCTGGCCTACCAGCAGCTGGAGAACTACCTGCTGCAGCCGCGCATCACCGCGCGGACCCTCGACATGCACCCGGCGGTCGCGTTCGGGCTCATCCTGGCCGGAGCGGCCGTCGCCGGGCCCATCGGGGTGCTCCTGGCGATCCCGTTCGGCGCCACCCTCCAGGCCTTCGCCACCGCCTACGTGCGCCGCTACGACGTGGAGGAGCACCCGCTGACCGAGCCGGACGCGCCCGGCGCACGCTGGTGGCGGTGGCTGCGCCGCGACTGACCCGCAGCCGCGACCGCCCCGGACGCCGGCCCCGACGCCGGCCCGGCGGGGTCAGGCGACCGCGCGGAGGCGGTCGTCCAGCGCGTCCAGGTCGGGCACGAACCACACGTGGCCGGCGGTGCCGGACTCGTGGACGAGGGCGCGCAGCGCCGGGCTCGCGGCCACGTGCGCGGAGATGTCGCCGACGACCGCGAGGCGCAGCCGGTAGTTGGCGAACTTCTGCATGATCTCGCCGGCGACGCGGGTGCCGAGCGAGAAGAACCGCTCGTCCAGCCGGGCCACGGGCACCGCCACGACCTCGGCGCCGAGGAACGACGCGCCGATCAGGTCGAGCGCGTCCCGGGCCGTGGCCACCGGCGGCCCGTCGGGGTCGCACATCAGCACCTGGACGCCCTCCCGCTCCCGGACCTCGTCAGGCATCGCCGTCCTCCCCGTCCGCCAGGCCGCCGAGCACCGCGTCGAGCAGGCGCAGGAGGTCGGCCGTGGCGGCCGCGCCGCCCATGATCACCAGTTTCATGCGGTTCCGTTCCTCGTCGTGGACGACCTGGACGCGCAGCGGGTGCGCCGGGTCGCCGGTGTTGATCCCGGCCAGGACGAGCGTGCCCAGCCGGTCGGCCGCGGCCCGGCCGACCCCGTCGATCTGCACGATGCTCGACACCTCCACCGCGCCGGGCCCCGGAAGCGGGGCGGCGCGGCGGGGGCTCCCGGTCAGCGCCTCCAGGTCCGCCGGGGCGATCCGGTACTGCTTGCCGATCCGGACGGCGTTGAGCCGGCCGTCGCGGATGTAGCCGCGCACCGTCCGCACATGCAGCCCGAGGAGATCGGCGACCTCCTCGACCGAGTACATTTTCTCTGCCATCGCTCCCTAAAGTACTGCATATAGGGAGTGATACGGATGTTTATAGCAATGCGCCTCGGTGGGGCGGGGTGCGGGTGGTTCCCGGGCGGATCGTCGACGATTGCCATGGACGGGCGCGCCCGGCCGGTCTAACGTGCCAGGAAGAACCTTGATCATCGGGCCGCTCGGGGGGCGGGAGGGAGCCGACATGTACCGTCCCAGGACGCGCCGCCGCCGGTGGCTCGCCGGCCTCACGGCGGGAGCCCTCGCCATGACCGGCCTGGCCGTGCCCGACGCCGCCGCCGCGCCCGCCTCGGCGCCGCAGGCCGCGCGGCACGGCGGCAAGGACCCGCGGCTGCTGCGGCTGATGCGCTCGATGTCGCTTGAGGACAAGGCCGCCCAGCTGTTCGTGCTGCAGATCTTCGGCACCAGCGCGACCACCACCGACCCCGCCGCCGTCGCCGCCAACCGCAAGCTGTACGGGGTCGACAACGCCGCCCAGGTCATCGACCGCTACCACCCCGGCGGGATCATCTACTACGGCGAGAACGTCCGGGACCCGCACCAGCTCGCCGCCTTCTCCAACGGCATCCAGCGCGCCGCCGCGGCGACGCCGCTGAAGATCCCCGCCACGATCGCCATCGACCAGGAGGGCGGCATCGTCGCCCGCGTCCAGCCGCCCGCCACGCAGTCGCCCGGCGCCATGGCCCTGGCCGCAGGGCGGCGCACCGGCGACGCCCGCGCCCTGGCCCGCATCACCGGACGCGAGCTGCGCGCCATCGGCGTCAACCAGGACTACGCGCCCGACGCCGACGTCAACGTGAACCCAGGCAACCCCGTCATCGGCGTCCGGTCCTTCGGATCCGACCCCGCCCTGGTCTCCTCCATGGTCACCGCGCAGGTCGGCGGATACCGCTCCGGCGGGGTGACCCCGACCGTCAAGCACTTCCCGGGACACGGCGACACCACCACCGACAGCCACACCGGCGTCCCGCACATCGACCACACCCGCGCCGAATGGGAACGGCTCGACCTGCCGCCCTTCCGGGCCGCGATCCGGCAGGGCGTCGACTCCATCATGACCGCGCACATCGTCGTCCCGTCGCTGGACCCCTCCGGCGACCCCGCCACGCTTTCGCGGTCCATCCTCACCGGCATCCTGCGCGAGCAGCTGCGCTACCGCGGCGTCGTCGTCACCGACGCGCTCGACATGCAGGGCGTCCGCGACAAGTACGGCGACGAGAACATCCCCGTCCTCGCCCTCAAGGCCGGCGCGGACGTCCTGCTCAAACCGCCCGCGGACGCCCAGGGCAACGGCGTGTTCCCCCGCCAGCTCGCCGCCGTCGTCAACGCCGTCAAGACCGGTGAGCTGACGCGCCGGCGCCTCGACGAGTCCGTCTACCGGATCCTGGAGCTGAAGCACAAGCGCGGCCTGTTCCGCGACCCCTACGCCGACGAGTCGAAGATCGACCAGGTGGTCGGGACGCCCGCGCACCTGGCCGCCGCGCAGCGCGCCACCGACCGCACCACCACCCTGGTCAAGAACGACGCGGGGATCCTGCCGCTGCGCCCCGGCGCCCGCGACGTCCTGGTCACCGGCTGGGGCGTGTCCACCACCGCCTCCCTCGGCACCGAGATCGCCCGCCGCGGCGCCGTCACCACCATCCGCCAGACCGGCATCAACCCCGGCCAGGCCGAGATCGACCAGGCCGTCGCCGCCGCGAAGGACCAGGACCTCGTCGTCGCCGTCACCAACCGCGCCTGGGACGTCAAGGACGAGCCCGGCCACAACGGGCCCGGCCAGACCAACCTCGTCAACGCGCTCATCGCCACCGGCCGGCCCGTCGTCGTCATCGCCGTCCGCGACCCCTACGACATCGCCTGGTTCCCCGAGGCCACCACCTACCTGGCCACCTACTCCTACACCGCCGAAGCGCTGCGCTCGGCCGCCCGGACGCTGTTCGGCGAGCTGAACCCGCGCGGACGCCTGCCCGTCGTCATCCCCGTCAAGGACCAGCCCGGCTCCGTCCTGTACCCCTTCGGGCACGGGCTGGGCTACTGACCGCCGGGCCGTCGGGCCGCGGGCGCGCGGCCGGGTCGGCGGCCGCGCGCCCGCGGACGCGGCGGCCCGGTCCCGGGACGGCAGCCGCAGCCGCACCGGGACCAGGCCGGGTTCTGTTCTCAGGCCGGGCCTGGGGCGCCGTCCGCAGCGGGCGGCGCCCGGCGTCAGGCCTTCCGCGCGCCGATCGACTTCATCAGCGTCGGCCAGATCGCCGCCGCCTCGCGGATCCACGCGGGCCAGTTGTGGCGGCCGTCGCCGTAGATGTGGGCGGTGTAGGGAATCTTCAGCTCGTCCAGCCGCTTCTGGAACTCCCGGTTGTTCGCGCCGACCGCGATCTCGCTGAGCAGGCCGATGTCCCACGGCGCCACGTCCGGGTCGCCCGGCCCCGGGCGGCCGGTCGTGCCGGCGGAGAAGAACAGCCCCGTGCCGCGCAGCTTGGGCGCCAGCGAGTACGGGTCGTGCGCCGCCCAGTTGGCGTCGTCGGCCCACGGGACGCCCCAGATCGCGAACGGGTCCTGCCCGTTGCCGGCGTTGAGGAACATCAGCAGCGCCGGCATCCCGATCGAGCGCATCGACAGGATCCCGCTCAGCGACGCCGCGTACTTGAAGAGCCCAGGATGCCGCGCCGCGTAGGACATCGCGCCCGCGCCGCCGGAGGAGTTGCCGATCGCCGCGCGCAGCGCACCCGCGTGGTAGTTGCGCTCCATCAGCTGGCGCACCTCGGCGGTGTGGAAGGTCTCCCACCTGGGCGACCCGCCCTTGCCGTAGTTGTACCAGTCGGCGTAGGAGCCGTTGTCTCCCTCCGGCATGACGACGATGACGTTGTACTTCGCCGCCCACGCCTCGATGTCGCTGTTCTTGGTCCAGGACGTGTAGTTGTCCTGCCCGCCGTGGAAGGCGTACAGCACCGGCCACGTCGCCGTGGCGTTCCGCGACCAGTTCGCCGGCAGCAGGATGCGGGTCTTCACCGACCTGCCGAGGGCGGGCGAGGCGATCGTGATGTCGACCGCGCGGGAGGCGATCTTCTTCTCCGCGGTGATGCGTGCGCCGTCGTCCGCCTTGACCGGGCCCGCCAGAGCCTGCGCCGGTCCCGTGCCGACCGCGCCGAGCCCCGCCGCCAGGACGGCGGTGATCGCTCCGGACGCCAGCGAACGCCGCCAGTGCACGCGGTGTGATCGACGGCGGGCGGTGGGTGTCATCTGCTCACCTCGCGGATCAGGCCCGACCCCCGTGGCCGCGCGACTTCCGCAGAGTGTCCTCGCCCCGGCCGAAACGATCTACATGGGCGGGTAACAAGAATCGCCCGGGCGGCTGTGGAGAAGTGAGTGCTTTCAGGCGCCGCCGGTGGCGACCTCGGCCAGCAGCGCGGCGAGCTCGCGCGGCGCCGACAGCATCGGCCAGTGCCCCGTCGGCAGCTCCCGGTAGGTCCAGCCGGGCCCGGTCATCAGCGAGAAGACGGGGTGCCCGCTCTCGCCCATCTGCCTCACCGCGTCGAGCGGGATCGTGGTGGCGATGAGCGTGCGCGGCGTCGCCGGCAGCGGGTCGGGGCGGGTGAGCGCCTGCGTCGCGGTGCCGAACGGCTGGGGCGTGCCGCGCCCGCGCAGGGCGGCGAGGTGCTCCTCGGTCAGGCCCGCGAGGTTGACCGGGTCGGCGGCGGGGTCGAACGGCGGCACCGGGATGCGCCATCCGCCGCCCTGCTCGGCGACCGCCTTCTCCAGCTCGGCGCGCGCCTCGGCGTCGTGGAAGTCGATGCCGGCCATGCCGGACGGCATCGGCCCGCTGTCGACGTACACGACGTCGGCGATCCGCTCGGGGATCCGGTCGGCGGCGCCGGTGACGGCCATGTTCGCGCCGCTGTGGGCGACCAGGACGACCTCGCGCAAGTCCGCGTCCTCGATGAGCTTCACCAGATCGGCGATCTGGGTCTCGACGTCGGCGCCGGGCGCCGACTCCTCCGCCCGCTCGGCCTGCCCGGCGGGGGTCACCGCGTGGACGTCGTGCCCCGCCGCCCGCAGGTCCGCCGCCACCTCGTCCCAGGCCCAGGCGCCGAGCCAGTAGCCGGGGACGAGCACGAACGTCGCCGCCTCGCCGGAGGTCACCTTGCCAGAAGCCCCGTTGTCAGAAGTCACGGCCGGCAGTCCTTTCTCTCGTGGATGTGATCCCACGCTACGGTCAATACCGGACAGAAACCGCCCGGATTAAAGGAGTGGCCTGTGTCACATCCTCCACCGTCGCATCCGACGACCCGCGTCCTGGCCATGCTGGAGCTGCTGCAGGCCAACCAGCGCATCGGCGGCGCGGAACTGGCGCGGAGGCTGGGCGTGGACGAGCGCACGGTCCGCCGCTACGCCGCCCGGCTGGAGGACCTCGGCGTCCCCGTCACCGCCGGACGCGGGCGCCACGGCGGCTACCGGCTCATGCCCGGTTACAAGCTGCCGCCGCTCATGCTCACCGACGACGAGGCCGCCGCCGTGGTGCTGGGCCTGCTGGCCGGACGGCGGCTCGGGCTCGCGGGGCAGGCGACCGAGAGCGCGCTCGCCAAGGTGGAGCGCGTCCTTCCCGCCGCGCTGCGCGACCGCGTCCAAGCGCTCCGCGACACCCTCGGGTTCACCGCCCCCGCGCGGGACGCCGCCCCCGGCACCGCACCCGACACCGGCGCCGTCCTCACCCTCGCCGCGGCGGCCCGCGAACGGCGCCGCGTCCGGCTGCGCTACCGCTCCTTCCGCGGCGCCGACACCGAACGCGACCTGGACCCCTACGGCCTGGTGTTCCACTCCGGCCGCTGGTACGTCACCGGCCACGACCACCGCAGCGGAGAGGTCCGCACGTTCCGGATCGACCGCGTCGCCTCCGCCGAGCCCGGCACCGCGCGGTTCGAGCCGCCCGCCGGCCTCGACCCCGTCCAGCACGTCACCCGGTCACTGGCCGCCGTCCCCTACGCCCACGAGGTGGAGGTGCTGCTGGAGACCACGATCGCCGAGGCGCGGCGCCGGATCCCCGCCACGACCGCGACGCTGGCCGAGGACGCCGGGGGAGTGCTGCTGACCACCCGTGCCGAGCGCATGGACGGGATGGCGCAGATGCTGGCCGGACTCGGCTTCCCGTTCGTCATCCGCCGCCCCGACGAGCTGCGCGGACACGTCCGCGACCTGGCCCGCTCGCTCCAGGAGCAGGCCGCGCGATGACCTTCGCGGCGCGTCTCAGGAGGACGAGGCGCGGGCGTCCCACTCGTGGCGGAGCATCGCGTAGATGACCTCGTCGCTCCACTCGCCCTTGACCATCTCGTTCTGCATCAGGTGCGCCTCGCGGCGCATGCCGAGCCGCTCCAGGACGCGGGCGGACGCGGCGTTGCGGCCGTCCAGCCGGCCGCAGATCCGGTGCAGGTCCAGCCCCTCGAAGCCCAGCCGCAGCACCGCCTCGGCGGCCTCGGTGGCGAACCCCTTGCCGTGGTAGGCCGGGTTGAAGATGTAGCCGATCTCGCCCTGCCGGTGCTCCCGGCTGCGCCACTGCAGGTTGACCTCGCCGATCAGCTCGGCGGTCTCGCGCCATTCGACGGCCAGGACCAGCCAGTCGCCTTCCTTCTCCACCGTCGCCGCGCTCATCTTCTGCTTCAGGAACGAACGCGACTCCTCCAGCGAACGCGGCTTCCAGTACAGGTACCGCGCCACTTCCGGCAGCGACTGGTAGGCGTACAGGCCCTCGAGGTCGTCGTCGCGGAACGGCCGCAGGATCAGACGCTCGGTCTCGATCGGATAGGCGGGACGGAGCATGCGATGATCCTATTCACGGTAATCGCCCTTATGCGACCCGTGATTCCCCGGTGGCCGCCCTAGGACCGGTGCGCTCCGCTCCCGTGCCCCGGCCGCTCGGAGTCCCCGCGCTTCTCCGGCGCATCGGCCTCCTCGACGCCGGTCTCGCGCCGCTCGTCCTCGTCGAACGCGCGGGTGTCGCGGAACTCCACGTACGGCTCCTCCTTGGCGGGCTGCCCGGCGGCGATCGCCCGGCCGCGCTCGACCTCGGCGTTCAGCTCGGCGCCCAGCAGGATCGCCAGGTTGGTGATCCACAGCCACACCAGGAAGATGATGATCCCGGCCAGGCTGCCGTAGGTCTTGTTGTAGGAGGCGAAGTTCGCCACGTACAGCGCGAACAGCCCGGACGCGGCCAGCCACAGGACGATCGCCAGGACGCCGCCCGCGGTGACCCAGCGGAACCCTCGCTTGGCGTTGGGGGAGGCCCAGTACAGCAGCGAGAACAGCAGGCTCACCACCAGCACCAGCACCGGCCACTTGGCGATGCCCCAGATCGTGACCGCCTGCGAGCCGAGCCCGAGTATCTCGCCGATCTCCCGGGCCAGCGGCCCCGACACCACCACCGCGATCACCGACGCCGACAGCAGCACCAGCGTCAGCAGCGTGACGCCGATGCGGACCGGCACGGTCTTCCAGAACGGCCGGCCCTCGGGCACGTCGTAGACGGCGTTGGAGGCGCGCATGAACGCCCCCACGTACCCCGACGCCGACCACACCGCCGCGCCCAGGCTCAGCACCGCGACGACGCCCGCGCCGCCGCTGCCGCCCTCCAGCTGCCGGATGGAGCTGATCAGCAGGTCCCGGACCGATCCGGGCGCGAGGTCCCCGACACTGTCGATCAGGTCGTCGGTGGCCGACTGGCCGGCCAGGCCCACCAGCGACACCACCACCAGGATCGCCGGGAAGATCGACAGGATGGAGTAGTAGGTGAGCGCGGCGGCCCAGTCGGACAGGTTGTCCTTCTTGAACTCGCCGGCGGTGCGCTTGAGCGCCTGGCCCCACGACCGCACGGGCAGATCGGTGGGCGCGCCGGGTGCTCTGTGCAGGAAGGCGCTGGTTCGGCCGTGCATCAGTTCGTCCTCTTCCCCGGCCCTGTCAGAACCTCCGGCGCCGGCGGCGCACCTCGATGGCGCGCTTCTGCCCGGTGCGGAACCGCACCTGGACCGGTGCCCTGCGGCCGCGCCCGAGCCGCCTCCGTGGTGCCATGCCGCCGAGCCGCATCCGGGGCGTGCCGCCCTTGAGCCGCATCCGCGGCGTGCCTCCTCCGAGCCGCATCCGCGGCATGCCGCGGCGGCGCATCCAGAAAGCCGCCGCGGCGACGGCGCCCGCGGAGCCGATCACGATCCCGCCCCGCCGCGCCCGGGACACCGTCTTCTCCGAGCCGGCCGCCCGCCATGCCGACGCCGCCGCGTCGCGGGCCTTGCCGCGCGCGTCCTCGGCCTTATGCCGGGCCATCGCCTTCACGTCGGCCTTGGCGGCCAGCTGCTCCACCGTGTCGCCGAGCTCGTGGCGCGCCCGGTCGACGTCCTGGCGCAGCTCCTCGGTCCCGGCGGCCGCGCCGTGCTTGCCCTGCGTGGTCATCGGTGCGTCGCCCTCTCCTTCAGTTCGGCCACGGCCTGCCGGGCCTCGTCCATGGCCTGCTCCGGCCGCGGCGGTGTGGCGCGCCTGGTCTGCGCGCGGCCCAGCATCGCCAGCACGCCCGCCACCAGCATCAGGAACCCGCCGATGATCAGCGCGGCGGCCCACACCGGCAGCGTCACCGCGATCCCGGCGATCGCCGCGGCCAGCAGGGCCCCAAGCCCGTAGAGGGCGACCAGGGCCGCGCCGCCGAACATGCCCGCGCCGGTGCCGGCGTGGCGGGCCTTGTCCTTCAGCTCGGCCGCCGCCAGGCGCATCTCGGCGCGCATCAGCTCCGACACCTGCTGCGCGGCCTGCCTGACCAGCTCGCCCGTGCCCGCCTCATGGCGCCCGTCGCCGGACTCCGGTGCGCGCCCGAAATCCTGCCGGTGTGCTCCCAGCGTCCCGGCCTGGCCCTCACCATCGTGTTGCTGACGCGCGATGCTCATCGCTCCAGGCCTCCTCCGCATGTCGTTACGAAGCCTGGTGGTGGCGTTCCCTCAGCTCATGGGCTAAACGTGTTCGCGCCCCGACCCGCGGTGAACGCGGAGGTCAGCCGCGGCCGACGAACGAGGGCATCGTGGTGGCCATCACCGTCAAGGACTGGACGTTGGCCTCCAGCGGCAGCCCGGCCATGTAGAGGACGGCGTCGACGACGTGGCGCACGTCCATCCTCGGCTCGGGCTTCACCGTCCCGTCCGCCTGCAGGGTGCCCGCGCTGAAACCGCCGGTCATCTCGGTGGCGGCGTTGCCCACGTCGATCTGCCCGCAGGCGATCCGGTACGGGCGGCCCTCCAGCGACAGCGTCTTGGTCAGCCCCGTCACGGCGTGCTTGCCGGCGGTGTAGGCGACCGACCGGGGACGCGGGGTGTGCGCCGACAGGGACCCGTTGTTGATGATGCGGCCGCCCTGCGGGTCCTGGTCCTTCATCATCCGAAAGGCCTGCTGCGCGCACAGGAACGCGCCGGTCAGGTTGGTGTCGACCACCGTGCGCCACTCGTCGTGGGAGTACTCCTCCACGGGCGCGGACGCGCCGAACACGCCCGCGTTGTTGACCAGCAGGTCCAGGCGCCCCCAGCGGTCGCGGACGGCGCCGAACAGCTCCTCGACCGAGCCGGGGTCGGTGACGTCGGCGGGCACCACCAGCGCCTCCCCGGAACCGCCGCGCGCCGCCGCCTCCTCCAGGCGCCCGGCGCGGCGCCCGGCCAGCGCGACGCGCCAGCCGCCGTCCAGCAGAGCCGCCGCGACCGCGGCGCCGATGCCCGATCCGGCGCCCGTCACCAGCGCCACCCGTCCCGCCATCGGCGACCTCCCGTCCGACACCGCCCGGCCGTCGGCTCAGGCGTACCGGCTCAGGCGTACCAGTTCACGCGGTGGCGAGCCAGTCGACGCGGTGCGCCTCGGTCGGGTCGGGGGTCTCCCAGCGGCGGACGAGCCGTTCGATCACCGCGTCCGGGACCGGCGCCGGCCGTGCCCGGTTGCGGTCCCGCAGCACCCGCGGCGGCGCCTCCAGCGCGACCACCTCGACGCGCCCCCGGTAGCCGGCGATGAGGCCGGTGCACAGGTCCCGCTGCGTGCGCGACACGTTGGTGGCGTTCCACACGAACGACCGCCCGGCGCGCAGGTGCCCGCGGGCCAGCTCGTGCGCCGCGGCGGCCACGGCGCGCTGGTCGCCGGCGGGGTCGACGCCCATCTCGGCGCGGAGCCGGTCGAGGCTGACGACCGGCACGTCCGGCCGGTTCGCCTCGATCCAGTGGTCCTTGCCCACGCCCGGCAGGCCGGACAGGACGGTCACGGTGCAGCGCGTGTCGTCGTAGGCGGCGTAGCCGGGGTCGCGGCCGGGCTTGCGGAAGTACCAGAACCGGGCGTGGTCGGAGGGGAACGCGCGCGGCCCGTTCAGGCAGTCCTGCTCGGCGCAGTACTCGCCGTACAGGGCGACGTTCTCCAGCAGCTCCTCGGTGTCGGGGCAGACGCGGCCGAGGATGTCGGCCGACGCCAGCAGCACCAGGTCGTCGTTGCGGGCCAGCAGGCTGACCCGGAACGCGATCTGCTGCAGGTCGGGGCGCTCCAGCGCCCAGAACGGCACCTGGTGGTGGCGGATCAGCGCCGCGACGTGCTCGCGCCACGCGACGGGCGCGCCGAGCTCCCACAGGATGCGGCGCACCATCAGGTCGCCGCGCCGGGAGTGGCCGCGCGCGGTGATGCGGCCGTCGTCGTCGACGGCCGTGCAGTGCGGTTTGGCGATGTCGTGCATCAGCACGGTCGTGAACAGCCGCACGCGCTCGGCCGCGGGGCGCGCCCGCCACTGCGGCATCGACGCCAGCGCCTCGCACGCCAGCCGGGTGTGGACCTCGACGTCGCCCTCGCCGTGGAAGACGGCGTCCTGCGGGACCCCGGCCATGTCGCGCACCCAGTCGAAGGCGTCCCGGATCCGGTCCCAGGGAACGGTCCAGTGCGGCGGCGCCGGGCACAGCTCCTCAAACACCCGCATACAGCACCTCCGGGTCGGCGAGCCCGTTGGCGACGATCGGCCGGTCCTGCCAGTGGGTGCCGGAGTCCAGGATCGCGGTGAGGAAGCTCGGCCGGACCCACTTGTAGCGGCCGACGGTCTTCCCGTCCTCCTCCACCTTGATGTAGAGGCCTTCCATCTCCTCGGAGGTGTCGGTCTCCTCGGCGACGCGGTCGGGGTCGGCGCCGCCCGCCCGCGCCGCGTCCCGCAGCGCGTCCCGCCATTTCGGGGTGCGGCACGTGGACGGCCCCGCGAACGCGGTCAGCGCCGCCACGTCCGGTAGGGGACCCTCGTGCAGGACGGGGACCGGCACCACCGGCGTCCCTTCCAGCAGTTCCCGGCGCCGCGCGGTGGACAGGTACGTGTCGTCCTCAAGGTCGAGGACGTCGAACTCGCAGAAGTAGTGGGGGAGCGCGTCGTAGAAGACGGTGTGCTTGGCGTACAGCCACTCCCCGTACAGGACGTAGCGGTCCCGCAGGCGCTCGCGCAGGACGTGCTGGACCGACGCCGCCCACGCCTTGAAGGGCCCGAACTGCCGCTCGCGCGGCCCGCCGGTCAGATAGTGGCCGCGGCTCTGGAGCCGCAGCTCACCGTCCGGGGTGAAGCTGATGCCGGCGTTGGCGCCGTCGAGCTTCTCCTCCACCACCAGGTAACGCCCGGCGATGGCCGCGAACGGCACCGAGGCGAGATCGTGGTCGCCGGGCTGCAGGCGGGAGCCCTCGATGTGCCGGGTCCGGGGGTACTTGCGAAGCATGCCGACCGTTGTAGGCCAACGCTACCGATCATGTCGACCGGTTTTCCGGTGCTTCAGCGGGCCGGGAGGACGCGGGTCAGCGCCAGCGCGGCCAGCCACAGCGCGATGCTCACCCAGGCCAGGGTGTGCAGGCCGGACGTGAACGCCGGTCGTGCGGCGGCGCCGGCGACGGTCCCGTACACCGCGACGCCGAGCGCCGTCCCGACCTGCCGGGCGGTGTTGCTGAAGCCGCCGGCGAGGCCGGCGTGCGCGGGCGGCGCGGCGCGCATCGCGGCGGCGACCACCGCGGTCACGATCAGCCCGTCCCCGATCCCGATGCCGAGCAGCGCCGGAAGCAGCGCCGCGTACTCCCCGGGTCCGGCGCCGAGCAGGGACACGCATCCGGCGGCGGCGGTCGCGGCGCCCACGGCGATCGGCACCCGCGTCCCGTACCGGGCCGTGAGCCGTCCGGCGACCGGGGCCAGGAGGGCAAGCGGGGCCGCCATCGGCAGCAGCATCGCGCCGGCGGCCAGGGCGGAGCGGTGCCCGGCCTGCTGGAGCCACAGCGTGGCGACGAACAGCACCCCGTTGGTGACCAGATTCATGATCAGCGCAATGGTGCCCGCACCGAGGAACGCCGGGGCGCGCAGCAGCCCGCCCGGCACGATCGGCGCCGCCGCCCGCCGCTCGGCGACCACGAACGCGGCCCCGGCGGCCAGGGTGAGGACGGCGGTGCCGGCGGCCGTCGCCGGGTGGCCGTGGCCTGCGGCGATGACCGTCCAGACCAGGCCGCCCAGGGTGAGCGGCGCCAGGACCAGCCCGGCGTGGTCCAGCGGGACGTCCGGCCGCCGCCCCGCGGCAGGGCCTCCGGGCAGGCGGACGAGGAGGCGGACGCCGATGATCGCCAAGGCCGTGATCGGGACGTTCAGCAGGAAGATCCAGCGCCAGCCCGCGGTGTCGGTGAGCAGCCCGCCCAGCAGCGGCCCCGCGGGCAGCGCCGTGCAGGAGATGCCCGCCCACGCCCCGAGCGCCCGCGCCTGCTCCGCCCGCCCCGGGTACATGGCGGTGACGAGGGCGAGGCTGCCGGGCAGGAGCAGCGCCGCCCCCGCGCCCTGGGCGGCCCGCGCCGCGATGAGAGCTCCGGCCGAGGGGGCGGCCCCGCAGGCCAGCGACGCCAGCCCGAACAGGGCGAACCCGGCGAGGGTCGTCCTTCGGTGGCCGATCCGGTCGCCGAGGGCGCCGCCGCCGAGCAACAGCCCGGCGATCGCGACCGCGTACCCGTCCACGACCCCCTGCAGGCCCGGCAGGCCGGTGCCGAGCGCCCGCCCGATCCCCGGGAGTGCGACGTTGACGATCGTCACGTCCAGCAGGACCAGGAACATCCCGGCGCACAGGACGGCCAGTGCCGCGCCCCGCCGTGGGACGGGCACCGCCTCGCGGGCGTCGGGACCGTCGGTGGCATATGTCGTGGAACCCATGCCCCCACGGTGGCCGCGGCACGTTTCGGTGCGGCCCGAACCGTCCCGCGGCGGAACGGGGCGGTCAGCTGACGGCGACGCGGGCGATGGCGCCCGTCTCCAGAGCGACCCACAGCGCGCCGTCCGGCCCGACGGCCAGGCCGTGCGGCTCGGACCCGGGCGTGGGCAGCGGATGCTCGTCGATCCGGCCGTCGGTGCTGATCCGCCCGATGTGCGCGGTGCCCCACTCGGTGAACCACAGGTCGCCGCCGGGGCCGGCGACGATCGCGTGCGGCCTGGCGCCGGGATCGGGCAGCGGGAACTCGGTGACCTTCCCGTCGGTGGTGATCTGCCCGATGTGCCCGGTGCCGATCTCGGCGAACCACAGCGCGCCGTCCGGTCCGGCCGTGATGCCGACCGGCGCGGCCCCCTCGGTCGGCAGCGCGTGGACGGTGACCTCGCCGCCGGGCGTGATCCGCCCGATGGCGTTGCCCTGGTTGAGGGTGAACCACAGGGCCTCGTCCGGACCCGCGGTGATCATCGACGGCATCGTGCCCTCGCCCGGGACCGGATGGTCGGTCACCTGCCCGTCCACGGTGATCCGGCCGATCCGCCCGGTGTGCATCTGGGTGAACCAGAGGGCGCCGTCCGGCCCTGCCGCGATCCCGCAGGGGCCGCAGCCCCCGGGGACGGCGAACTCGGTGATCTCGCCCGCGGTGCTGATCCGGCCGACCACCGCGCCCTGGAAGGCGGTGAACCACAGCGCGCCGTCCGGGCCCGCCGTGATGATCATCGGACCGCCGGTGACGGGACCGTGCAGGGTGAGGTCCCCGCCGGGCGTCATGCGCGCGATCCGCCCGTCGTGGACGAGCGTGCACCACAGCGCCCCGTCCGGCCCGGCGGCGATGCCGTACGGGCCCGCGTCCGGGCCCGAGACCGTGAACTCCTTGATCGTCGCATGCGAACCCTGCGGCATGATCGTCCCCCCTCGTCCTCACTGCTGTTTCCGCCCAGCCGCGAGGTTAACGCAACCGATGTTGCGTTACGATCGGGGCGTGGGGACCAGCCGACTCCGCCGGGCCGCCCGGTGACCGCCGCGGGGCCGGGCAGCGTGCGCCCCGGCGGCCGCACCGCCCGGGTGCGCGACGCCGTCCGGGAGGCCACCCTCGCAGAGTTGGCCGAGCACGGCTACCGCGGCCTCACCGTCGAGGGCGTCGCCGCCCGCTCCGGCGTCCACAAGACCACCGTCTACCGGCGCTGGCGCAACGCCGACGGGCTCGTCGCCGACGCCCTCGGACGCGCCGCCGCCGAGCCCTGGCCGATCCCCGACAGCGGCACCCTCGCCGGCGACCTGCGGGCCATCGCGCGGCTCGTCCAGGCCGGGTTCGCCGACCCCCGCGAGGGGCCCGTCTCCCGCGCGTTCGTGCTGGCCGCCGCGCAGAGCACCGACGCCGCCCGCGCCCTGAACGCCTTCTTCGCGCGGCGCCACGAGCAGGCCGCCGTCGTCGTCGAACGGGCCGTCTCGCGCGGCGAGGTCCCCGCCGGGACCGACGCGGCCGAGGTCGTCCGGGTCGCCGTCGCCCCTCTGTACTACCGGCTGTTCATCACCGGCGAGCCCGCGGGGCAGGAGGCCGCCGACCGCGCCGCGGCGGCCGCCTGCGCCGCGGCCCGCGCGGGAGCGCTCCTCACCTGAGCCGCGAGCGGGCGTCAGGCGAGGCCGGCGTCGTGGGCGAGCAGCGCGATCTGGGTGCGGTTGTCCAGGTCGAGCTTGGTCAGGACGCTGGAGACGTGCGCCTTCACGGTCGCCACGCTCATGTACAGCTCCGCCGCGATGTCGGCGTTGGACGCCCCCCGGGCGATCGCCAGGACCACGTCGTTCTCGCGCGGGCTGAGCCGGGCGAGCGCCGCACGGGCCCGCTGGTAGGCGCCGGCCTCCACCGCGGCGCGGTCCATGAGCCGGCGCGTGATGCGCGGGGACAGGATCGGTTCGCCCGCGGCGACCTGCCGGACGGCGTGCACGATCTGGTCCGGCGGCGTGTCCTTCAGCAGGAACCCGCTGGCCCCGGCGCGCAGCGCGTGCAGGATGTTCTCGTCGGAGTCGAACGTCGTCAGCACGATCACCTCCGGCGGGTCCGGCCGGGCCCGCAGCCGGCGGGTCGCGGTGATGCCGTCCACGCGCGGCATCCGCAGGTCCATCAGGACGACGTCGGGGGCGTGCGCGTCGGCGGCGGCCGGCACCTCGTCGCCGTCGGCGGCCTCGCCGGCCACCGCGATGCCGCCCGTCCCGTCCAGCATCATCGACAGCCCGGCGCGGACGAGCGCGTCGTCGTCGACGATCAGGACGCGCAGGGGCCGGGTCACGCCGGCCATGGTAGCCAGGCGCGCAACCGGAACTCGCCCGCGACCGCCTCGTGGTCGAGGCGCCCGCCGGCCAGCCGGACCCGCTCGGTCAGCCCGACCAGGCCCGTCCCGCTGCCCGGCGCGATCGGCCCGGCGCCGCCCTCGGCGAGGGGGTTGCGGATGTCGATGACGAGCCGGTCGCCGGGCTCCCCGTCCAGCACCACCCGGACGGGGAGGCCCGCGGCGTGCTTGCGCGCGTTGGTCAGCCCCTCCTGCACCACCCGGTACGCCGTGCGGCCCGCGGCGGCCGGGAGTTCGGACGCCTCCGACGTGCCGTCGCTGAGCTCCACGGGGGTGCCCGCGTCCCGCGACTCCTCCACCAGCCGGGGGACGTCCGCGAGGACGGGCTGCGGGCGGTCCTCGTCGTCGGCGTCGTCGGCGCGCAGCAGCAGGATCACCTCGCGCAGCTCGTCCAGCGCCTGATGCACCCCGGCGCGGACCACCCCCGCGGCCTGCGACAGCTTCTCCGGCGGGGCGTCCGGGCGGTACTCCAGCGCGCCCGCGTAGGTGGCCAGCAGCGACAGCCGGTGCGCGAGCACGTCGTGCATCTCCCGCGCGATCCGCGTCCGCTCCGCCATGCGGGCCTCGGCGACCCGGCGGCCCTGCTCGGCCTCCGCGCGGCGGGCCCGCTCGCGCAGCGACTCCAGCAGCTCGTGGCGCGCCCGCGCCCACGCGCCCCAGCCGACCAGCGCGCCGTAGCCGAAGGCGATCAGCAGCAGCCACCAGCCGAAGGAGATCCCGCTGTTCGGCTGCCACAGCCCCTGGACGACATGCGCCGCGATCCCCGCCGCGCCGACCCGGACGGCCAGCGGGAACGGGCGGCGCCGCGCCACCTGCAGGACCCCCATGCTCGCCGCCGGGGTCGCCGCCGGCGACAGCGCCGCGAGGACCGTCAGCGCCAGCGCCGCCGTGACCGGACGCCACACCAGCAGCGGGGCCAGCAGGCAGCTCACCACCCCGACGGCGATGTCCAGGGCGAGACGCCAGCCCGCCACGTCGCTGCCGACACGGCCCAGCACCGTCGCCACGATCAGCGCGCCCGCGCAGGCCGCCATGGCCGCGGCACTGAGCCTCCGGCGCTCCCACGCGCCGGACGCGCCTCGTCCGGGCAGGTCGGGGGTCGTCTCGTCCACCGGACCGAGGCTAGCCGCGGCTCCCCGCGGTCCGACACCGACCAAAGTCGGTGCCCGCCCGTTCCCCGGTCGGGGCGGCTCCCGCCGCCCGCCCGATGCGGCAGGCCCGGCGCGGCGGCGACGCTACGTGCATCGACCGCAACGAAAGGACGAGCACATGTTCATCGGGAACCGCATACGCCGGACGCTGACCGTCGCGGGAGCGGCCGCCGCCGCACTCGCCCTGTGGACGCTGACCGGCCCGGTGGCGGGGCTCGACCCGTCCGCCGAGACCGGCGGGGAGCTGCGCACGATCGGGGCCGCGCCGGTCATCGCCGGGAGCCTGGTCGCCGGGCTGGCCGGCTGGGGCCTTCTCGCGCTGCTGGAACGCATCGCCGCACGTGCGGGACGGATCTGGACCGTCCTCGCCCTGGTGGTCCTCGCGCTGTCGCTCGGCGGACCGCTCGGCAGCGCCGGCGACGGGACGTCCATGGCGGTCCTCATCGGTATGCACCTGATCGTCGCCGCCGTGCTGATCCCCGGGCTCGGCCGGACGGCCCGGGAGGCACGGCCCGTCGAGCGTCCCGAGGTCCCTGTGGCGCACCCCTGATGTGGGACACTGAGCCGTTCTTCGGGCGATGAGCGGACTGGAGCGGTCGGTGGGGGATGTGCTGCGGATCTCGCGGCCCAACGCGCGGTTCCAGCAGTGGGAGGCCCTGCTGCGGAACCGGAACAAGCGGCAGCGGGCGGGCGAGTTCCTGGTGCAGGGCGTCCGGCCGATCAGCCTGGCGGTGGAGCGCGGCTGGCCGGTGCGGGCGCTGATCTACGACGCCCAGCGGCCGCTGTCGCGCTGGGCGTCCGGGATGCTTGAGCGGGCCGGGGCCGAGCGGGTGGCGATGGCGCCCGCCCTGCTGCGGGAGCTGAGCGGCAAGGAGCAGGAGGTCCCCGAGCTGGTGGCGGTGGTGGCGCTACCGGACGATGACCTGGGGCGGATCGCCGTGGGGCCGTCGTTCCTGGGCGTGGTGTTCGACAGGCCGACGGGGCCGGGCAACATCGGCACGCTGGTGCGCTCGCTCGACGCGTTCGGCGGTGCCGGACTGATCGTCACCGGGCACGCCGCCGACCCCTACGACCCCAAGGCGGTGCGCGCCTCCACCGGATCGCTGCTGGCGGTGCCGGTGGTCCGCGTCCGCTCCCACCGCGAGGTGCTCGACTGGGTGCGGCGGGAGCGGGCCGCCGGACGTCCGATCACCGTGGTCGGCACCGACGAGAACGGTTCCGCCGACATCGCCGAGGTCGACCTGACCGGCCCCGTGCTGCTGGTCATCGGCAACGAGACCGCCGGGCTCAGCGCCGGCTGGCGGGAGGGCTGCGACACGATGGCGCGCATCCCGATCGGCGGCGCGGCCAGCTCGCTCAACGCCGCCAGCGCCGCCACGGTCGCGCTGTACGAGGCCGTCCGCCAACGCGGCCGGCCCTGAGCGCCATGGCCTACCGTCACGCGGTCGTCCGGGAGAACTACGAGGACCTGGCCAGCGGCGGCGTCCTGCATTCGGCACCCGGCTTCCCCGCCTTCCCGGTGCGGCTGGCCAGCGAGATGTTCCAGCGTGCCCTGGCAATGCGCCAGGAGTGCTCGGCCGTGGTGTGGGACCCCTGTTGCGGCAGCGGCTACCTGCTCACCGTGCTGGGCCTGCTGCACCCCGGCCAGATCACCGCCGTGGTAGGCACCGACATCGACCCCGCCGCGCTACAACTAACAGGACAGAACCTGGCCCTGCTGTCCGAAGCCGGGCTGCTGGCCCGCGCCGCCGATCTGGACGCGCAGGCCGAACGCTGGGACAAACCCTCCTACGCCGCGGCGGCCCAGGCGGCCCGACGCCTCGTGCGCCGCCTGCCGGCCGGGCAGACCACCGCGCCGCACCTGCATCAGGCCGATGTGTTCGACCCGGAGCAGCTTCGCCAGGCACTGGACGGCCGCCGCCCCGACGTGGTGATCACCGACGTCCCCTACGGGGAGCAGACCGGCTGGCACGGCCCCGGCGGCGCGTCCGGGACGGCGGGCATGCTGCGGGCCCTGGCCGAGGTACTGCCGGAGGACGCCGTGATCGCCGTCGCCGTCCGCGGCCGGAAGCTGCGGCTCGACCACGGCCCCCGCGCCGACACCACATTCCGGATCGGCACCCGGACCATCGGCCTCTTCCGCGCCCGCCCCGCCCCGGCCTGACCTCCCGACAGCCCGGAAAGCCGTCTCGCCACCGCAGGCGTCCGTCTCGCTTGACCTCTTGCGCGTCAGTCCGGCAGCCAGTGCAGCTCGTGCGCCAGGGTTCTGGCGACGGCACGGATGCGGCGGTGTAGTGGCGACTGCTCGCGTGGGAGGACCAGGTGGATCGTCAGGCTGGGCGCGCCCCGCAGCGGTCGCCAGGTGAGACCTGCCGATAGTGCCGTGGCCGCGGCTTCACCGGCCGGGGCGAGGGTGAGCCCGTCGCGCAGGTCGCGCTGAAACATGTCGAAAGAGACTGCGGCCGTGTGGAATCGGGGGTGTGGTCGGGTGTCTCGGAACAGTGCGGCGAACTGATCGTGGATCACGGGGTTGGCCGTACGGTCGGGGAGCCGCAGCGGATACGCGGCCGCGTCGGCGATCTCGATCTCCGGGTGTTCGGCCAGCGGATGGTGCTGCGCCAGCTGAACCCCGATGCGCGCCCGCCGCAGCAGGAACCGGCGCACGCCACGGCCCGGTTGCTCACCGCGGGTGATCCCGGCATCGACGCGGCCGTCGGCGACCGCGGGGGAGATCTCCGGTGTCCCCATCGGGACCGCGTCGACCTCGAGTCCCGGACTACTGCGAATGAGCATGTCCACCAGGGCCGGTACCGTCTCGGCCCCGGCGCTGAGGCTGTATCCGATGCGCAGCGTGCCCAGTTCACCGGCCGCAGCGCTCCGCGCGGTGTCCCATGCCCGGTCCAGCGCCGCCAGCGCGGGCGGCGCGGACTCCGCCAAAGCCGCACCGGCCGCGGTCAATACGACGCTACGCGTGTTGCGGACCAGCAGGGCCGTACCGAGTTCCGCCTCCAATCGGCGCATCCGGGCGCTGAGTGCGGGCTGTGCGATACCGATCCGTGCGGCCGCGCGGGTGAAGTTCAACTCCTGCGCCAACACCAGGAAGTACCGCAGGCTCACCGTATCCGGCGCCACGAGCCCTCCCCGCCGATTGATAACGATCCGTTCTGAGTCTATCCCGTACCGGTCTTTCCCTCGAGTGCACATCAAGCCCTAACCTGCGCATATGCCGAGTCGACCGGCCGCAGTACCGGTCGCCGGAATCGAGCGATCCGAGGGCCAATTCGAAGTCGGACGTGTCCGGCCGAACACAGGAGGTTCCCATGGCTAAGGGCTACTGGGTCAGTGTCTACCCCGCCAATTCCGACCCCGAGAGGCTGGCCGCCTACGACAAGCTGGCCGGCCCGGCTGTCCAGGCTGGGGGCGGGCGCGTCCTGTCCCTCCTCCCGTCCCGTGGCGGTCGAGTCGCCGCTTACGAGGCCGGACTCACGCAGCGCGTCGTTCTGATCGAGTTCGACAGCTTTGAACAGGCCGTCGCGGCATACGAAAGCGAGGCATACCAGAAGGCGCTGGTGGCCTTCCCCGACGGCGTCGAGCGCGACTTCCGCATCATCGAAGGCGTCGACTGACCGGCGGCCCCGGCCATCGCTGAACGGGTAACCGGCGGGAACGCCCGCTGCCGGTGAAGGCCGAATCGGAGCGGGCGCCCTCCATACAGCCGCCTCTCACTTGCCGGTCGAGGCCGACGCGGTGAGCCCGGCAACGACAGAAGCGAAGGCGTCCCACGCGCCATTAGGCCGGTCAAGTCCGGTCGCGGGATCTGGTGCGGTGACCGGCGAGGATGCGGGTGAGGTCGGTGACGGGGGAGGAGGCGAGTTTGTGGTTGGTGTCGTCGTAGCCGCGGGTGGTGCGGGGATCGGCGTGCCCGGCCAAGTCCTGCACCTTGGCGAGCGGGACGTCGTTCCCGAGCAGGGTCGTGATGACGGTGCGACGGCCGCTGTGCGGGCTGAGCCGGTCGGCGGCGGGAAGCCCGGCCAGCGTGGCCTGCCGGCGCAAGATGTTGGTGACGTCGCGCTGGGTGAGCCGCTTGTCGCCGGGCTTGGACGGGTCGTAGGGGTGTGGGGTGGTGACCAGCAGTGGTCCGGGCGGTGTGACACCGTCCGGGTGACGCCTGGCGCGGACGGTCAGGTAGGCGTCCAGGACGCGGCAGACTTCACCGTCCAGACGTACGTAGTCGCGGCCGTCGGGCCCCTTGCCCTTGGCGCGATAGCGCAGCACCCGGTATCCGGCTTCGGTGTCCAGGTCCGTCAGCTCCGCGCCGGTGAACGCCGAGACGCGCAGCGCGGTGTAGAACAGCAGGGCGATCACAGCCGCGTCGCGCCAGGCCGCCTCGGTGTCCAACTCGACGGCGCGGCGCTCCGCGGTGTCGAGCAACCGCGCGGTCTCGGCCACGCTGAGAGTGGGCGCCTTGCGCGCCGACGCGGCGATCTGTGCGCTGGTCGGGCGCCTGACCAGCCGCGTCGGGTTGCGGTCGGTGACGTCGTTGGACTGCAGATAGGTGTACCAGGACGAAACGGCCGCCAGTCGCCGGGCGCGAGTGGCGGCGCTGGGCGGGCGTGACCGGCCGCCGACGGTAACGGTCATGGACGCCGACCAGTCGTCGATGTCCGCCCGGCGCGCGTCCCGCGGATCAAGCCCGGTGCGTGCGCAGTAGTCCAGCCAGACTGCCAGATCGCGGTAGTAGCCGCGGCGAGTCGCGTCGCTGCTCTGGCTGCGCAGCCAGGCGGCGGTCAGCACGCGCAGGCCGTAACGGTCGCCGTCGCGGTCGGGAGGCAACGCGGGCAGCAGTGCGACGGCGTCCCCGATCAGATCCAGGACCGGCCCAGGTGTCGCCGCCGTCGGAGCCGACGCTGCCGCCGTCGCTCGCGCCGACAGTGCACCCGCCACCGCGGGCGTCATCAGGACGCTCGGCGCGATGCCCTCACCACTGGGTTCGTCCATGGGTGCCCAGGCCTGCGCCGGCGCCTCGACTCCCTGCCCCACTACAACGGATTCCGAGGAATCGCTCTCGGACGGTTCCGGCCCGCTCTGGCCGGAGGACGCACCCGGGTCGCCCGTGAGGTCGTGCGTGGCGTCAGTCGCGGGCCGGCCGCCGCTGTTGATCATGCACACCAGGATAACCGTCTTTATCCCGGAGCATCCACAGCTAGATGATTACGCGTTACGCGTGTCACGTTAATGATTAAGCGCGCAGCGAAGCGATTAGGCCACTAAGGTTGTGCAGGTGAGTAGCGAGACGAGCAGCGAAGACGGCACCAGCGGCACCGCCGTCAACGCGCAGGGCGGTAGGGCAAGGCTCTCGACCGAACTCGCGGTCGACGTCGACGCCGAGCGCGGCGGAGAGTCTGGGGAGCTGTCAGCGTCGTCAACTGCGGGGGAGTGCGCTCTGGCCGGCTGCACCGAACCGCTTCCGGTGCGCGGTCGTGGCCGTCCCGCCAAGTACTGCAGCAAGGCCCACGCCGACCAGGCCAGCCGGGACCGGCGCGCGGCCGACGCCGCCGCGGTCGACGAACCGCTTCGTCAGGCCGAGGCCCTCGCCCAGCGGGTGCCGGAGGCCATCAGCGCCCTGCAAGACCAACTGACCTCGCTGCAAGACTTCCTCGCCAAGGCCCAAGCCGGAGCACTGGCCCGAGTCCGGCAGGCCGAGGCAGAGGCGACAGCAGCAGGTCAGGCCGAAGCCGACGCCGAAGCGCGCACTCTCGCCGCCGAACAAGCGCGGGACGAAGCGGTCACCGCCGCCAGAGCGGCCCGCGACGCCCAGCGGGCGGCCGAGGAGGCCTCCGCCCGCGACCATGCCGCCCTGGAACAGGTGCGGGCCGACACCGCCAAGGCGGTCGCCGCACATCAAAGCGCCCGCGACGCCGCCCGCGAGGCCCAGACCGCCGCCGAGGCCGCTCGCGACGCCAAGGCCGCCGAGTTGCGTGACACCCGCCATGCACGCGAGCAGGAACGCGCCCGGCTTGAGGCCGCCGCCCGTGCCCAGGCCGAGCAGATCCAGACCCTCCAGGCCGACCTCGCGCGGACCACCGCGGCACTGGCTGCCGCCCGGGAGGCACTGGCCACGGCTCAAGGCGACACGAGGGCGCAGCAGGCCAAGACCGAGGCCGCCGAACAGGCACGCGACGACGCGATCCGGTACGGACGCGAGGCCGCCGCCCGCGCCGACGACCTGGAGCAACAGCGGCAGACCCTGCAGGCCGCCGCCGAACGGGCCGCTCGGCAGGCCGCCGCCGCGCAAAGCACCCTCGCCTCCCGTGAGGCCCTGTGCGACCGGCTCGAAGCCGACCTGGCGGCCGCCCGCGCCGACGCCTCAGCCCAACGCGAGCGAGCCGCCCGCGCCGAAGCCGCAGCCTCGCAGGCGGCCACGCCGCCCCAGACGTCCGGGACAGTCATCAAGGACGACGATCCAGACGCCACATCCACGCCCGGTGCAGGCTGATGCGCCATTCAGGGAACCCGGCAGTGCTGGCTCGCTTGCCGCGTTCCTTCCCAGGGCCGGGCTCGACCTGCGCCTGGCTTTGAACCTGGACGGTGGACCGGTCGCCTGCCAGAAGGTGAAGGCACGCGGATACCTGCGGGACTTTTGCGGCCGCTACGAAACGGCCGTGCACGACGGTCAACTTCAGTTGCTGCGGCCACTGGTTGACGTCCGACGCTCGCCCCTGCCAATGGCCTTGGTCGCCGTTCAGCGCTGACTACGGATATCGGTTTTCCGAACGAGTAGCCGCAATATGCCGTTTCTGGCAGTGGGCATGTCCGAGCCGGTCGCCCGTGGTGCCTTTGGGGCGTTTGTCCGGCCACGCCCTACAGTGTCGATCATGGGTGCTGACTTGCATGAGAGCGCGGTGGTGGCCGACGCGCACAACGACCTGCTGATGGCGGTGGTGGCCCGCCCGCCCGCACGGTGGGCGTCCTTCTTCAGGGAGCGGTGGCTGCCGCAGCTCCGTGCCGGCGGAGTCGATCTCCAGGTGCTCCCGGTGTTCATCGACGGCCAGTTCAGGCCCGAGGGGGCGCTGCGCGAGACGCTGCGGATGATCGAGTGCGCGCACGCGATCGCCGAGGGGAACCCCGAGGACGTCCGGCTCTGCCTGGACGGGCCGCAGATCGACGCGGCACTGGCTGAGGGGAAGATCGCGCTGGTCCTGGCCCTGGAGAGCATGCCCGGGCTGGACGCGAACGTCGAGCTCCTCGCGACCATGCATCGGCTGGGCGTCCGGATCGCCTCGCTGGCGCATTGGGGACGCACCCCGCTCGCCGACGGCAGCGGCGAGGATGCCACCGCAAGCCGTCTGACCGCCGAGGGCGTCGAGGCCGTGGGCGAGATGGAACGGCTCGGCATCCTGCTGGACATCTCCCATCTGGGCGCGAGGGGGGTGGAGCACGTCCTGGAACTCGCGGCCCGGCCGGTGGTCGCCACCCATTCCAGCGCCCGCGCCTTGCGTGATCACCACCGCAACCTGACCGACGACCAGATCCGGGGCGTGGCGGCGTCCGGCGGTGTGGTCTGCGTGAACTTCCTGCCGGGCTTCCTGGACGCCGATCCGTCCGGCTACACCCTCGCCCGGCTGGCCGACCACATCGAGCACGTCGCGTCGGTGGCGGGCCTCGACCACGTCGGCCTGGGCCCGGACTTCGTCCACGAGGTCTTCACCGACCTCACCCCGCCCTGCTGCGAGGACCTCGCGGCCACCGCCGGGTTCGACGTCATGGCCACCCTCCCCGGTCTGGCCGGCCCCTCGGGCCTCCCCCTGCTCACCAGCGAACTTCTCGCCCGCGGCCTGCCCGAGCGCGACATCCGCAAGATCCTCGGCGGCAACCTCCACCGGCTGCTCGCCACACATCTGGCCTGACCTCGCGCGCCGCAGATACGGCGACCACCAGGCGCCGATCGGCGATCTGATCGGACGCTGCCTGGTGTTCATGGCCGTCGATGTGGTCGAACCCGGAGGTTGGCGCCGGGCGGGCACGCGTGGCCCGCCCGGCTTCAACCTTCGCTAGTAGCCGGCCATCAGGGTGAAGGTGAACCCGGTGCTCGTCGTGCGGCGCAGCGGAATATCGCACTTGATCCGGCGCAGCACCTCGTTCCTGCTGAGGCCGAGCCCTCGCGCGATCAGCCGATCCGGGCGGACCGGGACCGGGTCTTCCAGAACGACCTGCACCTGCACCGGCCACGCCTCGTCCAGCGGAACCGGTGTTGGGTACAGCCGCCACGCGCCCCTCCAGTCGAGGGTGTAGCGGTTGCGCCGGGCGAGCAGCGGATCCAGCAGCCTGGACGTCACCAGTGCCGGATCGTTGACGCGGTAGGCGTGGAGTTCGGCCGGGTCGAAGGATCGGACCGGTACTCGCTCGTGCACGGTGAGCTTGCTCGTCCGGTTGCAGGACACGCATTGAACGAGCAGCCACACGTCCAGCAGCTTGCCGTTGGCGTTGACACGGAACCTGCCCTCGCCGGTCGTGGCCGACTCCGACCGGCAGTCCACGCACCGCAGGGACAGCAGAGGAAGCCTGGTCCGGCGGACGATCCAGGGCAGCCCGATATGAGGTTGTGAAGACATGATCTCTCTAGACCTGACACGAGGCCGATTACGCGCGGCCTCGAACGCTGTATGACCGGGCGCGCCTGGGCAGCCCGGCGGAACCGACGGCAACGTCGGCTACAGGTGAGCGGAAGAAGGTGTCAGGTCTAAAGAGCAGGCGGGGTCACGCGGTCTGTCCTCGGTCCTCGCTACGACGGGTCGTTGGCAACCTAGGGGAGCTCGGAAGGAAGCTTCAAGCGATTTATGACCGAGGTTCCGCCCAGGTCAGCGGGGTCGCAAGGCGCGGGGGCGGCTCAGCCCCCGGCCCGGCCGAGGACGCAGAACTCGTTGCCCTCCGGGTCGGCGAGGACCGTCCACAGCACGTCGCCCTGGCCGAGGTCGACGTCGACCGCCCCGAGGGTCCGCAGCCGGGCCACCTCCGCCTCCTTGGCGTCGACGGGGTCCGGCAGAAGGTCGAGATGCACGCGGTTCCACCATGACCTCTCGCTGGGTGCGCGGAGGAACTCCAGGTACGGCCCGACGCCCTCGGAGGCACGCAGCACCGCGTGATCGTCGTTCACCTCGTGCAGGGTCCAGTCCAGCGCCTCGTCCCAGAACCGTGCCATGGCACGCGGGTCTGCGCAGTCGACCACCACCGCGGCGATCGGCCCGGTGTCCCGGTAGACCTTCCGGGGCTCCAGCACGCAGAACACGTTGCCCTCCGGGTCGGCCAGCACCGTCCATGGGACATCGCCCTGCCCCACGTCCACCGGCGTCGCTCCGAGATCCTTCAGGCGCGCGACCAGCTCCGCCTGGTGGGCCTCGGAGGTGGTGGCGAGATCGAGGTGCACACCGTACTTCACCGTTTCGGGGTCCGGGACCTTGACGAAGTCGATGCAGACGGCGGTCGGGTCCGGCCAGGAGAAGCCCACGGGCTCGAGGTTGGTCACACCCGGTCCCTCGCTGGAGACGCCCCAGCCGAGCGCCTCCGCCCAGAACCGGCCGAGGCTTGAGTCGTCCCCGGCCTTGTAGTTCACCTGAACAAGCTGCAGCGTCATGCGCCCAACCCTAAGCGCAGTGTCGACGGGCGGGGTCTCACCGGGCGTTCACCGGTTGGCGGCCAGTACTGCTGCGAGGCCTTCTTGGAGGTCCTTGACGAAGTACTCGGGAATCTCCAGTGACGGGAAATGTCCGCCCTTTGCGGGGGACCTCCACCGGACGATCTGCCGGTACCGCTCCTGAGCCCAAGGGCGCGGGTACTTCTCGACGTCGCGGGGATAGATGCTGATCGCGGACGGGACGTCGACCCGGAGTTCCGGGTCCATGGAGGCGTGGCTCTCGTAGTAGATGCGGGCCGCCGATGCGCCGGTCCGGGTCAGCCAATACAGGGTGACGTCGTCGAGGATGCGGTCTCTGGAGATCGTCTCGAACGGGCTGTCTTCGGTATCCGACCAGTCGGCGAACTTGTCGAGGATCCAGGCGAGAAGCCCGACCGGTGAGTCGACGAGCGAGTAGCCGATGGTCTGCGGCCGGGTCGCCTGCTGCTTCGCGTACGCCGCCCGGTGGTGCCAGAAATGGTGCGTTTCCTCGGTCCACCTGCGCTCGACGGCGGTCAGCCCGTCCGTGGTCAACCCGGGCGGCCCCTCCGCGAAGGTGGTGTGGATGCCGAGGACCTGCTCCGGGAACCTGCCGGCGATGACCGTGGTGATATTGCCGCCCCAGTCGCCGCCGTGGGCCGTGAACTTGCTGTAGCCGAGCCTTGTCATCAGCTCAACCCAGGCGGCCGCGATCTTCTCGGTTCCCCATCCGGTGGTGGACGGCTTGTCGCTGTAACCGAAGCCTGGCAGCGACGGAGCCACGACGTGGAACGCCGGCGTGTCTGCGTCTTTCGGATCTGCCAGCTCGTCCACCACGTCGACGAATTCGGCGATGCTGCCTGGCCAGCCGTGCGTCAGGAGCAGAGGAGTGGCGTCCGCGCGCGAGGAGCGGCGGTGCAGGAAGTGGATTCCCAGATCGTCGATGGTCGTGCGGAACTGGCCGATCTGGTTGAGGCGCGCCTCGAACGGCCGCCAGTCGTACTCGGTGCGCCAGTAGTCCACGACGTCGATCAGGTCGGCGAGAGGGACCCCCTGGTCCCACCGGCGAGGGGCAGGCGCGGGGCGGTACACCGTCTCGGCCTCCGGCAGGCGCGCCGCGGCCAGTCGCGCGCGCAGATCGTCCAGGTCGGCGTCGGGTGCGTGGGCTTCGAATGCCTGCACGTCGCTGGTCGGACGGGGCATGAGACCTCCTGGCCATCGTGGAACCGGCTAAGACGGTTCTAGTGCGTCATGGTGCCGGCGCGCAACCCGCCGGCTCCGGAATCCTCCGCGAAGCCGCTGGGGCCCGGTCGTGGCCTCCGGCTCGCATGCGGCCCGGCCCCGAGGCTTCGGCGTGCCGGACGGACCATCGGGGCTAGGGTGGTTCCATGCGTGCTGGGTTCCCTGAATTTCGCCTCGGTAGCGTGCTGGCAACCAGCTTCACGGGGACTTTGACGGAGCGTAATGGCGATCCTGTGGAGCGCATTCCCACGCCACAGCGACTCGTCGACTGGCTGGTAGTGAACGGCCTGGCCGTGGACTCCTGCACCGCTGCCCAGCTCGAACGTGCCCGGGAGTTGAGGGAGGCAATTCACGCGGCTGCGACAGCGGCCGCCCTGCAGAACGCTCTCCCCGTGTCGGCGATCCAGGTCATCAATGACTTCAGCATTCAGGGGAGGGCCGCGGCGATCCTGACGCCCGAGCGCACTCGTGAATGGCGATTCAGCTCGGCTTCCTGCGTAGAAGACGCCCTAGGCGTGATCGCCGCCGACGCGATCAGCATCCTCGCAGGTGAGCGGGACGGCAAGTTGGCCTTGTGCGCATCGCCGACCTGCCGGGCGGCTTTCTTCGACACCAGCCAGAGCCGCACCCGCAAGTGGTGTGACATGAACACGTGCGGAAATCGTCAGAAGAAGGCGCGCTTCCATGCCAATCACCGCAAGAACGAGAATTCCGCACGAGCAGGTGCCGGGCAATCCTGATCATGCAGCATTCCCTGAGAACCCCCGGCTCCCATCTCTGACAGCGGATCAGCGGCTCAGAGTGACCTCCTCCTGCACGCGGGACAGCTTCTCGGGATTGCGGACGAAGTAAAGGCCGGTGATCAGGCCGTCCTCCACGCGCATCGCCAGGACGCCGTCGAGTTCCCCGTTCAGATGGATGATGAGGCCCGGCCAGCCGTTGACCTGGACCGGCTCGACCGACGCCTCGCGCGTGAACTTGGTTAGGCCGACGGATAGCAGGCGCCCCACGTTGCGGGCTCCCACGATGGGCCGCGGCACGGTCTGCTTGAGTCCGCCGCCGTCGCTCAGGGCGACGACGTCGGGCGCGAGGATGTCGAGCAGGTCGTGCAGGTCCCCGGTCTCGACCGCTTTCTGGAAGGCGGCGAGTGCGGCTCGGGTGTCGGCGGGGGAGACGACGACGTCGCGCGGGCGGCGGGCGGCGACGTGCGCCCGCGCTCGGTGCGCGATCTGGCGGACGGTGGCGGCGTTCTTGTCGACGGCCTCGGCGATCTCGTCGTAGGCCAGGTCGAACACCTCGCGCAGGACGAACACCGCCCGCTCGGTCGGGGAGAGCGTCTCCATCACCAGCAGCATCGCCATCGAGACGCTGTCGGCCAGCTCCACGTCCTCGGCGACGTCCGGCGTGGTGAGCAGCGGCTCGGGCAGCCAGGGGCCGACGTAGGACTCCTTGCGGCGGCCGAGCGTGCGCAACCGGGTGAGCGCCTGGCGGGTGGTGATCCGGACCAGGTACGCCCGCTGGTCCCGGACCGTCTCCAGGTCGACGCCCGCCCAGCGCAGCCAGGTCTCCTGGAGGACGTCCTCCGCGTCCGCGGCCGAGCCGAGCATCTCGTAGGCCACGGTGAACAGCAGGTTGCGGTGGGTGACGAACGCCGCGGTGGCGGAGTCCACCCGCTCGCCGGGCGTGCGAGGCTCGTCCGCCCCCGTGTTGTCCTCGCTCATGGCCGGCTCCTCCGGTCTTGACAGCTCCACACGCACAAGACACCGGTACCCATCGGTTTGTGACGGTGACGTACGACACATCACGGTGCTGTCACAGCGTTCGGACCACCGGCATCTCCATGTGCGTCAGGACGCCGCGCCGACGGGTTTGTGCGGCACGCACCTTCGCGGACAAGGACGCACTCATGGCAACCACCAAGGCGCAGGGTCCGGCGGTCTCGTCGCGCCGCTGGGCCGCCCTCGTCTTCATCGGCCTGGGCCAACTAATGATCATCCTGGACGCCACCGTGGTGAACATCGCGCTGCCGTCCCTCCAGCGGGACCTCGGGATCTCCGACGGCGACCGGCAGTGGATCATCACCGCGTACACGCTGGCGTTCGGCAGCCTGCTGCTGCTCGGCGGCCGTATCGCAGACTACACCGGCCGCAAGCGGGCCTTCCTGGTCGCCCTGCTCGGCTTCGCCGGCGCCTCGGCGCTCGGGGGCGCGGCGGCGAACGTCGAGATGCTGCTGGTGGCCCGTGCCCTGCAAGGAGGGTTCGGCGCGCTGCTCGGGCCGTCCGCGCTGTCGCTGCTGACGGTGACGTTCACCGAGCCGAAGGACCGCGCCAAGGCGTTCGGGATCTGGGGCGGCATCGCCGGAGCGGGCGGCGCGGTCGGCCTCCTGGTCGGCGGGGCGCTGACCGACTACCTGGACTGGCGCTGGTGCCTGTACGTCAACATCCCCATCGCCCTGGTCGCGGCGGCCGGCGGGTTCGCGCTGCTGGAGGAGTCGCGGCGCGACGGCAAGGCCAGGTTCGACGTCCCCGGCGTGCTGCTGGTGACCGGTGGGCTCGTCGCGATCGTGTACGGCACCGGCCAGGCCGAGTCCGACGGCTGGGGCTCGGCGAAGGTCGTCGGCCTCCTGGCCGCCGGTGCGGTGCTGCTCGCCGCGTTCGCCCTCGTCGAGAGCCGGGTCCGGGAGCCGCTGCTGCCGCTGCGCGTGGTCGCCAGCCGCACCCGCGGCGGCGCCTACCTGGCCGTGGGCACGGCCGTCATCGGGATGTTCGGCGCGTTCCTCTTCATGACCTACTACATGCAGGTCGTCAAGGGGTACTCGCCGGTGAAGACGGGCGTCGCCTTCCTTCCGATGGCGACGGTGGTCCTGCTCTCGGCCGGCGGGCTCACCACGCGGCTCCTGCCCAAGCTGCCGCCCCGCGCGCTGATCGTGCCCGGGATGGCCATCAGCGCCGCCGGCATGCTGTGGATGGTCACCCTGGAGACCGGCACCGGGTACGCCTCCGGCGTGCTGGTCGCCCAGCTGCTGCTCGGCTTCGGCGCGGGCCTGATCATGCCGGTGGCGATCAACTACGCCACCCACGGCGTCGACCGGGACGACTCGGGCGTGGCCTCGGCCACCGTCAACACCGCGCAGCAGATCGGCGGGTCGATCGGCACCGCGCTGCTGAACACCATCGCCACCAGCGCGACCGTGGACTACCTGGCCTCGCACGGCACGAACCCCGCCACGGCCAGGCAGGCGGTGGTGGAGGGGTTCGCGACGGCCGGCGCGTGGGCCGCGGGCATCATCCTGGTCGGCGGGTTGATCGTCGCCGTGCTGATGAACACACCGCGTCCCGACCACCGGGCCGCCGTCGAGGACGCCGATGGCGCTGGGGACGCCGGCAGCGCCGATGCGCTGGTCGCCCACCCCTGATCTCCGGCGGACCACCCCGATGCGGCGTGGTCGAGGAACGCTCGGGATGCGAGGTTCCTTGGTCCCGCCGCCGGCGTGCCCGCCGTCGGCTCAGGCGTCCGGGCCGCCGGGTGTGGCCGGGAGGTTCGCGGCGACGTCCGCGAGGGCGCGGATGCGGGTGCTCTCTCGGGCGGTCACCCAGATGGGGCCGATCGGGATCGCGGGCAGATCGTGGATGGGAATGAGCGTGAGGTCGTGGCGGTGGGCCAGCAGCGAGGTGAAGGCGTCGACGCTCGGGTGGACGAGGTGCCCCCGGGCGGCCGCGGCCGTCATCACGCCGTAGGCGTCGTCGTCACCGAGATCGTAGGTGCGGTGGATCGGCCTGCCCGACGGGGTGGCCGGCGGCACGAAATGGTCGAAGAGGGCGCGGGGGAACCGGGGCGGCCGCGCGGTGGTGCGGCGGCCGGCGAGGTCTTCCACCGAGATCGAGTCCTTGGCCGCCAACGGGTCGGCGGCCGCGGCCACCAGCACCCGGGCGGCGTGGTGGATCGCCGGGCCCGCGGTCAGGTCGGACTCCTCGTCGGGATCGAGGACGAGATACGAGATCAGTACGTCGATCTCGTTGCCGCGAAGCGGTTCGTAAAGGTCGGCGTACGGGACGTTGCTCAGGGAGAGGCGCCTTCCGGGGTGGCGGGCCTCATATGCGCGGATCAGTCGGCTGAGGGCCTCACCACCGGTCGGCAGCAGGAATCCGATCCGCAGCGTTCCGCTGACCTGGCGGGCCTCGGCCCGGGTGTCGCGGAGAGCGTCCTGGAGCAGGCGGTACGCGGGTTCGGCGTCGGTGCGGAGGCGCCGGCCCAGCGGGGTGAGGCGGACCCTGCGGCTGGTGCGCTCGAACAGCGGGGCGCCGATGTGGCGCTCCAGGGCGGCCACGGCCCGGCTCACCTGTGGCTGGGTGAGATGCAGCCGGTCGGCGGTGCGTCCGAAGTGCAGTTCGTCGGCCAGCGTCAGGAAGACCTCCAGCTGCCGTAGGTCCATCGTCGGGGTCTCCCAGCCCAGGTCGGTCACGATCCATGCGGCGTCCGCATCGATCGTTGCACAGATCGGTGTTGCCGACCGCTTCCGCCGATGACCACTCTCATAGGCACGGCTGCTCCTCCAGGTCTGAGGTCTCCATGACACATGTGCTCAAGACTCCGGTCACCTCCGCCGGCGGGCTGCGGTTGTCGCAGCCCGCCGGCCGGTGGGTGGTCGTGGCCACCGCGCTCGGTGCGGGGCTGGTGCTGCTGGAGACCACGGTCCTGAACGTCGCGCTGCCGGCGATCGCGCGCGACCTGGGGACGGGCATGGCCGGCCTCCAGTGGACGGTGAACGCGTTCGCGCTGGCGCTGTCCGCGCTGATCCTCTTCGGCGGCGCGCTGGGGGACCGGTACGGGCGGCGGCGGACCTACCTTGTGGGCCTCGTTCTGTTCGCGGTCGGCTCGCTGCTCGGCGGCTTCGCGCCGGCCGTGGGCTGGCTGGTGGCCGCGCGGGCGCTGCAGGGCGTCGGGGCCGCGCTGCTCGTCCCGGGGTCGCTGGCGCTCATCCAGGCCGCGTTCCGGCCCGCCGACCGGCCGCGGGCGGTCGGCGCCTGGTCGGGCATGAGCGGGGTGGCCGGCGCGGCCGGGCCGCTGCTCGGCGGCGTGGTGGTCGATGCCGCGGGATGGCGCTGGGTGTTCTGGATCAACATCCCGATCGCCGCCGTGGTGGCGGTACTGGTGCTCCGCCACGTCCCCGAGACCCGCGACGAGGCGGTGCCCGGCCGCTTCGACGCGGCAGGGGCCGCGCTGGCGGCGATCGGCCTCGGCGGCCTGACCTACAGCCTCACCGACGCTTCGGGCGGCCTGCCGGTCGCCGTGGCGGCCGCCGCGATCGGCGTGCTCGCGATGGTCGCCTTCGTGCTGGTCGAACGGCGTGCCTCGGCGCCCATGCTGCCGCTGGGGCTGTTCTCCGTCCGGGAGTTCAGCGCGGCGAACCTGGCGTCGTTCTGCCTCTACGGGGCCGTCGCGGGGCTGTTCTTCCTGCTGCCGATGCAGCTTCAGATCACCAGCGGTTACTCCCCGCTGGCCACCGGGATGGCGCTGCTGCCGATCACGGCCGTCGTCCTCGTGCTGTCGCCGCGCGCGGGCACGCTCGTCACTCGCGTCGGTGCCCGCGTCCTGCTCACGGCAGGGGCCGTGGTCTGCGCGATCGGGACGCTGATGGCGGTACGGGTCGGCCCGGACGCCTCGTACGTGCCCGACGTGCTCCCGGTCATCGCCTTCACAGGGCTGGGCATCTCGGCGATCACCGCGCCGATCAGCGTGACGGTACTGTCCGCCGTGCCGGACGGCCGCGCCGGCATCGCCAGCGGCGTCAACAACGGCGTCGCCCGCGCCGCGGGGCTGCTGGTCGTGGCCGCGCTGCCGCTGCTCGCCGACTTGCCCGAGGACGCCACTCACAACCCGGAGGCCTTGAGCCACGGGTTCGGCGTGAGCATGGTCGCCTGCACCGCGCTGTTCCTGCTCGGTGCCGCGGTGGCCTGCTGGGGGATCGGTCGCGCGCCCAGCTCGCGGTAGCCGGAGGGCGTCTTACTCAGGTGTCTGCCGCCCGTAGTGCTCGGCGACGGCGGTGAACGCCTCCTTGGGATCTGACGACAGCCCCTCGTGCGGAAGCGCGGGACGGCGCCGAGCTGACCGGGCGGCCCGCCCGTCCGGCGCTTCAGCGGGCGAGAAGGCCGCCGATCACCTGGCGGACCTTGGCCACGGCTCCGGTGTCGCCGGCGCGCAGGGCGGTGTTGGCGGACATCAGCACCGCGTCGATCTGGAAGGCGGCCAGGTCGGCGTCCAGCTCCGCGATCTCGCCGGCTCCGGCGGCGTGCCGCAGCTCGCCGGCGAGGACGGACAGCCACTCGTCGTGCTGGCGGAACAGGGCGTCGCGGACGGGCCCGGGGCGGCTGTCGAATTCGGGCAGGTTCGCCGCCCAGAAGCAGCCGCCGGTGAACAGCGGCGTTTCCACGTAGACGATCCAGCGCTCGATCAGGGCGCGGAGCCGGGTCACGCCGGGAGGCTCGATTAGGGCAGGAGCGACGACCGCCTCGGCGAACTGCTCGGCCGCCGACTCGACGGCCGCGAGCTGCAGGTTCTCCTTCGTCCTGAACAGCGTCTGGATGCCGCTCTTGGACAGCCCGAGGTCACCGGCCAGCCGCCCGAGGCTGAGCCCGTTGAGCCCTTCGAGGGACGCGACGTCCACGGCGTGGCGTGCGACGGTCCGCCGCGTCCGCGCACCGCGCACCAGGCGCCCGTCCGTCACCGCTGCGTCGTTCATCGGCGCCATCCTGCCATATACGCGGAAAGTAGACATACGACCGATCGTATGTTTAACTCCGAACCCGGAAAGCGGCCGCACACCAGAGGAGGGCCGATGGACGGAGATCGGATGATCGAGCTGGCGCAGGCACTGGCCGTGGCGAAGAGCCGCCAGGACGTGCCCGCGGCCATGCGGCTTCTCCACCGCGACATGGTGCTGGAGACCCCCGCCTTCGGCACGAAGGCGAGGGGCGCGGCCGAGAACGAGAAAGTGCTGACGCTGTTCTTCACTGCCTTCCCGGACTACGACGTCGAGCTGGAAGGCCACGCCTCCGACGCGGACTCGCTGGTGTGCTGGGGGACGGTGCGGATGACCATGACCGGCGACCGGTTCGGCGTGGTGCCGAACGGCCGCCGCGCAGAGCTGCCCGTGTTCATCCGGTTCACGTTCAAGGACGACCTGATCGCCGGTGAGACGTTCTTCTTCGACCTGGCGTCACTGTGCGCCCAGAGCGGCGTGTCGACCGACGCCGTCCGGAAGCTTCTGTTCGGGGACGCCGTGGCGGGGGACGTGCGGTGACCTCCGACCCACGCATCAAGCCGATCGGCGGGATCGAGACGGAGCACCTGTTCGACATCGTCGTCGACCTGGAGCCTCCGCTCGTCATCGGCGGGCCGTCCGGGCAGCGTGTCCTGTTCGGCAGCGCAGGCGGGACGTTCGAAGGCCCCGACCTGCGCGGGGACGTACTGGCGGGCGGCGGTGACTGGGCGGTGTTCCGCCCGGACGGGTCCATGATGCTGGACGTCCGGTTGACCCTGCGCACCCACGACGGCGCCCTGGTGCAGATGACCTACGGGGGACGCTGGGTCGTCCCGCCGGAGCTGCGGGCCGATATCGCCGACCCTGAGAAACGCCACCGGGTCGACCCGGCCCGCTACTACTTCCGCACCAACCCGCTCTTCGAGACCGGGTCCGATCAGTACGCATGGCTGAACGGCATCGTCTGCGCAGGCTCGGGGTACCTGGTCGAGGGCGGCGTCGCCTACACGGTCTCCCGGATCCTCTGAGGACCGGTCACCCGTAGCTGAGCGGCAGCGACGGCCACACGAAGGCGTGCGCGTACCAGGCGCCCGCGTCGCCGCGGGCGGGCCGCCTGCCGTAGGTGACCGCGATGGCGGCGATGTGGGCCCCGCGTCCGCCTTCGCCGTCCGCCGCGTCGTCGCCGGACGGACCCCCGGCCGTCTGCTGCAGGATCTCTCCCAGCAGCAGGCGGGTCGGCGCGTGCAGCTCCAGCCGCAGGACGAGCGAGCCGCGGCACCGGGCGGTCGTCCGGGCGACGAAGTCCTGCAGCAGCGGCGCGAGCCGATCGGTGAGACTCGCCGCCGCCGGACCCGGCTCCCACACGTGCAGCGCGTTCTGGACGATCGAGCGGACGTGGCCCGCCGCCGCCCGCCCGCTCGGCAGCTGCCATCGGCCCGTGTGCGCGACGGGCCGCGATGCACCGGGGCCGGGAAGGATCGTCATGTGCGTCTCCGATCACGAACATGCTCCGGGTCCGCGGACCCGCGCCCGGCGGCGCCGGACGGCACGAATCGTCACCTCATCGGATTGGTGCCCAGCGTGCCCGCGCTCATGCCACCGGCATGGCGCGGATCGCCCGGCGTACCGCAGGTCAGGTGTTCTTTGACGATACGCGCCGGCGCCGGCCGCCGGAGCGGTTCCGGCGCGACTCGCCGACCGGTGCCGGGGCGCCGGTGCCCGGGGAGCGCGCGCCGGTGATCCTGGCGAGCTCGCCGTCGCCCGGCCGTACCTCGCTCGCCCGCGGGGTGATGCCGGCAGCGGCCATCAGCGCGTCGGTCTCCCGGCGCTGGTGCGGCAGGACGAGGGTGACGACGGTGCCGGGCCGCCCGGCGCGGGCGGTGCGCCCGCCGCGGTGCAGGTAGTCCTTGTGGTCGTCGGGCGGGTCGACGTTGACGACCAGGTCGAGATCGTCGATGTGGATGCCCCGCGCGGCGACGTTGGTGGCGATCAGCACGGCCACGTCGCCCGTCCGGAAGCCCGCGAGGGTGCGGTTGCGCTGGGACTGGGTCTTGCCGCCGTGCAGGGCCGCGGCGCGGATGCCGCGGGAGGCCAGCTTGCGGGCGAGCCGGTCCGCGCCGTGCTTCTTGCCGACGAACATGATCACGCGGCCGTCGCGGGCCGCGATGTGCGCGATCGTCTCGTGCTTGTCGGTGTCGCTGAGGTGCAGCAGATGGTGTTCCATCGTGGTGACGGCCCCGGCGGGCGGGTCGACCGAGTGCGTCACCGGGTCGGTGAGGAACCGCCGGACCAGCTTGTCGACGTCGCCGTCCAGCGTCGCGGAGAACAGCATCCGCTGGCCGCCGGCGGGAGTCTGCTCCAGCAGGCGGGTGACCTGCGGCAGGAACCCCATGTCGGTCATCTGGTCGGCCTCGTCCAGCACGGTGATCTCCACCTGCTGGAGGCGGCAGTCGCCGCGCTCGATCAGGTCGGCGAGCCGTCCCGGGGTGGCGATCAGGACGTCCGCCCCCTGCGCCAGAGCGGCGGACTGCCGTCCGATCGACATCCCGCCGACGACGCTGAGCAGCCGCAGGCGGACGGCGCCGGCGTACGGGGTGAGGGCCTCGGTGACCTGCTGGGCCAGTTCACGGGTGGGCACGAGGACCAGGGCCAGGGGACGCCGGGGCTCGGCGCGCCGGCCGGTGAGGCGGGCGAGGAGCGCGAGGCCGAAGGCGAGGGTCTTGCCGGACCCGGTGCGGCCGCGGCCGAGGACGTCCCGGCCGGCGAGCGCGTTCGGCAGCGTCGCCGCCTGGATGGGGAACGGCGCGGTCAGGCCCTCGCGGGTCAGGGACGCCAGCAGCTCCGGCGGCATCCTCAGCTCGGAGAAGGACGTGACCGGAGGGAGGCCCGGAGTCGCGGGCGAACGCCCGCCGTCACCGTCCGGGCGGGTGCCCTGGCGGTGACGGCCGGGGCGGGACCGCGCGGTGCGGCCCCGGCCGGATGATCGATTCGATCGGTCAGAAAACGGCAAGGTGGAACCTTCCTCGCAGATAGCACCTGTCGAGGAGTGCTCCGCTGCGCGACAAGGCGGCGCAGCGGGAAGCCCTCAAGGGGCACCCGCCGCGCCGCCGAAAAAAATCAGGCGGGGACGATGTTCTCCGCCTGCAGCCCCTTCTGACCCTGGGTGATGTCGAAGGACACCTTCTGGCCCTCCAGGAGCTCGCGGAAGCCCTGCGCCGCGATGTTGGAGTAGTGGGCGAAGACGTCGGCGCCGCCGCCGTCCTGCTCGATGAAGCCGAAGCCCTTTTCGGCGTTGAACCACTTGACGGTGCCGGTGGCCATGGTCATCTCCTTCTGCTCTGTCCCGGTCCCACACCTTGTGGGTCCGAGGACGCCGCGATGACCCATCCGGAAGATCCAGAAAAACAAAAAGTGCGCCTGTGGTAGATCCGCAGGCGCACGCAAATGCTTGGGAACCGCAACTGCACCGAACGTTACCACACGCCCCGGTGATTCCCGGGGGGGCGGCGCGGGAGAATTCCAGATCAAAAGCGGATCCGGGTCCCGCAACGCCCCGGAGGGGCGCATACTGGCGGTGATGAAACCCCGTCGAGCCGCACGGCGGCGACACCTGCCCACCAGCCCCTTCGAGCCACCGCCGCCCGCCCCGCCCGCCAAGGTGTTCGGCGTGGCGGACCGCGTCACCCACGACAAGTACGGCCTCGGCCGCGTCACCGAGGTGGAGGCGCACGCCGTCCTCGTCGACTTCGGAGCCCGCACGGTCCGGATCCTCGCCCCCTACGCCAAGCTCTTCCCGCTCTGAGGCGCGGCGCGTACGCCGCTCCTCGCCGGTGTGATCGCCGCCGGGTCTACGCCTTTCCGGTCCTGTCCGGCGGCAGGGCGCTGGCGATGCAGTCCAGCACGCGCTCCAGGCCGTAGCGGAACTGCTCCTCGGTGGTCATGTGGGGCAGGCGCGCGTCCACGACGATGCGCTTGAACATCGGATACTGGCCGGTGTCGAGGAGCTTCCTGACGTAGGGGCCGCTCTCCATCATCCAGTGCTCCGGCGTCATGCCGCGCTCGCTCTCCTGCCTCCAGGCGATCTCGCCGCGGACGGCGCGCTCGACGTAGCCGTTCAGCATCTCGATCAGGGTGAGCATGTCGTCGATGGGGATGCCGACGTCGAGGGCGCCGAACGCGAACTCCATCAGCCGCAGCCGGTTCGGGCCGAACGTCGCGCGCGGGCGGACCAGCCCCGCGAGCCAGGGGTGGCGCAGCCCCACCACGCGGGTGTTCTCGGCGATCAGCGTCAGATCGGCGCGCCAGTCGCCGCTCGGACGGTCGGGGATGTCCATCTCCAGCGCGGCGTGGTCGACCATCAGGTCGATCAGGTCGTCGCGGGACGGCACGTAGCGGTACAGCGACATGGCGCCGGTGCCGAGCTCGGCCGCGATCCGCCGCATCGACGCCGCCTCCAGGCCCTCGGCGTCGGCGATGCGGATCGCCGCCTCGGTGATCTGGGCGCGGCTGTAGGCGGGCCGCGGCCCCCGGCCCTGCCGTTCGGGGATCGACCAGATTCCGCCGGACCGCTCGCCGCCTGCCACCTGACCTCCTCGCCGTCCGTCTCCGAGCATCCTAGTTGCGTACATCGTACTCGGTTGTTTACCGTAGCTGCGTACGCCGTACTCAGAAGGAGGGATCGTGACGGACGAACCGATCGTGGTGGCCGAGTCGCTGCGCAAGCGCTTCGGGGACACCCAGGCCCTGGACGGCCTCGACCTGGCGGTCCCCGCCGGAACGGTCTGCGGGGTCCTCGGGCCCAACGGAGCCGGCAAGACCACCGCCGTGCGGATCCTGGCGACGCTGTCGGACGCCGACTCCGGGCACGCCCGCATCGCCGGGTTCGACGTCGCCCGCCGGCCCGACCAGGTCCGTGCCCTCATCGGGCTGGCCGGGCAGTACGCGGCCGTGGACGAGAAGCTGACCGGGCGCGGCAACCTGCGCATGTTCGGCCGCCTCTACCACCTGCCGCGCCGCGAGGCGCACCGCCGCGCGGACGAGCTGCTGGAGCGGTTCGGGCTGATGGAGGCCGCCGACCGGCAGGTGGCGGGGTACTCCGGCGGGATGCGCCGTCGCCTGGACCTGATCACCAGCCTGATCCTGCGCCCGCAGGTGCTGTTCCTGGACGAGCCCACCACCGGCCTCGACCCGCGCAGCCGCGGCGAGATCTGGGACGCGATCCGGGACCTCGTCGCCGACGGCACCACCGTCCTGCTCACCACGCAGTACCTCGACGAGGCCGACCAGCTCGCCGACGACATCGCCGTGATCGACCACGGCCGCGTCATCGCCACCGGCGCCCCCGACGAGCTGAAGGCCTCGATCGGCGACCGCCTCGACGTCGTCCTGGCCGACCGGGCCATGGCCGGCGCCGCCGCCGACCTGCTGCACACCCTCGCCGGCGCGTACCCCGCGCTGGACGGCGACCGCCTCTCGGTGCCGCTGCCGCCGGGGACCGTGCGGCTCGCCGACGTCGTCCGCGACATCGACCGCGCGGGCGTCGCCGTCGGGGACGTCGGGCTGCGCCGCCCCACCCTCGACGAGGTGTTCCTGCGCCTCACCGGAAACGGCGCCGGCACCCCCGAGCGTGAGAAGGAGACCGTCCGATGACCGCGATCACCGCCCCCGCGTCCCCGTCCGGACGGCTGCGCTGGGCGTGCGCCGACGGGCTCACGCTCATCGGCCGCGAGATCAGCCGCATCCGCCAGGAACCCGGTGAGCTCATCGCCGCCCTGATCTTCCCGGCGGTGATGGTGGTGCTGTTCGGGTACGTGTTCGGCAGCGCGATCTCCGTGCCCGGCGGCGGCAACTACCGCGAGTACCTGATGCCGGGCCTGTTCGCGATGGTCACCTTCACCTCGACCATGGCCGTCACCCTGCGCGTCGCCACCGACGCCTCCCGCGGCGTCATGGACCGGTTCCGCTCCATGCCGATGGCCCGCTCGGCGGTCCCGTTCGGGCAGACCGGCGCCGAGATCCTCAACGGGATCCTCGGCATGGTCATCATGTCGGTCGCCGGGCTCGTCGTCGGCTGGCGCGCCCACAACGGGGTCTGGCAGACCGCCGAGGCGTTCCTGCTGCTGGCGCTGATGCGGTATGCGCTGAGCTGGGCCGGCTGCTACCTGGGCCTGGTGGTCAAGAACGACCAGACCGCCGACCAGCTGATCCCGCTGGTGTTCCCGGTGACCATGCTGTCCAACTCGTTCGTCCCCACCGGCGGCATGCCGAAGCCGCTGCAGGTCATCGCCGACTGGAACCCCGTGAGCGCCCTCACCGCCGCCTGCCGCGAGCTGTTCGGAAACCCTGGCGTGTCGACCGGGGACGCGGCGTGGCCGATCGCCCACCCCGTCGCCGCCAGCATCGGCTGGTCGCTGGTCCTGCTGGCGCTGTTCGTCCCGCTGTCGGTGCGGACGTACCGGCGCCGCGGACGCTGAAGGTCCCTGGCCCGCGGACGCAACCCGCGGGCCAGGGACCTCGGCGGTCAGACGCCGAACGGCGCCGGATACCCGACCGTCCCGGACGGCACCGGGCCCGGCCCGTCCAGCACCAGCACCATCAGCGCCTCGTCCGGCACCTCGAACGGCGCGGTGACGCCCAGGCCCGACGCGCGGACGAACCCGAACCGCGGGTAGTACTCCGGATGCCCGAGCACCACGACCAGCCGCTCGGCGCCGGCCGCCGCCCGCCCGGCCGCGGCGTCGAGCCCGGCCCGGACGGCGGCGGTGCCCGCGCCGCACCGCTGGAACTCCGGCAGGACCGCCACCGGCGCCAGCGCCAGCGCGGCCTCCCCGCCGACCGTGCACCGCGTGAGCAGCGCGTGGCCGGCGACGCGCCCGTCCGGGGCCTCGGCGACCACCGACAGGCCCGGCACCCAGGCGGCGTCCCCGCGGAGCGCGTCCACCAGATCGGCCTCCTGGACGGTCGGGAACGCCGCGTCGACCACCGCGCGGATCGCGGCGGCGTCGCGCGCGGTCTCCGGCCTCGTCGTCCACCTCATCGGTTCCGCCCCCGCTCCCGGTACATCTGCCGCTGCCAGCGGGTGATCGCCTTGCGCTGGTTCTCCCGCTCGGCGCGCAGCCGCTCGTCGCTGCGCGACGCGGCCCACGCGTTCTCCCGCAGGAGCTTGCGGTAGCTGTCGAGGCGGCGGCGCGGCAGCGTCCCGTCCTCGACCGCGGCCAGGACGGCGCAGCCGGGCTCGGTGCGGTGGGCGCAGTCGCCGAAGCGGCACGCGGCGGCCAGCTCCTCGACGTCGGCGAACGTCCGCTCCAGCCCGTCGGACGCCTCGAACAGCCCGACGCCGCGGAGGCCGGGCGTGTCGATGAGGACGCCGCCGCCGGGCAGCGGCAGCAGCTCGCGCCGCACCGTGGTGTGCCGGCCCTTGCCGTCGGTCTCCCGGACGGCCGCGGTCGCCAGGACCTCGCCGCCCAGCAGGGCGTTGCCGAGCGTGGACTTGCCCGCGCCCGACGGCCCGACCAGGACCACCGTCCCGGACAGGACGGCCAGGACGGCGTCGACGCCGTCCCCGGTCGCGGCGCTGCATGCCACGACGTCCACGCCCGGGGCGGCGGCGGAGACCTCGATCTCCGCCTCGGCGGTGCCGGCGACCTGGTCGGACTTGGTGAGGACGACCACGGGCCGCGCCCCGCTCTCCCAGGCCAGGGCGAGCAGGCGCTCGACCCGTCCGAGGTCGAGGCGGGCGGCGAGGGAGACGGCGATCGCGACGGTGTCGACGTTGGCGGCCAGCACCTGGCCGCGCGAGTCGCGGGACGCCGACGACCGGACGATCGCGGTGCGGCGCGGCAGGAGCGCCGCGACGGCGGGCCGCCCGTCCGGTCCGGACGGGTCCAGCGCCGCCCAGTCGCCGGTGCACGGCGCCGCGAGCGGGTCGCCGGACGCGGCGGCCGTACCCGTGGAGGCCCGGACGGGGCCGTCCTCGGTGACCACGTCGCACAGGCCGCGGTCGACGGCGGCCACGCGGCCCGGCGTCAGGCCCGCGGCGCGATGAGAGGTGAACGCGTTCTCCAGGGTCTCGTCCCAGCCATAGGCGGCCAGACGGGACGAACCCGCGAACAGTGAAGACAACGGAATGGAACCCTCACGTGAAGGGGCCCCGGCGTGGACGTGCCGCGGATGCGTGAGCGCGGAGGTCAGCCGGCGGCCCAGGGAAGAAGGACTGGCTGAGTGCTGCGGGCAGCAACCACCGCGGCAACGGCCATACGTCCTCACCTCCCTTTCGGTTCCGGGCGCGACTCTACCGCCCCCACCCTGCCCGGCCAAGCGGATTACCGGGCCGAGCGGGTCGAGGCGTTCCCCCGCGCGGGGGAGGGGGATCGGCCACCGCGGGGAGGCGCGAGCCGGGCCTCCCCGCGCAGGATCGTGTGCATGGTCACCGCGTTCACCGGCCGCGCCACCGGCAGCGGCCGCACCCTCGGACACCGCCTGCCGGCCGTCGCGCTCGCCTGGGTCACCGCCTACGGGATCCTGCGCGTGTACTGGTCGTCCGGTCACCAGCCGGACGACCTGTCACCGATCGGGGACGACCTCGTCGCGTTCACCGGTTGGGGAAGCGTCGCGTTGTGCGGTGCCGCCGCGGCCGTCCTGTCCGTGCTCGCGCTTACACGTGCGGACCGTCTCGGCCGCGTGCCCCGGCTGGCCGTGACGGCGGCGGCCTGGGCGACCGCCCTGGGCCTCGTCGCCTCCGGCGCGATGTTGCTGCTCGACGTGGTCGGCGGGATCCTTCCCGGGCTCGGCATCGAGTTCTACCCGTTCGGCGCGCTGTCGCGGGCCGCCGCCGTCGGCGCCGGGATCATGACCGGCCTGTCCGCCCGCGCCTACACCGCCCGTGCCCGCACCGGATGCGCCTCCTGCGGACGTCCCGCCACGGCGCCCGGCCCCCTCGCCCGCACCCCCGCGTGGGCGTTCGGGGCCGCCTACCTCGCCGTCGCCGGATGCGTCACCCGCATCGCCGCGCAGGCCGCGGTGGGGTTCGGGGAGTCGCCGGGGTCGAAGGGCCCGTCGGTGATCCTCTTCGAGGCCGGGTTCGTGCTGGGCGGCAGCCTGCTGCCGCTCGCCCTCGTCCACTCCTTCGGGCGGGCGTGGCCGCGCGGGGTCCCCGGCCTGGCCGGGCGGCGCGTGCCCCGCCGGCTGGTGCTGTGGCCCGGCGCCGCGATCTCCGCCGGCCTGGTCGTCTACTTCGGTCTGATGCTGGTGCAGATGTGCTGGGAGCGCCTCCACGGCCGCAACCCGTTCCCGCCCGAAGGTGGTCTCGACCTGCCGGAGGCGTTCTTCTGGGTGGCCGTCCCCGCCTACTTCGCGTGGGGCGCCGGGATGGCCGTCGCCGCCCGCGCCTACGCCCGCCGCACCCGCACTCCCTGCGCGTCCTGCGAGCGGTGAGGGTCAAACCGGGGGAGTGACATGGTCAATCGGAAGTTATGGTGAGTATGGGCGGATCGCGATGAGGGGGCGTGACCGTGGAGGACAACGACGAACGGCCGGGCGGGCTCGCGGAGCGGGCCGGCAGGGCCGACCGGGCCGCCGCCGAGCGGCTGGAGGAGATCTGGGACGGGCTGGCCCCGGCCGCGGCGTCCGCCGCGCGGGCGGCGGTCTCCGCGGGCGAGCCCCTCCGCGACGCCGCCCGCGACACCGCCGCGCTCGCCGCCACCCGCATCCTGGAGCGGCTGGCCGGGACGCCCGCGATGAAGGCCGTCGAGCAGGCCGCCCGCGACGCCGCCGTCAAGGTCGCCCGGGACGCCGCCGAGCGCGCCGTCACCGAGGCCCGCGCCGCCGCGGCGGCCAACCCCGCCACCGCGGGCGCGCTCGAGGCCGCGACCGCCGCGATGGTCCTCGCCGAGCAGGCCGCCCGCCACCCCATGGCCGCCGCCGCGCGCCGCCTCGCCGCCTCCAGCCCCCTCGCCCGCGCCGCCACCGCCACCGCCCTGGACGTCGCCGGGCGGACCGTCACCGCCACCGCGTCGCAGCCAGTCGTCCAGGCCGCCACCAAGGCCGTCGTGGACGCCGCGGTGGACACCGTCGCCGACGCGGCGGTCGACGCCGCCCTGACCGTCGGCCGAGACGTCGTCGCCCGCGTGGTCCGCGAGACCGCCGAGCAGGCCGCCCGCGACCTGGCCGCCGCCCTGCGCGACACCGCCGAGGAGACCGGGGTCGCCGCCGAGCTGGCCCCGCTCGCCGGCGCCGCCTCCGATCTCGCCGCGCGCGCCCGCCGGTCCGACGCCGCCCGCGGCGCCGGGGAACTGCTGGCGGCCGCGGCGGGCAGCGCCGTCGCCCGCACCGCCCGTGAAATGGCCGTCCGGGCCGCCGCCCGCGCCGCCACCGCCGCCATCGAGGCCGTCCTGCGGGAGCTGCTGCGCGACGCGCTCAAGCTCGCCATGCAGGACACCCTGCGCGGCATCATCGTCGACGTCTCCCGCGACGTCGTCGTCGACGTCGCCAAGACCACCTGGACCACCGCCACCCGCCCCGCCACCGTCCCGGCCACGGGCTCCGTCGTCGTCCAGGCGAGCGTGGAGAGCACCGACGTGTGGGCCGAGGTCACCGGCGAGACCGGCCCGCCCGGAGACCAGGCCTCCTGAACCGCCGCTCAGAAGATTCTGAGAAGACCATGAAAAAGGCCGTCCGGCGGTCGGGGCCTCCGTCGGCGGTGCCTACCGTGAGTCCATGGAGCTTGGCATGCGGGGGGGCGCGGCCTGCGCGGATCCTGGTGGTCGACGACGAGCCCGCGGTGCGCGAGTCGCTGGCCAGCAGCCTGGAGTTCGAGGGGTACCGGGTCGCCGGCGCCGCCTGGGACCTGGTCATCGGCTACAACGGGCTCGGCCGCCCCGTTCGCTGTCCTGGCGCTCGCCGCGGGGCTGATCCTGCTGCGGCGCCGTCCCCGCACCGACACCGCACGGGGCGCGTTCCTGCTGTGGGGCGGATGGCTCGCCGTCCACTACGTCATCTTCAGCTTCGCCCGGGGCGTCTTCCACCCCTACTACGCGACCGCGATGGCTCCCGCGATCGGCGCGCTCACCGGCGCCGAGGCCGTCCTGCTGTTCGGGGCGTACCGGCGGTCGGCCGCATGGGCGTGGGGGCTGCCCGCGGGCGTCGCCGTCACCGGCGCGTGGGCGTTCGTGCTGCTGGACCGCACACCGTCCTGGCATCCGTGGCTGCGGTGGACCGTCGCCGCCGCCACCGTCCTGGCGATGCTCGGCCTGCTCGCGGGATGGTTCGTCCGCTGCGCCGGGACGCGCGCGGCCGTCGCCGGGCTCGCTCTCGCGATGGTCGCCGGTCTCGCCGGACCGGGCGCCTACGCCGCCTCGGCCGAGTCGGCCCCGACCAACGGCACCGACCCGCTGGCCGGACCGTCCTCAGGGAGCGGCTTCGGCGGTCCCGGCGGCCCAGGCCGGGGCGGACCTCCCGGCATGCCCGGCGGGCCTCAGCCGCCGTCCGGTCAGAACGGGCCGCCACCGGACGGGCGCGGTCAGCGGCCCGGGGCTTCGGCCGCGGGATCGGCGGGCAGGTGGACTCGGGGCTGATCTCCTACCTGGAGCAGAACCAGGGCGGCGCCGGCTGGCTCGTCGCGGTCTCCAGCAGCCAGGAGGCGTCTCCGATCATCCTGCGGACCGGGCGTCCGGTCATCGCGATGGGCGGGTTCACCGGCGGCGACCCGGCCATGACCGTCGCCAAGCTCCAGCGGTACGTCGAGGAGGGCGAGCTCCGCTACGTCCTCCTCGGCGAACGCGGGGGCCCGAGGGCCGCGACGCCGGCATCACCGCCTGGGTCCAGCGGAACGGCACCCTCGTCGACGCGAGCGAGTACGGCGGCACGTCGTCCGGCATCCGGCTGTACAGGCTCGGCTGACCCGCAGGGAGACGACATGACCGCGACCTGACGTCCGGCATCGGGTGACCGGGCGGGCCGCGGTGGGAAGGGAGAAGGTCATCAGCGCCCACGACCAGGGAGTGACCCCGATGGCCGACACGCTCGACGACGCCGCGGTCGCCGACCGCCTCCGCGACCTGCCCGCCTGGAGCCGGGACGGCGACGAGATCCGCCGGCGGGTGAAGGCGCCCTCGTTCATGGCCGGGATCGACGTGGTCACCGACGTCGCCCGCGCCGCCGAGGACGCCGACCACCATCCCGACATCGACATCCGCTGGCGCACCCTGACGTTCGCGCTGACCACCCACAGCGCGGGCGGCCTCACCGGCAAGGACTTCGACCTCGCCGCCACGATCGACGAGATCGCGGCCCGGCACGGCGCGGAGTAGCGCCGCCGTGGCCGTCCAGGTGGCGGTGTGCGGGCCGGGCGAGTGCACCGAACGGGAATGGGACCACGCCTACGAGACCGGCCGGATCCTCGCCCAGTACGGGGCCGTGGTCGTCTGCGGCGGCCACGGCGGCGTGATGGCCGCCGGGGCCGCGGGCGCCCGCACCGCCGGCGGGACGGTGGTCGGCGTGCTGCCCGCCGCCGACCGCGCCGCCGCCGGGCCCGACCTGACCGTCGCCGTCCCCACCGGCCTCGGCCAGGCCCGCAACAACGTCATCGTCAACGCCGCCGACGCGCTCATCGCCGTCGGCGGATCGTGGGGGACGCTGTCGGAGATCGCCCTGGCCATGCGGGCAGGCCGGATCCCCGTGGTGCAGCTCGGCGGATGGCGCGTCCACGACGAGGACGGGCGGCCCGTGGGCGGCATCGTGCACGCCGCCGACCCGGTCGCCGCCGTCGAGGCCACCGGCCTGTTCGGCCGGACGTCCCGGGACGCCGGCTAGTGGGCGGAGAAGCCGCCGTCCACGAAGATCGACTGGCCGGTGACGTAGGCCGCCGACGGTGACGCCAGGAACACGGCGGCGCCCGCGAAGTCGTCGGCCAGCCCGTTGCGGCCGACCATCGTCCGCTCGGCGAGCGCCTTCACCATCGCCGGGTCCGATGACAGGCGGGCGTTGAGCGGCGTCATGACGAACCCCGGCACGAGGGTGTTGGCGGTGACGCCGCGGCTCGACCACGCCTCGGCCTGCGACCGGGCCAGCGCGACCAGGCCCGCCTTGGAGACCCCGTAGGCACCGCTGGTGACCGACGCCCGGAACGCCTGCTGCGAGGCGATGTGGATCAGCCGCCCGAACCCGCGCTCGGCCATGCCGGGACCGAACCGCTGGCCGAGCAGGAAGGGCGCGTCCAGGTTCACCGCCATCGTGGCGTCCCACACGTCGGCGCCGAGCTCGTCCATCGGCGGGCGCAAATTGATCCCGGCCGCGTTGACCAGGATGTCCGGCTCGCCGAACGCCGCCGCGGCGTCCTCGGCCGCCCGCGCGACCGCGTCCCGTGACCCGAGGTCCGCGCTGACCGACGCGGCGCGGCACCCTTGGGCCTCCAGGTCCCGGACGGTCGCCGCCAGCTCGGCCTCCCGCCGCGCGACGACCACGACGGACGCGCCCGCCCGCGCCAGGGCCTCGGCGATGGCCCGGCCGATCCCGGAGGTGCCGCCCGTCACCACCGCGACCCTGCCCTCCAGCGAGAACAGCTCCGACAGGTACGAGGCGGTGGACGGTCGATCGCTCATGATCGCAGAGTCTACGCAGCGCCGGGATCGTCCGGCGGCGGGTCGTCGTCGCCGCGGCGGCGGTCCCGCCACACCACGACCACGATCACCGCGACGACGATGAACGTCGGCACGAAGAACGGCACCGCGGTGATGATCGGATGGGTCGCCAGCGTCCCTTCCGCGACCGTCATGTGCCCGCCTTCGCGCGCTCTCCGGCCGCGGCGGGCGCGGCCGGCTCGGGGAGCCGCCGCGCGATCCGCGACACGCCCCAGCCGAGCGACAGCACCAGCGCCAGCGTGCACAGCAGCACGACCGCCGAGCACGCCGCCCACAGCCAGCCGGGCACGTCGGTCTTGAGCTCCCGCTGCAGGACGGTCCGCTCGCCCTGCAGGTCCCGGGTGAAGCGCTGCGGGGCGGGCAGTTCCTTCGCGCCGATCGCCGGGTCCTCGGGCATGTAGATCGGGACTCCGGCCAGCGTCCGGCCGTCGTGGACGCGGATCAGCGTCTTCCAGTCGCCGTGCAGCGGCATCGGTTCGCTCGTCCGGTAGACGCCGTCGCGTTCCTTCACCAGGTGGGCGACGTGCAGGCCCCGCCCCTGCCAGCCGGTGACGGTGACCCAGGCCGGGCCGTCGATCGCGTCGGCGGGCGCGAACTCTATGCGCGCCCCGGCGGTGCGGTGTGCCGCGTCGCCCCGCACATCGGTGAGCGTGACCGTGGCGGTCCGGTCGGGCGGGACGGAGATGATCAGCCCGTTCGCCACCGCCGCGGCCACCGCCAGGATCGCCCCCGCGAAGAGCCCGCGCGCCAACGCCGGACGCGGTGTCCGCCCCTCCAGCCCTTCGGCGAGCAGCGCCCCGCACAGCCCGCCCGCGACGCCGCCCACGACGGCCATGGCCATGCCCTCGGCGAGGATGTCGGGCGTCCACGGCAGCCGGAACGCGATCTGGGAGAAGGCGTACTCGCCGCCGAACCCGGCGGTGCCGATCAGCACGCCCGACACCGCGCCCAAGGCGAGCGGGCGCCGCGCCAGAAGCAGCGCCGCCGCCTCCACGCACAAGGCCTCGGCGAAGTAGAGCGGCACCGCCGCCCACAGCTCGCCGATCACCCCGCCGACCAGGACCGAGACCCCGCCGCGCACCAGCATGTAGAACGCGACGGCGAACACCGCGCCGCCGCGTCCCGCCCACAGCCGCACCGCGACCAGCGCGCAGCCGGCCGCCAGCGCGATGAGCAGCGGCTGGTGGACGAGCCGGAACTGCGGTACCCCGAAGTCGTACTCGGCCTGGAACACCGACAGCCCGATCAGCAGGCCGCCGCCGTGCATGCAGCGCCGCACGTACCGGACCCAGCCGGACGGCTGCGCCAGGTCCGCGCCGGCGCGGCGGCCCTCCCGCTCCAGGATCATCATCGCGACCAGCGACAGCCCGGCCCCGCCGATCAGCATCAGGTGCGTCGGGCCCCACAGCGTCACGTCCTGGCCGAAGATGCGGTGCCACACGTCGTCGAGCGGGAAGCCGAGCAGCGCGTAGAAGCCGGCGCCCGCCAGCAGCACGCCGCCCGCCGGCGCGTACCAGTCCCGGGTGATGCGCACGGACGCGGCGCCCGGGCGAGCGCCCTTCGGTAGCACCACGGCCAGCACGCCGGCGGTGAAGATGCCGAACAGCCCGATCAGGATCGGGTAGTGGGCGATGTTGGCGAGGGGCCCCTCGTCCCGGCCGTGGGAGATGTGCAGGGAGATGTCCCAGTACATGCCGAGCAGCGCGGTGAGCAGGGACACCATGGCGATCGGGGTCGGCAGCGCCGCCCAGCCGGGCGTGCCGCGGCCGGGTCCCCGCGCGGCCGCCTCCGCCAGGCGCGCCAGGAGCGTGACGCGGCCGGTGCGGTGACCCCAGCCGAGCACCAGCAGCACCGCGGTCAGGACCGCGGCGGCGCCGGAGGCGATGAGGATCTGGTCGAGTGCCGCACCGCCCGCGGGTTTGGCGGGCGCCCCGGCGGCGAACCGTACCGCGAACGCCGCCTCCAGGACCGTGAGGTGATCCAACACCGCTCCTCCCTCGCCGAGCGAACCAGGACAGAACAGGGGTGAACACCCCCCCGCATGGAGTATGTCACTTTTCAATGTGTCATTGTCTAGTGTCACAATGTGTGGTGTGGGACACCGGGAGGAAAGGGGCACGATGACGCGGCGGACGCGCGCAAGATCGATCGCGGGAGCGGTCGTGGTCGCGGCGGCTCTGGCGACGGCCGCGGGCTGCGGGGAACCCGCACCGTCCGGAACGTCCGGCACCGGATCGTCCGGCGCACCGGGCGGCGGTCCCGTGACGTCGACGCCGTCCGCGATCCGCATCAGCGCCACCGTGACCGGCGGGAAGGTGCGCACCGCGCACCGCCGGGTGAAGGTCCCGCGCGGCGCCACCGTCGAGATCACTATCACCAGCGACACCGCCGACGAGTTCCACCTGCACGGCTACGACCGCGAGCTGGATCTCCCGGCCGGGCGCCCCGCCACCCTGCGGTTCACCGCGGGAACCCCGGGGGTGTTCGAGGCCGAGCTGCACCACTCCGGGACGCGCGTGTTCGAGCTGCAGGTCGGGTGACCCGTGCACGTCCTCGCGCACGGGCTCGGCGGCCGGACCGACCTGCCCCTGGACGCCGTCGCCGCCATCGTGGGCGGCGGTGCCGCCGTGGCCGCCTCGTTCCTCGCGCTCACGGCCGCGTGGAAGCGCCCCCGCCTACACCCGGCGGCCGGGCGCCCGCTGCCCGCCGCCCTCGCCCGCGCCTTGGACGCACCGGCCCTCACCGTCACCGGACGCGTTCTCGCGCTCGCCGCAACCCTCTTCGTCGTCGCGGTCGCGTTCGCCGGACCGCCCTCTGAGGCCGCCAACCTCGCGCCCTGGGCGCTGTTCGTGACGTTCTGGGTCGGGCTCGTGCCCGCCAGCGTCCTGCTCGGCCCCGTGTGGCGGCGCGTCAATCCGCTGCGGACGCTGCACGCCGCCCTGTGCCGCCTCACCCGCACCCCGCCGTCGGGGCGCCGCGCCCTCCCGGCGCGGCTCGGGTACTGGCCCGCGGCGGCGTGGCTCGCCGGATTCGTGTGGCTGGAGCTGGTCGCTCCGCACCGCTCCGACCCGCGCGTCGTCGGGACCCTCATCGTCGCCTACGCGGCCGCCAATCTCGCGCCGGCCTGGTGGTTCGGCCGCGACTGGTTCACCCGCGGGGACGGGTTCGAGGCCTACTCCAGCCTGCTCGCCCGGCTCTGCCCGGTCGGGCGGCGCGGCGACGGGACGCTCGTCCTGCGCACGCCGCTCACCGGTCTCACGCACGGCACCGCCGAACCCGGCCTCACCGCGACGGCGTGCGTGCTGATCGGCTCCACCGGGTTCGACGGCATCACCCGCACGACCTACTGGCGCGACAACGTCGACCCCACCAGCGTCCCCGCCGGAACGCTAGGACTCGCCGCCGCGATCACCGCCGTCACCGGCCTGTACGTCGCGGCGCTGCGGCTCAGCGCCCGGCTGACCGGCCAGGACCCGGCCGTGCTCCCCGGACGGTTCGCCGCGACCCTGCTCCCCATCGCCCTCGGCTACACCGTCGCGCACTACTTCTCCTTCCTCGTCCTGGAAGGGCAGACCACGTTCATCCTCGCCAGCGACCCGTTCGGGACGGGACTGGACCTGCTCGGCTCCACCGGCAACCGCGTCGACTACGACCTCGCCGGGCCCGTCCTGACCGCGCAGGTGCAGGTCAACGCCATCGTCCTCGGGCACATCGCCGGGACGATCGCCGCGCACGACCTCGCCCTGCGCGGCCCGGGCGCGACCGCGCGCGGGCAGCTCCCGGTCGCCGCCGTCATGGTCGCGCTCACCTGCGCCGGGCTGTTCGCCCTGCTGAGCGGCTGACCGCTTGCGGCGCTCGACCTCCTTGGCCGCGACGCCCACCGCGACGAGGACCGGCACCGCGTACTTCGCCGCCGCCAGGATCGCGCCCACCCACGGCGGCACGGACACGTCCGGGAGGTCGGGCCACGGAACGTCGGGCCAGGGGATGTCCGGCCACGGGATCGACGGCGGATCGAGGTCGGGGAACCGGACGTCGGGCCACGGGACCCGGTCCAGCAGCACCTTGACCAGCGCGCCCAGCCCGAGCAGCGGGAACAGCACCTGCCCCGTCGCGATCGCCACGTGCCGGGAGGCGTACAGGGTGGGATGTGCCCGCGCGAACGCCTCGCGCCGAGCGGCCCGAGTCCCCGCGGGCGGCTCGAACATCACCGGCTCAGCGGGCGACCCGTCGTCCTCGTCCTCCTCCTCGTTCTTTTCCTCGTCCTCGGCGTCCTCGCCGGCCTTGGGCGGGTGCAGCTCGCAGCGTGCGGCCTGCCCGTCGCGCAGGCCCATGACGTCGAACGCGACCAGCACGTGCAGTCCCCCGTAGGGGAGCGTGGCCTTGGGGAAGCCCGTGGCCTCTTCCGTGCGGTCGCCGTCCACGTATAGGCGCGCCCTGTGGTCCCAGCCGGCGCGTTCGGTCTCGACCTCCAGCCGGTGCCCGTCGTGGACGAGCGTCCAGCGGCCGGCGGACGCGCCGCTCGGCGACATACCCCCTGTCATGCCGCCAGTCTTTCCGGCGCCCGCGGCCGGTCCATCGCCCTAAGGGCCACGGCGGGTAGACCAAAGTCGGCACCGGGGCCGACCGTCAGCGCTCGAAGTCCCACCGCATCGCGCCGAACGGCTCCACCGTCCCCACCGTGAACACCGTGTGGAAGGTGATCCGGTAGACGTGCCAGGGCGGTGGACCGGCGCTCTGCGCGCTGAAGGGCGCGGTGAAGGCGTCGCCCTCCACTTGCGCGGGCCAGCCGCCCTCCCGGTACCCGGCCGCGACCGGCTCCAGGACGGCCGGGTCGGTGACGCGCTCCGCGTCGCCCTCCAGCACCACGTCCCCGATCGGCGTGCGGACCGAGATCGTGCACGCCGGGTTCGCCGCGAGGTTGCGGGACTTGCGCGTGCCGGGACCGCTGACGATGTACAGGTCGCCCTCGTACCACAGCGCGCCGACCCCCGCCGAGTGCGGGCGGCCGTCCGGCCGGACCGTGCCGAGGTACACCGGCGTCTCCGGCTTCGGGAGCGCCGCGGTCAGCGCGTCGCGGACGGTGTCCCAGGCCAGCTCGCCGCTTCCGTAGATGTCGAGGTTGCGCGCTTTGACGGGTTCACGGTCGCTCATCGTCGTCCTCCTTGGATTCGGCTTCGGGGAGTAGACAAGGAACCGCGCGAGAACTCATCGGCACGGGGTTCCGTAAGGTTGCGGCATGCCTTCGATCGCCACCGCGAACCGCGTCGACCGTCCCGAACTGCTCGAATTCCTGCGTCCCCGGCACCACGCGCTGCTGTCGACCGTCCGGTCCGACGGGCGCCCCCAGATGTCGCCGGTGACCTGCGGGGTGGACGGCGAGGGCCGCATCGTGATCTCCACCTACCCCGAGCGGGTCAAGGCGCGCAACGCCCGCCGCGACGCCCGGGTGTCCGTGTGCGTGCTGTCGGACGAGTTCAACGGCCCCTACGTGCAGGTCGACGGGACCGCCGAGGTCATCGACATGCCCGAGGCCGCCGACGCGCTGGTCGACTACTACCGGTGCATCGCCGGGGAGCACCCCGACTGGGACGAGTACCGGGAGGCGATGCGCCGCCAGGACAAGTCCCTGATCCGCATCACCATCAACCGGTGGGGCCCCATCGCGACCGGCGGCTTCCCCGCCCGCCTCGTGGACTGACCGGCAACGAACGAGAGCCGCAGCCGCCGTCATCGTCGGACGGGGTTGCGGCGGCGTGATGCCGCCCCTATCTTGGAACGATCATTCCAAGATAGGGGGAGGTATCGTGCCCGACGTCAAGCACTTCGATCCCGAGCACGTGCTGGACCAGGTGGTGGAACTGTTCTGGCGGCGCGGGTCGACCTCGGCCGGAGTGGCCGATGTGGTGGCGGCGACCGGACTCAGCCGCTCCAGCCTGTACTCCACCTTCGGCGGCAAGCAGGAGCTCTACCTGGCGGCGTTGCGGCGCTACGTCGAGCGGCGGTCCCGGCCGGTGCTGGAGGCGCTGGCCGCCGATGGCCGCGGCCTGCCGGCCATCGCCGCCTTCTTCGACCAGCTGATCCGGGCGCGCTGCGAAGGTCCGCACGCCCGCTGGGGCTGCATGGTCTCCAACGCCCATGCCGGGGTCGGCGGTCCGGACGGTGAGGACGCGCGGGTGCGCCAGGTACTGGACGAGCACCACGCACGGCTGCGCGCGGCCATGGCCGCAGCGCTCGGAACCGCGCGATCCCGTTCGCAACTGCGGCGCGGCGTGGAGGTGGAGGCCACCGCGGACGTGCTGGCACTGCTGGCCTACGGGGTGAACCTGCGGTCGCGGGCCGGGGCGCCGGCGGCCGACCTGAAGGCGACCGTGACGGCGGCACTGCAAGCGCTCAGCGCGCCGAACCCCCGTGAAGGAGAGTGAGAATGGCCGAGTTCACCGTCCATGACGAGACCACCGCGCCCGAAGCGGCCCGTCCCTTTCTGGAGGCGGCCAAGAAGCGGATGGGTTTCGTGACCACCCTCAACGCCGTGATGGCCGAGTCGCCCGAGCTGCTGGCCGGGTACAACGCGCTGGCCGAGCTGTTCGGGAAGTCGTCGCTGCCGGTGCGGGCCAAGCACGTGGTGTGGATCACCGCCAGCGTGGAGAACGGCTGCGAGTACTGCGTGGCCGCCCACTCCACCATGGCGCTGCGCTCGAAGGTGTCACCCGAGGTGGTGGAGGCGCTGCGGGCCGGCAAGCCGCTGGACGAGCCCGGCCTGGAGGCGGCGCGCCGCTTCACCCGGCTGATGGTGTCGGGCCGCGGCTGGGTCGAGGAAGCCGAGGTGCAGGCGTTCCTGGACGCCGGATACACCCGCCGCCACGTCATGGACGTCATCCTGGGCGTGGGGATGAAGACGCTGTCCAACTACACCAATCACATCGCCCACACCCCGCTGGACCCCGCCTGGGCCGACCAGCAGTGGACCCGCACCTGACCCGCCGCGGCCCGCTCCACCGTCTCCTCCCGGCATGCCGGGAGGAGACGGTGGAGCGGGGTGCGGTCAGGCGAGTTCCAGTCCGCCGTCGATGGTGAGGACCTGGCCGGTGAGCCAGGTCGAGGCCGGGTCGGCGAGCCGCAGGATCCAGGCCGCGACCTCCGCGGGTTCCCCGCGGCGTCCGAGAGGGATGCGTGCGGTCTCCTCGGCTTTGATCCGCGCGATGGTGGTCTCGTCCAGTCCGGCGGAGGCCAGAGCCTGACTTTCGGTGGGGCCGGGAGCCAGCGCGTTCACGCGGACTCCGGCTGAGGCCAGCTCCACCGCCCAGCTGCGGGTCAGCTGCTCCAGCGCGGCCTTGGACGCGGCGTAGTGCGCGGCGCCCGGCAGCGGCCGGTGCCCGTAGGTGCTGGAGATGTTGACGATCGAGCCCGCGCTGTCGCGCAGGTGCGGCAGCGCGGCGCGGGCCAGCAGGCTGGGCGCGGTGACGTTGAGGTCGAACACCGCGCCGATGCCCTCGGCCGTGGTCTGGCCCAGCGGCATCACCTTGGTCACGCCGGCGTTGTTGACCAGCACGTCCACCCGCCCCCAGCGTGCGGCCGCCGCATCGATCGCCCGCTGCGCCGCCTGCGGCGCGCGCAGGTCCGCCGGATGCACCTCGATCCGCCGATGGCCGGCGGCCGTCTCTTCCAGCGCATCCTCGCGGCGGCCGACGCCGAGCACCCGAGCCCCGGCCGCGGCGAAGGCCACGGCGGCGGCGCGCCCGATCCCCGAGCCCGCACCGGTGACGACCACGACCCTGCCCTCGAACGTCCCGCTGGCCTCGTCCTGAAGCCGGATGGTCACCATGGCGCCCCTCTTGTTCGATGTTCGATGAACATCGAACAAGGTAGCATCGTTGTCATGAGGCAGGCACACCATCCCGAACCGGGCGAGATGAGCCTGGTCGCGGTGCTGGGAGCGCTCAGCGATCCGATCCGGGTCGGGCTGGTGCGGGTGCTGTCCGACGGGCGCGAACGCGGATGGGGCCAGCTCCGCGCCCCGGTGGCCAAGTCGACCCTCAGCCACCACCTGCGGATCCTGCGCGATGCCGGCCTGACGCGCACCCGCCAGGAAGGCACCCGATGCTTCGTCGTCCTACGCCGCCATGACCTCGACACCCGTTTCCCCGGCCTCCTGGACGCCGTACTCGAAACGGCCGACAACGACGACGTCGGCGCCCAGGTCCAGGTGACCGGCAGGGGCTGACGCCAGGCCCCTGGTCAGCGTGTCCGGAGGTGGTGGTGCCGTCCAGGGCGGGGGCGGCCGCCGGCGACGCGGCGAGGGCGGCGGAGGTCGCGAGCGCGGACGCCCGGCGGCGCAGGGTCATGCTCTCCGTCCGGAGATCGGAACCGGACCGCCGGCGTTACACGGCCGCGGCGGGAAGCCGGGCGAGGTCGCGCCGCAGGAAGCCGGCCGTGACGGAGGACGGCGCGTCCGTCAGCTCGGCGGGCGTCCCGGAGAAGACGATCTCGCCGCCGTGCCGGCCGCCGCCGGGACCGAGGTCGATCACCCAGTCGGCGTGCTTGACGACGTGCAGGTCGTGCTCGACGACGATGACGGTGTCGCCGGCGTTCACGAGCCGGTCCAGCAGGGCGAGGAGGGCGTCCACGTCGGACATGTGCAGGCCGGTCGTGGGCTCGTCCAGGACGTAGACCGTGCTGGTCCGGTGCAGCCGCGTCGCCATCTTGATGCGCTGGCGCTCGCCGCCCGACAGCGTGCCGAGCGGGCGGCCGAGCGCCAGGTAGCCGAGCCCCACCTCGTCGAGGGCCCGCAGCCGGGCGGCGATCCCGCGCTCGGCCGGGCCGGTGAAGAAGGCGCGGGCCTCCTCGGTCGTCATCGCCAGCACGTCCGCGATCGTCCGGCCGCGCAGGGTGTGCGCGAGGGCCTCCGCGCGGTACCGGCCGCCCCGGCAGGCCTCGCAGGTGGTGGTGACGGGGTCCATGAACGCCAGGTCGGTGACGATGACGCCGTTGCCGTCGCAGTCCGGGCAGGCGCCCGCGGAGTTGTGGCTGAACAGGGCGGCCTCCACGCCGTTGGCCCGCGCGAACAGGCGCCGGAGCGGGTCCATCACGCCGAGGAAGGTGGCGGGGGTGGAGCGGCGTGACGCGGCGATCGCGGACTGGTCCACCACGGCCGTGCCGGGGTGGCGGGCGGCGAACTCGCCCAGGACCAGGCTGGTCTTGCCCGACCCGGCCACGCCGGTGACCACCGTGAGGACGCCGAGGGGGAAGCGCGCCGTCACGTCCTTGAGGTTGTTGGCGCGGGCGCCGGCCACCGTCAGCCAGCCGGACGGCCGCCGGAACCCGGTCTTGACCGGCGGGGTCCGCCGCAGCGCGCGGCCGGTCGGCGAGCCGGCGCCGCGCAACTCGGCGACACTGCCGGTGAACACCACCTCGCCTCCGTGCACCCCCGCGCCGGGCCCCATGTCGATCACATGGTCGGCGGCGCCGATCACGTGCGGGTCGTGCTCGACGACCAGCACGGTGTTGCCCTTGTCGCGCAGCCGCCGCAGCAGCGCGTTCAGCCGGTCGACGTCGCGGGGGTGCATGCCGGCGCTGGGCTCGTCGAAGATGTAGGTCAGCCCGGTCAAGCTCGACCCCAGGTGCCGGACGACCTTGAGGCGCTGCGCCTCCCCGCCCGACAGCGTGCGGGTCGCGCGGTCCAGGGTGAGGTGGCCGAGGCCGATGTCCTCCAGCCGCCGCAGCCGGGCGACCGCGGCGTCCGCGACCCGCGCCGCGACCGGGTCGGTGATCTCGCCGAGCGCGGCGATCAGGTCGGCGGTCTCCATCCGGTGCAGGTCGGCGATGGTGCGGCCGCCGATGCGGGACGCCAGCGCGGCCGGGTTGAGGCGGGCGCCGCCGCAGGCGGGGCAGGCGTCCTCGCGGGTGACGCGGCGGGCCGCGTCCCGCACCTTCGGCGGCAGCGAGCCGATGTCGCGCCGGATGTAGAGGCGGTGGAACCGTTCGAGCACGCCCTCGTAGGCGTTGTGGCCCATCGAGCCGGTGCGGTTCAGGCGCGGCACGCGAAAGCCCTTGCCGTGCAGGAGCAGGTCCCATTCCTCGGGGGTGAAGTCGCGCAGCGGCTTGTCGGGGTCGAACAGGCCCGATTCGGCGTACAGCTGCCACACGAACGTCCCGACGCCGAACGGCGGGAAGTCGACCGCCCCCTCGTTCAGAGACCGTCCGGGGTCCAGGAAGCGGTCCAGGTCGACGCGGACGACGGCGCCGAGCCCGTCGCATTCGGTGCACATGCCGCGCGGATCGTTGAAGGAGTAGGCGGCGGCCTCGCCGGCGCTGGGCGTCCCGTGCCGGGAGAACAGCACCCGCAGGACGGGCGAGATGTCGGTGATCGTGCCGACCGTGGACCGGGCGTTCCCGCCGATCGGGCGCTGGTCGACCACGACCGCGGGGGCGAGGTGGTCGATGGCGTCGGCGTCGGGCCGCTCCCGCTTGGGCATCCGGTCGCGGGCGAACCAGCTGAGCGTCTCGCCCAGTTGCCGCTGCGACTCCGCCGCGACCGTGCCGAACACGATCGACGACTTCCCCGATCCAGATACCCCGGTGAACACCACGAGGCGGTTCTTCGGAATGCGCAGCGACACGTCCTTGAGGTTGTTGTGCCTGGCCCCGGTGATGACGATGTGGTCGGTGTCCATGGCCGCGACGCTAGGCGGCAAGGAGGTCAGGATCTGGCCTCATTGCCGCGCATACTGGGGCCATGTCGTCAGAACGCCTGCTGCGGCTGCTGTCCCTTCTGCAGGCCCGCCGCGAGTGGAGCGGGCCCGAGCTGTGCGAGCGGCTCGGGGTGAGCCCGCGCACCGTCCGGCGGGACGTGGAGCGGCTGCGCGGCCTCGGCTATCCGGTGCACGCCACCCTCGGCGCGGCCGGCGGCTACGGGCTGGAGGCGGGGGCCGCGATGCCGCCGCTGCTGCTGGACGACGAGGAGGCCGTGGCGATCGCCGTCGGGCTGCGCGCCGCCACCGGGGGAGCGGTCGAGGGGATCGGGGAGGCGTCGGTGCGTGCGCTGGCCAAGCTCGAACAGGTGCTGCCGGCTCGGCTGGGCCGCCGGGTGAGCGCCCTGCACGCCGCCACGACGTCGCTGAACGGCCCGCCCGCCGGACCGGTCGTGGATCCGGCGGCGCTGACGGTGCTGGCCGCCGCGTGCCGCGACCACGAGCGGGTCCGCTTCGCCTACCGCGACGCCGGTGACGGCGAGACCCGCCGCCATGTCGAGCCGCACGGGCTGGTGTCGGCCGGGCGCCGCTGGTATCTGGTCGCGTTCGACCTCGGGCGCGAGGACTGGCGGACGTTCCGCGTCGACCGCGTGTCGTCGCCGCTGCCGACCGGCGTCCGGTGCCCGCCGCGCGAGCCGCCCGCCGCGGACGCGGCCGAGTTCGTGACCCGCTCGCTGGCGCTGTCGCGCCCGCTGCGGCGGGCGGTGCTGCTGGTGCACGCGTCCGCGGAGGAGCTGGCCGACCGCTTCCGGGTGACCGGCGCCGAGGTCGAGCCCGTCGACGACCGCACCTGCGTCCTCCGCACGGCCCCCGAGTCCCTGGAGTGGACGGCGCTGCGCATCGCCTACCTCGACATCGACTTCGAGGTCCGCGAACCGCCCGAGCTCCGCGACCTGCTGGCCGCCATGGCGGAGCGCCTGTCCCGCGCCGTCCGGTAGAGCCGCCGGGAGCGGTCGGTCACAGGACCTGCACGGGCAGGCCGCCGCGGGGCCGCATGGCCGTCACGCTCCTGGGGGTGACGGCGGGCGAGACCAGGCGCAGCCGGGTGCGGCGCAGCAGGCACGCCAGCATGGTCTTCAGCTCCGTCGTCGCCAGCGTGGAGCCGATGCAGCGGTGCGGGCCGCCGCCGAAGGGCAGGAACGTCGCCGGGGTGGTGGGACGGTGCAGGTCCGAGGACGGATCCCACCGCTCCGGGCGGAACCGTCCCGCCTGCGGCCACACCTCCGGCATCCGGTGGGTGACGAACGGGGAGTAGAACACCATCGCGCCCGCCGGGATCCGGTGGCCGGCGTACTCGAAGTCCTCGACCGGGACGCGGGCGCTGAGCACGGCGGGCGGGAACAGCCGCAGCGTCTCGTTCACCACGCCGTCCAGGTAGGTGAGCGCGGGCAGGTCGGCGGCCTGCACGGGCCGGTCGCCGACCACCTCGGCGACCTCCCGTCGCGCCCGCTCGGCCGCGTCCGGGTGCGCCAGCAGCGCGTACACCGCCCACGCCATCGCCGCGCTGGTGGTGTCGTAGCCGGCGGAGATGAGGCTGATGACCTGGTCCTGGAGCTCCTGGCGGGTCAGGCCCGTCCCGTCGTCGTCGCGGGCCGCCATCAGCATGCCGAGCACGTCGTCGTGCTCGCCGCCCTCGGCCGTCCGCCGCTCGACCTCCTCGTCGACCCGGCGGGCGACCAGGGCGCGGGACGCGGCGACGCGCCGCATGTACGGGTTCGGCACCGACCGCAGCATCATCTGCAGCACGAAGTTGCGGTCGATGGCCGCGAGCGCGACCTGCAGCCGCCCGCCGATCACCTCGGCGTCGGCGGCGAGCCGGTCGCCGAACAGCACCTCGACGGTGTTGCGGCGGATCACCCCGCGCAGCTCGGCGTAGGCGTCCAGGGTCCGGCCGGGACGCCAGGACGACAGGGCCGCGTCGGTGTTGGCGGCCATCCGCGCCACGTAGCCGGCGACGCGGCGGTGGTGGAACGCGGGCTGGACGAGCCGGCGCCGCCGCCGGTGGTCGGCGCCGTCGCTGACGATGAGCGCGGTCTCGCCGTTCACCGGGACCAGCAGGTCGAACGCCTCCCGCCACTGGAACAGGGCGGAGTTGGCGAACACGAACGCGTTGGCGTCCGGGCCGAACAGGTGCACGAACGGCCTGCGGCGCGTCCCGACCGCCGCGACGGGGCCCGCCTCGGCGTACAGGCGCAGCAGGCTCGCGCACGGGTTCACGGCGAACCCGATCCCGTGCCGGACGGTCAGTGACGGGGACGGGCTGTGCGCCGCCCCGCGGGCCCTGGGCGGACTGGACGCGCGTACCGGGGTGTCGGGTGCCACGCGCCCACTATGGCACGCCCCCTGCGGCCGTCCCATCCGGACGCGGTGGGAGGATGGGTCCGTGACGGACGAGCGCACGGAAGGGACGTACCACCCCAAGCCGGGCACGCAGACGGTGGACCGGTCGGTGGCCGTGCTCCGCTCCTTCGAGGGCGCCGCCCGGCAGACCCCGACGGAGATCGCGCACCGGCTCGGGCTGTCGGTCAGCACCGCGCACCGCATCGTGCACGCGCTGCACGCCACCGGGATGCTGGCGCAGGACCCGGCGACCGAGCGGTACTTCCTCGGGCCCACCACCGCGATCCTCGGCCGGCTCGCGCTGGAGCGGATGGGCGCCACCCTCCTGCAGCCCGAGCTGACCGCGCTGCGGGACGGGACGGGCGAGGCGGTCAGCCTCGGCGTGCGCGCCGGCGACGAGGTCGCCGTGCTGATGCACCTGCCGTCGGTGCACCCGCTGCGCTACGACCAGCCGCCGGGCGACCGCAACCCGATCCACACCTGCGCGATGGGCAAGGCGCTGCTGGCCTACGACGACGACCCGGTCGCGATGGACGAGCCGTACCCACGCTACACGCCCGCCACCATCGTCACCCGCGCGGACCTGGACGCCGACCTGGAACGGGTCCGCGAGCGCGGCTTCTCGGTCAACGACGAGGAACGCCTGCTCGGCGTCCGCGCGGTGGCCGCGCCGGTCCGCGACGGCGGCGGGCGGGTGTTCGCGGCCCTCGCGGTGCAGGGCCCGTCGGTGCGGTTCGGCGACGACCGGCTGCCCGGCCTGACCGAGGCCGTCCGCGCCGCCGCGGGCCGCCTCACCGACCTGCACCGCCACCTGTCCTAGCCCTCGGGGGAGGACGCGGTGGAGGCGGCCAGCTCGTCCAGGAGCGCCGCCACCGCCGGCGGGCGCGGGCCCGCCGCGACGACCGCGCTGATCGTGCGGCCGCCGACGTCCGGCACGTCGGGGACGGCGACGCCGGGCTCGGTGTGCAGGCCGAGCGCCAGCCCCGGCAGGGTCGTGACGGCCAGCCCCCGCGCGACGAGCCGCTGGATCGCGACGTGGTCCTCGGTGGCGAAGGCGATGTCGGGCGTGAACCCGGCCCTCGCGCACGCCCACCGCAGATGGTCGCGGCACCGCGCGCAGCCCGACGCCCACGTCTCGCCCGCCAGGTCCGCCAGCCGCGGCCGGCCGGACGAGGCGACCGGGTGCGCGGCGGGGACGAGCAGCCGCAGCGGGTCCTCGCACAGCACGATCTCGCGGAACCGGGAGTCGGTCTCGGGCGGTCTCGACACGTGGCGGAACACCACCGCGATGTCGGTCTCCCCGGCGCGCAACCGGGCCAGCGCCTCCGCCGGCTCGGCGTCCTCCAGCGTGACCGACACGCCCGGCGCGCGGGCGCGCAGCCGGGCCAGCGCATCGGGGAGCAGCCCGCCCGCCGCGGTGGGGAACACCGCGACCCGCACCCGCCCCGCGCGCAGCCCGGCGATCGCGGCGATCTGCTCCTCGGCGTCGTCCATGCGGGCCAGGACGTCCTCGACATGCTCGACCAGGATGCGGCCCGCCTCGGTCAGCCGGACGCCGCGGCCGTGCCGGACCACCAGCGGGGTGCCGACCTCGGCCTCCAGCCGCGCGACGTGGTGGGAGACGGCGGGTTGGGTGTAGGAGAGGGACTTCGCGGCGGCGGTCATCGAGCCGAGCCTGGCCACCTCGCGCAGGATCCGGCCCCGGTGCAGGTCCAGCATCCCCGGAAGGTATCAACCGCACTGATGGGTGGCCAAGAAAACCGTACTTTGCGCTATGGGTCGTCCGTCACCGACCATCGGTGCATGAGCCTTTCCCTCCAGGAGGCGCAGCGCGAGTTCACCGCCGGCGCCGCCTACCTCAACACCGCCAGTTACGGTCTGCCGCCGCGCGCCGCGCACGAGGCGATGCTGGCGACCGAGCGGGACCGGGCCGCCGGGCTGCTGACCACCGGTGCGATGGACGAGGTGGTCACCAGGTCCCGGGAGGCGTTCGCGCGGCTGCTCGGCGTCCCCGCGGCCCGTGTCGCGTGCGGGCCGCAGGTGTCCTACTTCGTGGGGCTGGTCGCGGCGTCCCTGCCCGCCGGCGCCGAGGTCCTGGTCGCCGACGGGGACTTCACCTCGCTGCTGTTCCCGTTCGCGGCCCGCCCGGACCTGGCCGTCCGGTCCGTCCCGCTGGAGCGGATCGCCGAGGAGGTGCGCGCGGGCACGAGCGCGGTCGCGGTGTCGGCGGTCCAGTCCGCCGACGGCCGCATCGCCCCCATGGACGACCTGATCGACGCCGCCCGCGGCCACGGCGCCCGGATCCTGCTGGACGCCACCCAGGCCGCCGGATGGCTGCCGCTGCCCGCCGGCCGGGTCGACTGGCTCGTCGCGGGCGGCTACAAGTGGCTGCTCGGCCCGCGCGGCACCTGCTTCCTCACCGGCACCCGGGAGGCTCTGGACGACCTGCCGGCCGTCGGCGCCGGCTGGTACGCCGGCGCCGACGTCTGGGACTCCATCTACGGGCTGCCGCTGCGGCTGGCCGAGGACGCGCGCCGCCTGGACCTGTCCCCGGCCTGGCAGAGCTGGGCCGGGCACGCCCCCGCGCTGGAGCTGCTCGAACGCGTCGGGGTCACCGCGATCCACGGCCACAACGTGGCGCTGGCGCGCCGGTTCCGCGCCGGCCTCGGCCTGCCGCCGGGGGATTCGGCGATCGTGCCGGTGCCCGTCCCGGACGGCACCGCCGACATGCTCCGACGCAACGGGGTGGTCGCCAACGTGCGCGCCGGGAGGCTGCGCTGCGCGTTCCACCTCAGCACCACCGAGGCCGACGTCGACAAGGCCGTCGACCTCCTCGCCCCCATCGTCGCCGGGGCGGCCGCCTGACCCGGCGGGGCCGGGTGAAGTTCTTACAAGGTTCGAACAAGGTGCCTTGACGGGCCATTTCGCGGCGCTGCGGGCGGGACCGGCGGCCTACGTTCGTCCGCATGAAAGTACTGCTCACCGGGTCGGCCGGATTCATCGGCTCGCACATCGCCGAGGCGCTGACCGCCGCGGGCCACCACGTCCGCGGCCTCGACCTGCGGCCGGACGGGCTCGGCGACGGGCCCGCCGACGTCCGCGACCCCGCCGCGGTCGCGCGGCGGCTGGAGGGCGTCGACGCCGTGTGCCACCAGGCCGCCAAGGTCGGGCTCGGCGTGGACGTCTCCGACCTGCCGGACTACACCTCGGTCAACGTCCAGGGCACCGCCGTCCTGCTGGCGGAGATGGCGCGCGCCGGCGTCGGCGTCCTGGTCCTGGCCTCCTCGATGGTGATCTACGGGGAGGGCGCCTACTCCTGCGACGTCCACGGCCCCGTCCGGCCCCGGCCGCGTCCGGAGGACGCGCTGCGCGCCGGGCGGTTCGAGCCCGGCTGCCCCGCCTGCGAGCGGCCGCTCGCGCCCGGCGCCGTCGGGGAGGAGGCCCCGCCCGGCCCCCGCAACGTCTACGCCGACACCAAGCTCGCGCAGGAGCACCTCGCCGCGTCCTGGGCGCGCTCCACCGGCGGGTCGGTCGCGGCGCTGCGCTACCACAACGTCTACGGGCCGCGGATGCCGCGCGACACCCCCTACGCCGGGGTCGCGGCGATCTTCCGGTCGCGGCTGATGCGCGGCGAGGAGCCGCTGGTGTTCGAGGACGGCGCGCAGCGGCGCGACTTCGTGCACGTCCGCGACGTCGCCCGCGCCAACGTGCTGGCGCTGGAGCGGGTCGGCGCCGGACCGCCCGAGCCCGCCGGGCTGCGCGCCTACAACATCGCGAGCGGCGAGCCGCGCACCATCGGCGACATGGCGGACGCGCTCGCCGCCGTGTTCGGCGGCCCGCGGCCGCGGGTGACCGGCGGCTACCGGCTGGGGGACGTCCGCCACATCGTCGCCCGGCCCGACCGCGCCCGCCGCGAGCTGGGGTTCTCCCCGTCGGTGCCGTTCGCCGAGGGCATCGCCGAGTTCGCCCGGCGGCCCGTCACCAGTTCGTAAGGGTCATCCTTCCGTCACGGAAAGTAGCGTCTGAGCTGTGATCGATGTGGTTCTTCCCTGCCTCAACGAGGCCGAGGCGTTGCCCTGGGTGCTGGCCAGGATGCCCGAGGGCTTCCGGCCCCTGGTGGTCGACAACGCCTCCACCGACGACTCGGCGCGCGTGGCCGCAGAGCACGGCGCCCGCGTCGTCCCCGCGCCGGCCCGCGGTTTCGGCGCCGCCTGCCACGCCGGGCTCCTGGCCGCCGAGACCGAGGTCGTGTGCGTCATGGACGCCGACGCCTCGCTCGACCCCGCCGAGCTGCCCCGGCTGACCGCCGAGCTCGACATGCTGGAGTCGGGCGGCGGATCCGGGCTGGTGCTCGGGCGGCGGCGGCCGTCCGGGCGGGCCGCGTGGCCGCCGCACGCCCGGCTCGGCAACGCCGTCCTGGCCCGGTCCCTGAACCGGCGCGCCGGAACCCGGCTGCACGACCTCGGGCCGATGCGCGCCGCCCGCCGCGCGGGCCTGCTGGCCCTCGGGCTGGAGGACCGCCGGTTCGGCTACCCCCTGGAGATGGTGCTGCGCGCCGCCCGCGCCGGATGGCGCATCGGGGAGATCGACGTCCCCTACCTGCCCCGCACCGGCACCTCGAAGGTGACCGGGACGGTCGGCGGGACGGTCCGCGCCGTCCGCGACATGCGCCGCGTCCTGGCGGAGGTCACGCCATGACGGCAACCACTGGAACGAAGGGCACTGCGGACGCCGATCTGATCGTCATCGCCAAGGAACCCGCCGCCGGGCGGGTCAAGACCCGCCTGACGCCCGCCTACACGCCCGCCGAGGCCGCCGACCTGGCCACGGCGGCCCTGCGCGACACCCTCGCCGCCGTCGCCGCGGCGCCCGCCGCCCGCCGCACCCTCGCGCTCGCCGGAACTCCCGGCCCGTGGCTGCCGGACGGCTTCGCCGTCACGCCCCAGCGCGGCGCCGGCCTGGACGAGCGCCTGGCCGCCGCCTTCGACGACGCCTGGGACGGCCGGCCGCTGGTGCTGATCGGGATGGACACCCCGCAGGTCACGCCCGCGATGCTGACCCGCGCCGCCCGGGAGCTCCGCCGCAGCGACGCGGTGTTCGGCCCCGCGGCCGACGGCGGGTTCTGGCTGCTCGGGCTGCGCCGCCCCGACGCGCGGTTGCTGCGCGGCGTCCCGATGTCGCGGCCCGACACCGGGGCGGTCCAGCGGGCGCGGCTGCGCGCGGCCGGGCTGCGGGTGGCGGTGCTGCCCGAACTCACCGACGTCGACACCCCCGCCGACGCCGAGGCCGTCGCCGCGTCCGCGCCCGGGACCCGGTTCGCCGCCGCCGTCCGCGCCCTCGGGGTCAGGACCGTCCCGGCATGATCGGTGAGCTGTACGAGGAGGCGCTGCGCGGCGGCGCCCGGGTCGAGATCGAGCACGCCGACGGACGCCGCCGCCCGCTGCCCCTCCAGGACTGGCTGGCGGTCCGGCCCGGCGACGGCGGCCTGCTGGACCGCTGCGCGGGCCCGACCCTCGACGTCGGCTCGGGGCCCGGCCGGCTGACGGTGGCGCTGGCCCGGCGCGGGCTCCCGGTCCTGGGCATCGACGTGGCCCCCTCCGCGGTCGCGCTGACGGTCGCGGCGGGCGGCCCGGCGCTGTGCCGGGACGTGTTCGGCCGCGTCCCCGGCACCGGCCGCTGGGGCACCGTGCTGCTCGCCGACGGCAACATCGGGATCGGCGGCGACCCGGCCGCGCTGCTGCGCCGCGTCCTGGCGCTGCTGGCGCCCGGCGGGCAGGTGCTGATGGAGGTCGAGCCGCCGGGCGCAGGGTCGCGGGTCGAGCCGCTGCGGCTGCGCTCGCCCCGGTCGGTCGGCGAATGGTTCGCCTGGGCGCACGTGTCCGCCGACGCCGCCGCGGGACTGGCCGCCGCGTGCGCCGCGACCGTCACCGAGTTCTGGGAGGAGGCGGGCCGATGGTTCGTCGCCCTGCGGTCATAAGACCCGCGTTCGTGAAACCCCCGGCGGTGCTGACGACGCTTTCGGGGCGGTTCACCAGCCGCCTGCACGACGAGCGGGTCGCGTCCTGGCTCGGCATCGCGCTCGGCGCCAGCATCCTGGTCTCGTTCGGGACCGGGCTGGTCAGCCACTTCATGCAGCAGCCCGCCGGGTGGATGCAGTGGCCGTCCCGGCCGGTGAACCTGTACCGGGTCACCCAGGGCGTGCACGTCATCGGCGGGGTGGCGACGGTGCCGCTGCTGCTGGCCAAGATGTGGACGGTCTACCCGAAGCTGTGGGAGTGGCCGCCGGTCCGCTCGCTCGTCCACGGGGCGCAGCGGCTGCTGGTGTTCGTCCTGGTCGGCGCGGCGCTGTTCCAGTTCGTCACCGGGGTGCTGAACATCGCCTACTGGTACGCGTTCCGGTTCTTCTTCACCACCGCGCACTACTGGACGGCCTACATCCTGGTCGGCGCGCTGGTCATCCACGTGACCGAGCGGTGGACGAAGGTGCGCCGGACGGTGATGACCCGGCCGCAGGACTCGGTGGGACGCCGCGGCTTCCTGCTCACCGTCGCCGGGGCGAGCGGAGTCATCGCCGCGACGACGGTGGGAGAGGCGTTCACACCGCTGGCGCGGCTGGCGGTGCTGGCCCCCCGCCGTCCCGGCGACGGGCCGCAGGGGGTGCCGGTCAACAAGTCGGCCGCCGCGACCGGTGTCGGCCCGATGGCCCGCGACCCCGGCTGGCGGCTCACGGTGACCGGCCGCGTCGCCCGGGAGGTCAGCCTGTCCCTGGACGACCTGCGCGCGCTGCCGCAGCACACCTCGCGGCTGCCGATCTCCTGCGTGGAGGGCTGGAGCGTGGAGGCGTCCTGGCGGGGCGTCCGGCTGCGGGACGTGCTGCGCATGGCCGGCGTCTCCGACGACGCGCAGGTGCGGGTCGAGTCGCTGGAACGCTACGGGCTCTACCGCACCTCGCAGGTCGCGCCGCCGCACTGGCACGACCCGCTGACCCTGCTGGCGCTCGGCCTCAACGGCGAGCCCCTCGCGCTCGACCACGGCTACCCCTGCCGCCTGATCGCTCCGAACCGGCCCGGGGTCATGCAGACCAAATGGGTGCACCGGCTGGTGGTCTCGTGAACGCGCGGACCGCCGCGCTGGCGGTGGCGTACGCCGCGGGCCTGGCGCTCATCGGTCTCGGGCTCCGCGGGATCGTGGCGGAGGTGCCGGTCGCCCGGTGGGCGGCGTGGTTCGCCGGGGCGGCGATCCTGCACGACGGGGTCCTGGTCCCGGCGGTGCTGGCGGCGGGGCTGGTCACCGGGCTCCTGCCCGCGCGGTACCGGCGCGTCGTGCGGGCGGCGCTCGTCGTCGCCGCGTGCGTCACGGCGGTCGCGCTCCCGCTCGTGCTGGGGTACGGGCGCCGCCCCGACGAGCCGTCCCGCCTGCCGCTGCCCTACGAGCGCAACCTCCTCATCGTGCTGGGCGCCATCGCCGCGGTGGCGGTCTGCACCGCGGTGGCGCGCGCCGTCATCGGACGCCGCCGCGTCCGGAGCGGCGGAGCGACCCGCGCGCCCCGGCCGTCTGCGAAGGGACCGAGCCGATGACACTCACCGATGTCCGCGAGCGCCCGCCGGCGGCCGTATCCCCGAGGCGGCGCGGGTGGCCCGGATGGGTCGCCGTCGCCGTGTGGGCGGCCGGGATCGCGGCGGCGTTCGCGGTGGGCTGGTACCTGCGGCGCGCCGGCCTGGCCACCGAGGACCGGCTGCCCCCGCTGCATGCGCGGGCGCGGGGGTGGCCCCTGACCTGGCAGATGCTGCCCGCGGCCGTGGTCGCCGCCGCCGCGGTGGCGGCCCTGCCGGTGCTCGCGGCGCGGCTCCCGTGGCGGGCGCTGCCGCCGGTCGCGTGGGCGGGCGCAGCTCTGTGGACGGTCGCGCTGGCGGCCTCCGGCGGGTGGGGCGCGCTGAAGGCGCCTTTGGACGCACCGACCGAGTACCCGGCGGGCCTGGCCCAGCTGCGGCCCGACCCGCTCCTGTGGCTGCAGACCTTCACCGAGCGGCTCGGCGGCTACACCACGCATGTGCGGGGGCATCCGCCGCTGCCGATGCTGGTGCTGTGGGCGCTGGAGAAGGCCGGGTTCGGCGGCACGGGCTGGGCGGCGGCGTTCATCATCGCGGCGGGCACGTCGGCGGTGGCCGCGATCGCGGTCACGGTGCGGTGCGTGGCGGGGGAGCGGGCGGCGCGGGCGGCGCTGCCGTTCCTGGTGCTGGCGCCGATGGCGGTGTGGTTCGCCACGTCGATGGACGCGTTCTTCCTGGCGGTGGGCGCGTGGGGCACGGCATTGGCGGCACTGGCCGCACGCCGGGCGGGGACGCGGGCGCCGGCCTGCGCCGTCGCGGCCGGGGTGCTGCTGGGGTGCCTGCCGTATCTGAGCTACGGCCTGCTGCCGCTGTTCGCGGTGCCGCTGGCGGTGCTGCTGCTCGCCCGTCCCCGGGTCCGGGTACTGGTGGCCCTCGCCGCAGGCCTGGCGGTGGCGCCGGCCGCGTTCACGCTGCTGGGGTTCTGGTGGCCGGACGGTGTCCGCGCCACCCTGGACACCTACCTGGTCAGCCGCGGGTCGGCGCAGCGCTCCTACGCCTACTTCGTGGTGGCGAACCTTGCGGTGCTGGGCCTGCTCACCGGCCCCGCGGTCGCGCACGCCCTGCCGCGCGCGCTGGGGACGCTGTGGCGGGACGGCAGGTCGCGGACGTTGTCGCCCGCGGGACCGGTCGCCGCGCTGGCCGGGGCGGCGCTGCTGGGCGTGCTCGCCCTGGACGCCTCCGGGGTCACCAAGGGAGAGGTCGAGCGGATCTGGCTGCCGTTCGCGGCGTGGGCGATGGTCGCGGCCGCCCTGCACCGGTCCCGCCCGCGGGCGTGGCTGGCGGCGCAGGCGGCGACCGCGCTGGCCGTCCAGGCGCTCGTCCTGTCGCCCTGGTGAGCGGGCGGGGCGCTCACGTTTCGGCGGGCGCCGAAACGACCCCGGGTTAGCGTCCGGGAATGAGCGACTCCGAGCTGAAGGCGCGGCTGGCCGGGCGGTTCAGAGAGGTCAACGGCGACCATCCGATGACGGCGGAGGACGACGCCTACGTCACCGCGTGGTTCACCGAACTGGAGGACCTGTGCGCCCGGACCGGCCGCGACGCCGGTCGGGTTCGCCGGCTGATGCTGGACGGCAGGCTCCCCCTGCCCGGCTACCTGCGCTCCGACGGCGCGGAGATGGTGCCGTCCGACCTGTTCGCCCTCGCCGACCGGGCCGGGGGCGTCGACGCGCTGGAGGAGTGGTTCCTGGCGCACTGGGACGACGCGGCCGCCGGCAAGGCGGAGTGGAGTGCCTACCTGAGCGGCCAGTACGTGTGCCTGCGCTCGGTCGCGCCGCAGACGATCCAGTACAAGGACGCCCTGGCCAGCGCGATCGAGGCGGCGCCGGGCGAACCGGACGCGGGGACGCCGGCCTGGACGCACCGGCTGCACGCCCTGATCGACGAGCTGGACGCGCTGACGCCCCCGTTCACCGCCTACGACCGGCTGCGTTTCGGCGGGCCCGTCTCCCGCGACCGGTGCATCGACGGCATGCGCGCCCGCTACCCCCGCGCCGCCTGACCTCGCTCACCTGGGCGGTTCACCAGGGGACGGGGCCGTCGTCGTGGAAGAACCCGCCGGTCGGGCCGTCGTCGCCGAGGGTGGCGAGCCGGATCGCGATCGCAGCGCCCTGCTCGGCCGTCCGGTCGACGATCCGGCCCGTCAGGCGGGCGAACTCCACCGTGAAGTCGGTCGCGCAGGCTCCGGGCGCGGCGGCGTTGACCAGGATGCCGGTGTCGCGCAGCCGCTTGGCGCACTGGATGGTGAGCATGTTCAGCGCCGCCTTGGACGCCGGGTAGGCCACCGAGGCGGCGGTGTTCCAGAAGTAGTGGTCCGGGTCGGTCATCGCGGTCATCGAGGAGGTACCGCTGGAGACGTTGACGATGCGTCCCGCGGGTGACCGGCGCAGCAGCGGCAGCATCGCGTTGGTCACCCTGATCACGCCGTACAGGTTGGTGTCGAACACGCGGTGCACGACGTCGAGGTCGGCCTCGTCGGGCAGGTGGTCGGCGCCGCCGGAGACGCCGGCGTTGTTGACCAGGACGTCCAGGCGCCCGTCGGTGTCGGTGACCTGCCGGGCCGCCGCCTGCACCGTGGCGGGGTCGGTGACGTCCAGGGTGACGGCGCGGGCGTCGTGCCCGGCGTCGCGCAGCGACACGGCGGCCTTCTCGCCCAGCCCCGGGTCGCGGGCGCCGATCAGGACGGTCATGCCCCGCGCGGCGAGCCCCGCGGCGATGGCGTACCCGATGCCCTTGTTCGCCCCGGTCACCAGGGCGGTCGTGGTGTCGTTCATGCCGTTCACCCCACCACCGGCGGGGCCGCGGGCTCCAACACCGATCGGCGCGCGATCAATACCCTGGGGGTATGGACGTGGTGGAGACGCGCGAGCTGACCTACTTCCTGGCGGTGGCGCGGGAGCTGCACTTCGGGCGGGCGGCCGAGCGGCTGGGCATCGCGCAGCCGCCGCTGTCGCGGGCGATCAGCCGGCTGGAGCGGCGGCTGGGGGTGACGCTGCTGGAGCGCACGAGCCGCCGCGTCGTGCTGACCCCGGCCGGGGAGACGCTGCTGGCCGAGGGGTCCGCCGCGCTGGAGGCGGTCGCGGCCGCCGTCCGCCGCACCCGCCGCGCCGGTGACGGCGGGCCCCGGCTGGTCCTGGCGCTGAAACCCGGCGGGGACGGCGGCGGGCTGCTCCCGGCGATCCTGGCCGCCTACGAGCGCGAGCCGGACGCGGTGCCGGTGGAGATGCTGCTCGGGTTCGGGGCGGATCGGGTGCTGCGGGAGGGCCGCGCCGACGCCGCGCTGCTGTACACGCCGCGGCAGGACGTCACCGGCCTGGCCACCGAGGAGCTGCTGAGGGAGCGGCAGGTCGCCGTCCTCCCGAAGAACCACCGGCTGGCGGGCCGCGCCGAGGTGGCGATGGCCGACCTGGACGGCGAGGTCCAGCCGCACGCGCCCTACGGGGCGAGGCCGGGCGACGGTCCCGTGATCAGCGACGGCGGGCAGCTGATGCAGCTGATCGCGCTCGGCCGGGCGGTGGCGATCCTGCCGGCGTCGATGCGGGGGCTGCTGCGCGACGACCTGACCGCGGTGCCGGTGCGGGACGCCGAGCCGACCACGCTGGTGCTGGCGTGGCCCGAGACGTCCCGGTCCCGGGCGCTGGCGGCGTTCGTCCGCGCCACGGCCGCCGTCGCGGCCGAGGCCGCCGCGTCTCACCTGGGGTGATACGGCGGCGAAAAACTTCCGAAGAAAAATCCGGCGGGATGTCGATCCGGCGGCCGGCCGTGCGACGCGTCAGTGAAAGGCCGATGGGACACCGCACGGAAGGACCCCGATCATGAGCACCCAGACCCTCGCCACCACCCAGACCGGCGCCGGCGGGCGCCGCACGCTCCGCAGGGTGCTGTGGGGCGCGCAGATCTTCCTCGCCGCGTTCCTGCTGTTCGCGTCGGCGCTGCCGAAGTTCGCCGGGCAGGCCGAGGCCGTCCGGACCTTCGAGGAGATCGGCTGGGGCCAGTGGTTCCGGTACGTGACCGGCGCGGTCGAGGCCGCCGGCGCGATCGGCCTGGTGGTCCCGCGGCTGGCCGGGCTCGCCGCGGCCGGGCTGATCGGCCTGATGGCCGGTGCCGCGCTGACCCAGCTGCTGGTGCTGGAGCCGGCGTGGGCGCTGATGCCCGTCGGGTTCGCGGTCGTGTTCGCTGCCGTCGTCTGGGACCGCCGCGCCGAGTCCCGTGAGGTGCTGCGCTCGCTGAAGCGCTGACGGCGTGCCCGCGCGGCGCGCACGGCGGACGGCCCGGCGGCCACCTGACCCCGGGCCGTCCGCCGTTTGCGCGGTCTCAGCCGTCGCCGGGCAGGAGGGAGCGCAGCTCGGCGCTGAGGGCCTCGGCGGCCTCGGGACGGCCGTGGTAGGCGGCCGGGGTGTTCTGGACAGCGCGACGCGCCATTCGCCCATGAGCTGGGACGCGGTGAGCGTCTGCACGCTGTTGGCCTCGGGGTCGATACCGGAGGAGCCGGGCGGGACCATGCCGGCGACGGCGCGCAGGACGGCGGCGCCCGGGGCGATCAGCCGGACGTCGCGCACCCGGCCGATGTAGCGTGCGGTCTGGTGGTCGGCGAAGATCGCGTCGAGCTCTGCGGCGATGCGCTCGCGGCCGGAGTGCAGGGTGCCGTCGAAACCGATCGTCTCGCCGTCGTCGCGGAACGGCGCGGCGAACGCGGCGCCGTCCCGGGCGTTCCAGCCGTCCAGGATCCGCCGGTACAGGGCGCGGACGGCGTCCAGGGAGCCGAGCCGCTCGGCGTAGCGGTCGTGGTGGACCTGCCAGCGGTCGGTGGTCCAGCCGTCCCAGTCGACGCGCGCGCCGTCCAGGGCCTCGGCGAGGTAGTCCAGATGCAGGTGCCATCCGGCGAGCGTCTGGACGAGGTACTCGCCGGGGAGCTGGACGTCGCTGGTGAACACCAGGTGCGTCCCTTCGGGGGAGGGGGTCAGTTCCCAGCGGAGCCGGCCGTGGATGTCGGAGTCCAGCTCCAGCAGGCGGGGCGGGTCGAAGGCGGTGACGGTCCCGCGGGCGACGGGCTCGTCGGCGGCGTCGCCGGCGTTGAGCCACCTCAGCTCGAACTTGCCGCCCACGGCGGGTTCCAGGACGGCCTCGGCGAGCCAGGCCGACAGCTCGCCGGGGTCGGTGAGGGCGCGCCAGACCCGTTCGGGCGGGTGGCGCAGGCGGCGCTCGAAACGCAGCAGGGCCCGCCCGTCCCGCTGGGTCGCCGTGCCGTCGGGGTACTGCTCGCCGGTGCTCATCTCGCCTGCCTCCTCGGTCGCGTTCTGCCCGGACGTGCGGCGGGCCACGCGCAGTGCGTGCCGCCGCCTCCGAACATAACCCTTATCGCATATAACCTTCAAGGCATGTACGGAGGGAAGGTCAGGCGGGCGGCCAGGTGATGACGGTGTGCCCCCAGGTCAGGCCGGCGCCGAACCCGGCGAGCAGCACCAGGTCGCCGGGCCCGATCCGGGACGTGCGGACGGCCCGGTCCAGGGCGAAGGGGATGCTGGCGGCCCCGATGTTGCCGACGTCCTGCCCGACGATCGCCAGCTGCCGCGGTTCCAGGCCGGCGTCCGGTGCGAGCGAGGCGACCAGCCGCGGGTTGGGCTGGTGGGGCACCACCAGGGCCAGGTCGGCGGGCTTGATCCCGGCGTCGTCGGTCGCCTCGGCCACCAGCCGCGGGAAGATCGCGGTGATGAAGTCGCGGACGGCGCGGCCGTCCATGTGGATGGTGTGGCCGAGCGCGGCGAGGGTCTCGGGGCTGGCGGGCAGCCGGCTGCCGCCCGCGGGGATCAGCACGTCCTCGGCGCCGGAGCCGTCGGATCCGAGGGTGATGGGCCCGATCCCGTACGGCGCCGGGGCGGGCCCGACGACCGCGGCGGCGGCGCCGTCGCCGAACAACGCGGCGGTGGCGCGGTCGGCGCGGTTGAGGAACCGCGAGTACACCTCGACGCCGACGACCAGCGCGTACGGGGCGGAGCCGCGCTGGGTGGCCAGCCAGCCGATCGCGGTCTGCAGCCCGAAGACGAACCCGCTGCAGGCGGCGGAGATGTCGAACGCGGCGGCGTTGCGGGCGCCGAGCGCGGTCTGCACGCGGCAGGCGGTGGAGGGGGCGATGACGTCGGGGGTGGAGGTGCCGACCACGAGCAGCCCGATGCCGGCGGCGTCCAGCCCGGCGGCGCGCAGCGCCCGGTCCGCTGCGGCGGCGGCCAGGTCGGAGGCGGCCTCGCCGGGCGCGGCGACGTGGCGGCGCGCGATCCCGGTGCGGCGCTCGATCCAGGACGGCTCCAGGCCCAGCGCGCGGGAGAGTTCGGCGCTGGCCACGCACTCGCGGGGCAGGTGGGCGCCGGTCCCGCGGATCGCCCATCCCCGGCCGGCGTCCGCCTCGTGTCCGCCCGGTCCGGTCCGGGTCCGTCCGGGCGCGTCCGGCATTGTCATGCGCGCACTCCCCCCTGCTCACAGCACTGACGGTTGTCAGCCCCATTCCATGAGTGAATAATCCCATTTCAGGGTTTTTGTTCCATATCTGTCTGTAACGCAGCATTGAGTCGAATAGAGACGTGAGCCTTCCTTCCAGGTAAGGAGACCCCGCGTGCCGTCCCCCCGATTCAGCCCGGTCGAGGAGCTCAAACCCGACGACGTCTGCGCCTTCCTTTTCCCAGGCACCGGCTCTGCCGGCGTCCCCGACCTGGCGGGCCTCGCCGCCACCGGACCCGCCACCGCCCGCGCCGTCACCGACGTCCTGGACGCCGTCCAGGAGGGCCTGCCGCGCAGCGGATGGCCGTCGTTGCGGTCGATCCTGCTGGTGGATCCGGGCGGGTACCGGGCCGCGGCCCGCACGCCCGGCGTCGCCCAGCTGTCCTCCTACGCCGCGTCCGTCGCCGTGGACCGGGCGCTGCGCGCGCACGGCGTCCACCCCCGGTTCGCGGTCGGGCAGAGCTTCGGGGAGATCGCCGCGCTGGTGTGCGCGGGCGCGTTCGCGATCGCCGACGGCGCCCGCATGGCGGTCGCGGCGGTCGGCGTGCTGGCCCGGCGAGGCCGGGGCGGCGGGATGGGCCTGCTGGAGGCCGGCGAGGACGCCACCCGGGCGTGCATCGAGGCCGCCGGCGCCCCGGAGGTGGTCGTCGCCTGCCTGAACGCCCCGGAGGTCACGGTCGTGTCCGGCCCCGACGGGCCCTTGGACACCGTCCTGGACACCGCACGCGGCCGGGGCGTCAACGCCGTGCGCCTGGCCGTCCCCTACATGTCGCACCATCCCGCGATGACCGGCGCCGACGACGAGTGGTACGCGTTGATCCGCGACTGCCCGCAGCGGCCCCTGGAGCTGCCGGTGCACTCACCGGTCCGGGGCCGCGCCTACCACGACGGCGACGACCTGCACCGCGCCATGGCCGACTGCATCGTCCGGCCCGTCCGACTGCCAGAGGCGCTGCGCGCCGTGCACGCGGCGGGCGCGACCGTGTTCACCGAGGCCGGCACGGGCAACGCGCTGTGCCAGTGCGCGCGGCTGACCGTCCCGGGGGTGCGGACCCTGGCGCCGCTGCGTGACCGCCCCCGCCACGGACTCACCGGCAAGGCCGCTTCCGGCGTAGTCCCCGCCCGCGACCAGGAGGACGGATCATGAGCACCGCCGCCGATCTGCTCGGGTTCGTGCGCGGCACGTCCCTGGACGCCAAGGACCGGGCCAGGGTGGAGGAGGCCGTCCCGGAGGAGTTCTTCACCGTCCCCGACGGGCTCACCGCCCGGGACCGGCAGGCGCTCACCTACGAGCGGCTGCGCCGGGCCGGGCTCGCCGCGCCGCCGGCGGGCGAACTGCTGGCCGACCCGCCGGCGCTCTGCGCGCTGCTGGAGCGCGCCGCGATCGCCGATCCGCCGCTGTTCCACGTGATGCTGCTGCACTACACCCTCGCGCTCGGCCCGGTCCTGCGGTTCGGCGGGGACCAGGACGGGACGCGGGCGGTGCGCGACTCCCTGGAGTCGATGGCGTCGTTCGGCACCCTGCTGATGACCGAGGTAGGGCGCAGCAACAGCCACCTGTCGCCGCGGACCGTCGCCCGCCACGACCCGAGCACCGGAGGGTTCGTGCTGAGCACCCCGGACCGACAGGCGGCCAAGTTCCCCACCAACACCGCCCATCCGGACGTCCCCAAGACCGCCGCCGTCTACGCCACCCTCGTCCACGGCGGCGAGGAGCGCGGCGTATTCGTGTTCGCGGTGCCGCTGCGGGGACCGGACGGCTCGGTCCCGCCCGGCGTCCGGATCGTCGCGGCGCCGGAGACGACCGGGCTGCAGGTCGATTACGCCGCCGTCCTGCTGGACGGCCTGCGCGTCCCCTACGAGGCGTGGCTGCGTGACGGCGCCCGCATCGACGCCGACGGGACGTTCCACGACCCCGCCGGGACCGCGGCGGCGCGGCTGACCCGGTCGATGGGGATCGCGCCGCCGGTGTGGCGGGCGGTCGTGTCCGCCTCCGCCGCGATCACCCGGGCCTCGGCGGGGACGCTGCTGGCGCATTCGGCGGGCCGCACCACGCTCGGGCGGCTGGCGCCGCGCCGTCCGCTGACCGACTACCGCAACCAGCAGGAGGCGGTGCTGGGCGCGCTGGCGTCGGCCTACGCCCTCACCGCGGTCGCCGCCCACGTCACCGCCCCCCGGCCCGCCGCCGCGGCGGACGCCACGGGGGGCCCGGCGACCGCGTGGGCGCCCTGGTCGGCGGTCGACCGCGACCTGGCGCTGCTGAAGGCCGCCGCGACCGTCCAGGCGCAGGAGACGGTGTCGGCCTGCCGCGTGCACAGCGGCGCGCCCGGGTTCGCCGCGGTCGAGCGTCTCAACGCCTACCGGGGGCTGACGCACGCCTACCAGAACGCCGGCGGCGACAACGAGCTGATCCTCTACGACACCGCCCGCGCGATGGCCGACCTGGACCGCTACGTCCCGCCCGAAGCCGAGGCAGGGCCGCCCGACGACGGCGATCTGGAGTCACCGCGCGTCTGGCTGTTCCTCGCCCGCGACACCGAGCGCAGGATGCGCGACCGGCTCGCCGCCCGGGTGAACGACGCCCTGCACGACGGCGAGGACGCCTTCACCGCGTGGAACGGCAACCTCGTCCTGGCCGCGCGGACCGCCACCGCCTGCGCCGACCGGGTCGTCCTGGAGATCCTGGCCTCCGCCCTGGACAGCGGTCCGCGCGCCCTCGGGCCCGTCCTGCGGCTGCACGCCCTCGACCGGCTGGAGCGCCGCGCCGCCGACCTGCTCAACGAGGGGGTCGTGCCGCCCGGCCTCCTCGACGAGCTGTGGGCGGCACGGCGCCGCACCTGCGACGAACTGGCCCCCGGCGCCCAGGATCTGGCCGCCGCGCTCGACCTTCCCGCCCCGGTCACCGCGCCCGCCGCCTTCCTCGCCTGAGCGCCCGGCCGCGGCACGCGGACCGGCCCGCCACGCCGCGAATTCGCCAAGGATCAAGGGGAACCAGCGGGAAGTGGCTACCGTTCTGGTAAGACAGACTGCACGCGGGTGCCCTTCACCCGCTGGCCGATACGGAGGTAGACAGTGGGAGTCAGTCTGAGCAAGGGCGGCAACGTCTCGCTGACCAAGGAGGCCCCCGGACTGACCGCCGTCGTGGTTGGTCTGGGCTGGGACGTTCGGACCACGACCGGAAGCGATTTCGACCTCGATGCCAGCGCCCTGCTGTGCTCGGCGGAGAACAAGGTCCTGTCGGACCAGCACTTCGTGTTCTTCAACAACCTCAAGAGCCCGGACGGCTCGGTCGAGCACACCGGCGACAACCTCACCGGCGAGGGCGAGGGCGACGACGAGCAGATCAAGGTGAACCTCACCTCGGTCCCCGCCGAGGTCTCCAAGATCGTCTTCCCGGTGTCGATCTACGACGCCGACACCCGCCAGCAGAACTTCGGCCAGGTCCGCAACGCGTTCATCCGCGTGGTGAACCAGGCCGACAACGGCGAGATCGCGCGCTACGACCTGTCGGAGGACGCCTCGACCGAGACCGCGATGGTGTTCGGCGAGCTGTACCGCAACGGCACCGAGTGGAAGTTCCGCGCGGTGGGGCAGGGCTACGCCTCGGGCCTGTCGGGCATCGCGTCCGACTTCGGGGTGAACGTCTGAGCGTCCGCCGCAGGTGACGGGGGCGTCCCGGGTGCCCGGGGCGCCCCGTCGCGTTCTTAGGCGTGGTCACGCTTCTTCGGCGGGGCGCGTGTTCCAGTCCGGGCATGTCGACCGCCGCGACGCATCTTGCGGTGGGACGGGCTAGGTGGCGGGGACCACGGCCATGGCCTCGATCTCCACGAGCAGGTCGTCGCGGACCAGGCGGGACACCTCCACCAGCGACGCGGCCGGGGACACGCCCTCGGGGATGAACTCGGCGCGCACCGCACGCACGACGCCGACGCCGCCGGCGTCCCGCAGGAAGTACCCGAGCCGCACGACGTGCTCCCAGCGGGCGTCGGCCGCGGCCAGCGCGGCCTCCAGGTTGGCGAACACCTGCCGGGTCTGGGCCTCCAGGTCGCCGGGGCCGACGAGGTTCCCGGCGGCGTCCAGGGCGATCTGGCCGCTGAGCACGACCAGCCGGCCGGGGACGTCGACGGACACGGCGTGGCTGTAGCCGGGGCCGGGGGCCAGGCCCGGCGCGTCGATCTGCCTGATGCCGGTGCGCGGATCGTGGTCGCTCACAAGATCACGATACGCGCCGTCCGGTGGCGGTGCCGAGGATCAGCCGAGCAGTTCCTCCCGCAGCCGCGTCTTGAGGATCTTCCCGCCGGGGTTGCGGGGCAGGCCCTCGTCGCGGAACCAGAAGTGCACCGGCACCTTGAACGCCGCGATCCGGCCGCGCAGGAACTCCTGGATCTCCTCCTCGCCCGCCGCGGCGCCGGGGCGCAGCACGACCACCGCGCCGACCTCCTCGCCGAGGACCTGGTGGGGGACGCCGATGACCGCGCAGTCGGCGATCGCGGGATGCTCGTACAGGGCGGCCTCGACCTCGGCGCAGTAGATGTTCTCCCCGCCGCGGATGAGCATGTCCTTGGCGCGGTCGACGATGTAGACGAACCCGTCCTCGTCCAAGCGGGCCAGGTCGCCGCTGTGGAACCAGCCGTCCACGAACGCCCGCGCGGTCGCCTCGGGCTTGTTCCAGTAGCCCTTGATGACGTTGGGGCCCTTGATGAGCAGCTCGCCGACCTCGCCGGGCGGCAGCTCCTCCCCGGCGGGGTCGACGACCTTGACGTCGCAGACGGCGACGGGAGGGCCGACGCTCTCGGGCCGCTCCAGGTAGTTCACCCCGCCGTTGTAGGTGGTGACCGAAGACGTCTCGGTCAGGCCGTACCCGTTGCCGGGCATGCGCTCGGGCAACCGCTCCTTGATCTTGTCGACGAGGGCGGGCGCGGCGGGCGCGCCGCCGTAGCTGACGCCGGTGAGGCTGGAGGTGTCGTACTCGCCGAAGTGGGGGGAGGTGAGCACCTGCCAGGCCATGGTGGGCACGCCGCCGAACCCGGTGACCTTCTCCCGCTCGATCAGCTCCAGCGCCTTGCGGACGTCCCACTTGTACATCAGCACCACGGTGCCGCCCTGCAGGGCGCTGGTGACCAGCACCGAGTGGCAGCCGGTGGCGTGGAAGAACGGGACGCTCAGCAGCGTCACCCGCGGCTGCGGCGCGGTCAGCTCCTCGACGGTCCGGCCGGCGCGGACCCCGGCCGACATGATCCCGTAGGCGAGGCTGACGGGGTTGGTGGCGATGTTGCGGTGCGTGCCGAGCGCGCCCTTGGGCCGTCCGGTGGTGCCCGAGGTGTAGAAGATCGTGGCCTCGTCCTCGGGATCGAGCGCCACCTCCGGCAGCGAGGCCGCGGCCGGGTCGCCGGCGTCGCCGACGGCGTCCTCGAACGCCTCGGCCCCGGCGGGCAGCGGCCCGTCCGGGCGGGCGACCAGGGAGGGGATGCCGAGCTTCGTCACCACCCCGGCCAGGCGCTCGGCGCGCTCGGCGTCGGCGATGAGGACCTTCGCGCCGCTGTCGGCCAGGCCGTACTCCAGCTCTCCGGCGCTCCACCAGGCGTTCAGCGGCACCACCACCGCGCCCGCCGCGGCGGCGCCGAAGAACGCCACTGACCATTCGGGGTAGTTGCGCATGGCGATCGCGACCCGGTCGCCCTTGGCTATCCCGTACCGGTCGATGAGCCGCCGCGCGAACGCCGCCGCCCGCGCGTAGTTGGCGGCGAAGGTGAGCCGGTCGTCGCCGTAGACCAGGTAGTCCTTGTCGCCGTGGGCGCGGGAGATCTCCAGGATGTCGCGCAGGGTGGCCGGGGCGTTCTTCCAGATGCGGGTCCGCACGCCGCGTACCTCGGTCTCGGCCATCTCGAACAGCCGCCCGGGCGCGGTCATCGCCGCCCGGACCTCGGCGATGGCGGGCAGCCCGCCGTCCTGTCCGGTGCCCTGCGTGTCCCGGTCCTTCACGTCACGGTCCTGCACGTCGCGCCTCCCGCGGGGTCACGGCGCGCCGCCGCGCGGGCCCCTCCGCCGAACACGGTTCGGTGCGCCGTGCTCGAAATCTATGATCCACATCACGGGCGGGTCAACGCCCCCGCCGCCGCGGGCCGATTCGCCCGGATGGTCCTTCGGATGATCCCTGCCTGCGACAATGGGGGCATGACCGAGCGCAAGCCGATCGAGTACTGGCTGTCGGACATGGACGGGGTGCTGGTCCACGAGGGCCGTCCCGTCCCCGGCGCGGAGGAGTTCATCCGGCGCCTGGCCGCCTCCGGGAAACCGTTCCTCGTCCTGACCAACAACTCGATCTACACCCGCCGGGACCTGTCGGCCCGCCTGGCCGCGGCGGGGCTCGTCGTCCCGGCCGAGTCGATCTGGACGTCGGCGCTGGCCACCGCCCGGTTCCTGGCCGACCAGCGGCCCGAGGGGTCGGCGTACGTGATCGGGGAGGCGGGGCTGACGACCGCGCTGCACGAGGCGGACTTCGTCCTGACCGACATCGACCCCGACTACGTGGTGCTGGGGGAGACCCGCACCTACAGCTTCTCGCAGATCACCCGTGCGATCCGGCTGATCGAGAACGGCGCCCGGTTCGTGGCGACCAACCCCGACCCGATCGGCCCGTCCCCGGAGGGGTCGCTGCCGGCGTGCGGCGCGGTCGCCGCGATGATCACTCGCGCGACGGGCGTGGAGCCCTACTTCGTCGGCAAGCCGAACCCGCTGATGATGCGGACGGCGCTGAACGTCGTCGGCGGGCACAGCGAGAGCACCGCCATGATCGGCGACCGGATGGACACCGACATCGTCGCGGGCGTCGAGGCCGGGCTGGAGACGATCCTGGTGCTGACCGGGGTGACCGGCAAGGACGAGATCGCCCGGTTCCCGTTCCGGCCGCACCGCGTCGTGGCGTCCATCGCCGACCTGGTCGACCTGGTCTGACCGTCAGCCGGGGAGGGCCACGGCTCCGAGGGCGGTCATGAGGCCGAGCGCGTCCGACACGACCCAGTACTCGGCGAACCGGCCGTCCTCGGCGCGGAAGATGTCCTGGCCGCTGAAGGAGACGGGTGTGCCGGGCTCGGCGGTGGCGCCGGGGATGCCGCCGCGGTAGGAGCCGTGGAAGCTCCATCCGGCGGCGACCATCCCGCCGCCGACGACCGGGCCGACGTCCAGGGTGACGCGCACGTCGGTGAAGTAGGCGTGCGAGCGGCGGACCTGCTCGGCGGCCTCGGCGGGGCCGTGCACCTCCAGGTTCGGCCAGTGGCCGGTGAAGCCGGGGGTGAGGATCTCGGCGGCGGCGGCGTGGTCGCCGCCCCACACCTCGAACAGCCACCTGCGGTAGAGGGCGTCCAGTGCGTCGTCCATGCCCGGGGTGCTGCTCGCGGGCCCGGCCGGCCAAACGTAGAATCGGGGACGACCATGCGCATGATCAGGCAGGGCGGATCGCGGGAGCTGGAGATCCGCAGGTCCCGGTTCGTCTGCACGCTCGCCCGCGCGGCCGACGAGGCGGAGGCGGCGGCGTTCGTGGCCGCGCACCGGCGGGCTCACCGCGACGCCACCCACAACTGCACCGCCTACGTCGTGGGCGAGCACGGCGAGATCACCAAGAGCAGCGACGACGGCGAGCCGGCCGGGACGGCGGGCGTCCCGATGCTGGAGGTGCTGACCCGGCGCGGGCTGACCGGCACGGTCGCGGTCGTCACCCGCTACTTCGGCGGGGTGAAGCTCGGCGCGGGCGGCCTGGTCCGCGCCTACACCCAGGCCGTCGCCGACACGATCGACGCCGTCGGGGTGGTGGAGCTGCGCCCGGTGGTGACGGTGACCGTCGGGGTGGAGCACGCGCTGTCGGGGCGGTTCCTGGGCGACCTGCACTCCCGGGGGCACCAGCCCGCCGACGTCCGCTACGGGGCGGGCGTCGAGGCTGATGTGGCGGTGCCCGTGCCCGAGCTGGAGGCGTTCGAGGCGTGGGCCGCGCAGGTCACGGCCGGGCGCGCGTCGGTGCGGCGGGGCGCGCCCGGCCACGTCGAGGTCCCGGTGCCCTGACCAGCGGCCGGCCTGGCGCCTGATTCGGCGGTCAGGCGGCGAGGAAGTCGGCCAGGACGGGCGCGAGCACGGCGGGCGCGACGTCGTGGGTCTGCCCTTCCAGAGTCCGGTGCGCCCCGGCGGGCAGGATCTCGGCGGCGCGGCGGGCGATGTCGCGCATCCAGGCGGGGCTGTCGCCTCCGTCCAGCACCAGCGCCGGGACGGTGACCCGGGCGAGCAGGTCCTCGGGGAGCTTGGCGCCGGTGGCGGCGTCGTCCATGACGGCGGAGTCGTAGGCGAGGGTGGGCGCGAGCGCTTCCAGCGCGGGCCACATCGGCGCGTCCCGCATCTGCCGCACCATCTCCGCGGGCATGCCGACGTTGGTCATGAACAGCGCGAGCGCGTCGCCGCGGCGGCCGTCGGCGAGCAGGCCGGACAGGTCGGTGTGGTAGGCCCTGGCCCGGGTGAGGTGGTCGTCGTGCGCCGGGTTGAACGGCGGCTCGAACAGCGCGAGCCGGGTGACGGGCAGGCCGTGCGCGGCGGCGCGCAGGGCCAGGACGGCGCCCGAGGACATTCCGTAGACCGCGGCGGATCCGCCGGCGGCCTCGATGACGGCGGCCAGGTCCTCGATCTCGCGTTCGACGGCGTAGGGAGGGGTGTCGCCGCTGTCGCCGCGGCCGCGGCGGTCGTAGGTGAGGACGGTGTGGACCGGGGCCAGCAGCTCGGCGAGCGCGGCGCCCGACCCGCGGTCATTCAGGGCTCCGCCGACATACACCACGGCGGGGCCCGTCCCGGTCCGGTCGATGGCGATGCGGGTGCCGTCTTTGGAGTGCACGGTTTCCATGGGGGGTTCCTTCCCAGGTGCGGCGGTCTTGGCGCGGTGTTCCACGCGCGGCGGGCTCCAGTATCCGGACTGGGGCCGACAAGAGACAGGCTGTCTCGTACATGGGGCATGGCGTCGCCTTTTGGGACGGTGGTGTAGCCTTCCGGGCGATGAGCAGGAGCACGGTCATCCGCGACCACGTCAGGGCGGGCATCCTCGAGGTCGCGGCCGGTGTGCTGGCCGAGCGCGGCGAGTCGGCGAGCATGACCGACATCGCCAAGGCCGCGGGCGTCGCGCGGGCGACGCTCTACCGCTACTTCCCCAGCCGCGAGGCACTCCTGTACGCCCTCTACGAGGCGGCCCTGGCCGACCTCACGGACCGGCTGGAGGACGCCCGCCTGGACGCGGTCCCGATCGAGGAGGCCGTCGCCCGGATGACCCGCGCGACGATCGCCGCGACCGGCAGGTACCGGGCCCTCGGGCTGTTCGAGAGGAGCCCGGTCGAGGCGCGCCGCGTCGAGCGCCAGCTCGCCGGCCCGCTGCGCGCGGTGTTCGAGCGCGGCGCCAAGGGCGGCCACTTCCGCCGCGACCTGCCCGTCCACACCCTGGCCGAGCTCTACTTCAGCCTGCTGGAGGGCGCGGTCTCCCGCGTCATCCGCCACCGCCTGGGTGTGGAGGAGGCCAGCGCCGCCGTCACCACCCTGTTCCTGTCCGGCGCCCTGGCCCCGCCGCCCGACGGTCCCGCCGGCCGAGGCTGACCGGTTCCGTGCCGCAGTCGGGACGGAGAAGCGGTCATGTCCTGACCGCTTCGTCTGCCAGCGTTGCCTCATGACGATCCACAACGACGTGTCGTCCCCGCGTATCGGCGGTGCCGGGTGACCGTCCTGACCGTCCGGGCGCTCAACCGTGCGACGCTCGCACGGCAGCTGCTGCTCGCCACGATCCGATGCTGCGGCAGCGGGTCCTCGGGGTCTACCGCCGCGAGCTGGACGGGGTGGATCTGGAGGAGCTCGCGGCGGCGGGCCGGGCGGTCATGGCCGACGGCGAGCCCCGCTCGATGGCCGAGCTCGTGCGGGCGGTGGCGGGGGACCTGCCGGCGCGGCGCCGGCGCGCGCTGGGCGAGCTGATGGTCGCCGCGCTGGTCCCGATGGTGCAGGCGCCACCGCGCGGGCTGTGGCGGGAGCGGGCGGGTGTGCGCAACGTGCTGCTGTCCTCGTGGCTGGGCCGCGAGCACGACCCGCCGGCCGCGGAGGGCGCCGACCCGGCGGGCGAGGCACTGGTGCGCCGCTACCTGGCCGCGTACGGGCCGGCGGCCACGGCCGATCTGCGCGCCTGGTCCGGCCTGGCCGGGCTGCCGGGCGCGGTGGCCGCGATCCGCGGGGAGCTGGTCTCCTTCCGCGACGAGCGGGGCCGGGAGCTGCTGGACCTGCCCGGCGCGCCCCGCCCCGATCCCGATGTGCCGGCGCCGGTGCGGTTCCTGCCGGCGTTCGACAACGCGATCCTCGGCTACCACGACCGGCGCCGGATCATCGACGACGCCCACCGCGGCCTGCCGGTCTCCGGCGCCCGCGCCGTGCTGGTGGACGGACGGGTCGCCGCCACGTGGGGGCCAGACCAAGTACGCCAGAAAGGGGCAACGACCGTCCGGTGGGCCCCGGCAATGGTGACGATCAAGGGGTCTTGAGTGCTGACGGCCAGCTAGAAGGCCCGGCCCTCGGGTTCGTGCGATGGGAGGGCCAATGGCACTATGCTGCCATGAGCGTTCTGAGCGATTACTTCTCAGCCCCTTCCGACGAGGCGGCCGCCCATGCGATCACTGATATCTCGTCTTACGACATGATCGAGATGAAGGGCCTCTTTCCGGACTACCACCTGGTGCCGGTGGAGGCCTTTCTCACTGGCAGCAGTACTGAGGAGATCGAGGAGGGGCCCCGCCACGGCAGACTAGTGGCGTCAGTCGACGACCATCAGGTCGTGGTGGTGACGGTATCTGACGAGCTCATGGCCGGTCTCGCGGCAGCCAGCGGCCAGCAGCTCGCCGAGGCGGCTGAGTCATGGTCGCGGTTCGAGGACTTCCAGGGAGCAGATACATCGGGACTGGTCAACTTCCTCGGGGAACTCGCCGACCTCGCTGAGCGGGCCACGGCTAAGAACGAGCACCTGTACTGCAAGATGTCCTGCTAACACAAGCACTTCGCTTGGGTTGGTGTGATGAGCCCAAAGCGAATCTCTTCGCGCAGCTCAGCGGCATAATCCTGCGGCGGGGCTACCGCAGATAAGCAGTACCAGCCGACTGTCGTACCGCGAATACGTTCCCGCAGGTCAGCTATAGCAATCGGCGATTGCTACCGGGACCCCAAGCACTGAGAGGGGCTACTGGTCCCGCTGAGTCTCTCGCTGGGCTTCGGCCAGGGTTTTGTGGACGACGCCGACGGAGACTTTGACTCCGGCGGCGATGGTGCGGATTGATTCTCCGCGCCCGCGGCGGGCCAGGATCGCGGCGCGTTTGTCGTCGTCGACCACGGGTCGGCGGCCGCCGATGCGGCCGCGGCGGCGGGCCGCTTCCAGGCCGTTGTTGGTCTTGCGGACGATGTCGCGGCGGCGGTCTTCGGCCAGGGCGAGGGCCAGGTCGAGCAGGAAGGAGCGCTCGGTGTGCTCACCGGCCGCGATGCCCTCCAGGACCTTGACGGCGACACTGCGTTGGAACAGGTCGTTGAGGACGATCAGGCCCTCCAGGAGGTTGCGGCCGAGGCGGTCGACTTCCTGGACGGTGAGCATGTCGCCGTCGCGGATGTGGGACAGCGCTTCCAGTAGCGCGGGCCGGTCGTCGGTGTTCAGCTTGCCGCCGATCTTCTCCTCGAACACCTTCGTCGGAGTGAAGACACATGCAGCACCCGCGCCGAGATCAGCTTCTTGAACTGTGGGTAGGCGGTGCGCTCGATCGACGTCACTCGCGGGGCCTCTTTCCGAACCACGTCGAACCAGGACCTACGCACCGTAACGGACTACAACGATCCAACATCACACAGTTCACAGAACTGTGATCAAGTCAACGCGGACGGTCACACCTCACCTAGCACAACCACCGCCGACCTGCCCCGTTGCCCCTTTCCTGCTTACTTGGTCTGCCCCCACGTGGGACGTCGAGGACGGCACCGTGTCGGTCACGCCGCTGCGCCGCTTCACCCGGGCCGACCGCGAGGCCGTCACCGCGGAGGGGCGGAAGCTCGCCTCGTTCCTGTCGGACGGTGCCGCCGAGCGCGTCCGGGGCGCCGCCTCACCCCGCTGAGCGACCCCCGCGACAGCGGACGGCCTCCATGCGGCGGACGAGCGTCGTACCCTTGGGTGGCGGAACAGTGGCGGAAGTCGGCCGGGGGTGGGAGGGGCGGCATGGATGATGCGGCGCGGGCGGGGTGGGTGTCGTCGAGCCCGCGGGCGGAGCGGGCGCGGCGGGCGGCGGAGGTGCTGCGCCGCGACATCGCGGGCGGGGCGTTCGCGGACGGCCTGCTGCCCGACGAGCGGGTGCTCGGGGCCAGGCTCGGCGCGTCCCGCAACGCGGTCCGGGACGCGCTGGCGCTGCTGCGGGACGAGGGGCTGGTCGTCCGGCGGCGGGGCGTGGGGACGATGGTGGTGGCGCCCTGGTACGGGCACGGGCTGGACCGGCTGGAGGGGCTGGCCGAGACCCTGGCCGGGCATGGCGCGGTCACCAACGAGGTCCGCGCGGCCGGGCGCGTCGACGACCCGCCGGACGGCGTGGCCGCGCGGCTTGGGCTGGCGCCGGGTGAGGGCGCGGTGCGCATCGAGCGGCTGCGGCGGCTGGAGGGGGAGCCGCTGTCGCTGGACGTCAGCTACCTGCCCGCGGACGTGGGCGGTGCGGTGCTGGGGCTGGACCTGGCGGGGCGCGACCTGTTCGCGCTGATCGAGGAGGTGGCCGGGCAGCGGCTGGGGCGGGCGGAGGTGACGCTGGACGCGGTCGGCGCCGGGCCGGGGCTCGCGGGGCTGCTGGGGGTGGCGGAGGGCGCGGCGGTGTTCGCGGTGGGCCGGCTGACCCGGCTCGCCGACGGCCGCCCGGTCGACTGCGAGGACATCCGGATCCGCGCGGACCGGCTCACCTTCCACGCGACCCTGTACCGGGGCGCCGCCGAGCGGCGGGGATCTGGGCCGTGACGGGGCTGGAGCCGGGGGTGGTGGCGGCGCTGGTGCTGCTGGGGGTGGCCGCCGGGGTGGGGGTGACGGCGGTCGGGCCGGGCGGAGTGCTGGTCACGGCCGGGCTGTTCGCGCTGACGGGGCTGCCGCCGGCGCAGGTGGCGGGGACGGCCATGGTGACCAATGTCGCGACCGGGGTGCTGGGGACGGCCGTCTACACCCGGTCGGGGCAGCTGCGCGAGCCGGGGACGCGGCGGACGGCGGCGCTGCTGTGCGGGGGCGCGGTGGCCGGGACGCCGCTGGGGGTGTGGCTGAACGGCCTGGTGACCGGGCGGGTGTTCGGTGTGCTGCTGGGGGTGCTGGTCGCGCTGACCGCGATTCTGGTGCTGTGCCGCCGGGGTGAGGGGGCCGGGGCGGCGGGGCCGGGGTGGCCGGTGGTGCTGGCGGCCGGGGCGGCGGTGGCGGCTGCGGGGGCGCTGTTCGGGGTCGGGGGGCCGATGCTGTGCGTCCCGCTGCTGGTGGCGCTCGGGTCGCCGGTGCTGGCGGCGCTGGCGGCCGCGCAGGCCCAGTCGGTGGTGATCGCCGGGGCCGGGACGCTGGGGTACGTCGCGGCGGGAGCGGTCGACTGGCCGCTGGCGGCGCTGGTGGGGGTGCCGGAGCTGGCGGGTGTGGTGGCGGGGTGGGCGATCGCGCGGGCGGTCCCGGCGGGGGTGCTGAAGGGCGCGCTGGTGGTGAGCCTGCTGGTGCTGGCGCCGTACGTGGCGCTGCACGGCTGACCCCGCCCTCGGCCGTGCGGGCGCGAGGTCAGGGGCGGGCACGCAGGCGGCGGAGCATGCGGGCGTCGGTGAACCCGACGGCGCGGGCGGCGGCGTCGGTGGTGGCGCCCTGCCCGATGAGGTGCTCGGCGCGTTCGAGCCGCAATTCCTGCTGGTAGCGCAGCGGGGTGAGGCCGGTCGCGGCGGTGAAGCGGCGGGTGAGGGTGCGTTCGCTGACCCCGGTCTCGGCGGCGAGGGCGGCCAGCGGGAGGGGGCGGGTGTAGCGGGCGTCGATGAGGTCCTGGGCGCGGTGGACGGTGTCGGACACGTGGGCGCGGTGCCGCAGCAGGGCGCTGGCCTGGGGTTCGTCGCCGTTGCGGCGGGCGTAGACGACCATGGTGCGGGCGATGCGCGCGGCGGCGGCGGGGCCGTATCGGGCGGCGACCAGGTGCAGGGCGAGGTCGATGCCGGAGGCGATGCCGGCGGAGGTGATGACGCGGCCGTCGGTGACGTACAGGACGTCGCGGACGACGGTGGCGCGGGGGTGGCGGCGGGCGAGGGCGTCCTGGAGCTCGTGGTGGGTGGTGCAGCGGCGTCCGTCCAGGAGCCCGGCGTGGGCGAGGGCGAACGCGCCGGCGCAGACGCTGGCGACGGTGCCGCCGGCGGCGTGGTGGCCGGCCAGGCGGTGTGCGGCGTGGTCGGAGACAGGCGGGGCGTGGGGGCGGCCGGTTCCCCAGCGCCATCCGGGGACCAGGACGATGTCGTCGGCGGTCAGGGCGGGCCAGGCGGTGTCGGCCTGCAGCGCGATGCCCTGGGCGGTCGGCACGTGTTCGGGCGGGTCGTCGTCCGGCTCGTCCCCGGAGCCTGGCCGGTCGGCGACGTAGGCGAGCCGGTAGGGCAGGCCGGCGTTCGCGGCGGTGGAGAACACCTGGGCGGGGCCGGCGAGGTCGAGCAGGTGCAGTCCGGGGACGAGCAGGAAGACGATGCGTGTCACGATCCGGTCAGCCTACCGGGGCCGTGGCGCCCTCCGCGGGGGCGAGGTCGTCGAGGGAGGCGATGGCGGCGAACCGTCCGGCCAGGGCGTACTCGGTGCGGGCGATGATCTGGTCGGTGGGCAGTGTGGCGGGGTCGGCGAGGATCTCGGCGAGGGGGCGGCCGGGCGGGGCGTCGCGGTGGGGGATGGGGAAGGTGGCGGTGGCGTCGGTGACGAAGGTGACCCGGTAGCCGAGGTCGGCGGCCAGGCGGGCCGTGGTCTCGCAGCACTGCTCGGTCTGGATGCCGCAGACGGTGACCTCGCCGATGCCGCGGGAGGTCAGCAACTGCTGCAGGTTGGTGGTGGTGAAGGCGTTGCGGGAGGTCTTGGTGAGGACCGGTTCCCCGGCGGCGGGCCGCAGGCCGTCCATGAGGCGGACGTGGCCGAGGGCGGGGTCGAACACATCGCCGCTGCCGGGTTCGGCGTGCAGGATCCACACGACCAGGTCGCCCGCTTCGCGGGCGGCGGCGGCGAGGCGGGCGGTGCGGGCGGCGATGTCGGGGGTTGAGACCGCGGCCCAGAGGGGGCGGTGGCGGAAGGACTCCTGGACGTCGATGACGAGAAGCGCTCGGTTCATGCGTCCGATGCTGGCCGGGAGCCGCGCCGCGGCGGCAGGCATCATCGCGGCGCCATGCGGAACGATCCGGTCACGGCGGCACCGCCCGCCGTAAAGGATCTTGCCCGGGGGTGGGAGGGGACGTTCCGGACGGGCATCTGCCGGGGGTGACGGGTCTGTGCGAGCGAGGGGGCACGGGGCATGGGCGGAGACGGGCCTGCGGGAGACGGCGGCGTGCCGGACACCGCGCCGGACACTGCGCCGGACGCGGTGGTGGCGGGCAGGAGCCTCGGAGTGGAGGAGGAGTTCCTGCTGGTGGACGCGGTGTCGGGGGAGTGCGTCGGGCGCGCGGAGGAGGTCCTGCGCGCGGCGGGCCCGCACCGGTGGGCGGGGACCCGCGGGTCGTTCCAGGGCGAGCTGCTGGCCTCGCAGGTGGAGGCGACGACAGGGGTGTGCCACGACCTGGCGGGCATTCGGGCGCAGCTGCGGTACGGGCGGGCGCGGCTGGCGGAGGCGGCGCGCGGGTGCGGCGCGCTGCTGGTGTCGGCGGGGACGCCGGTACTGGGCGGCCCTCCGCCGCCGGTCGCGCGCGGGGAGCGGTTCGCCGCGATCGTGGCCGCCTACGGGGAGGTGGTGCGCGACTACCAGGCGTGCGGGTGCCACGTCCACGTCGGGGTGCCGGACCGGGACACCGCGGTGGCGGTGGTGAACCATCTGCGGCCGTGGCTGCCGGTCCTGATGGCGCTGTCGGTGAACTCGGCGTTCGACCGGGGCCGCGCGGCGGGCTATCCGGGCCGGCGGCAGGTGGAGATGTCGCGGTTCCCGGGGGCGGGGGTGCCGCCGTGGTCGGCGTCGGCGGCCGAGTACGACGCGCGGGTGGCGGCGCTGGTGGAGGCGGGGGTGCTGGTGGACGCGGCGATGACGTTCTGGCTGGCGCGGCCGTCGCCGCGGTGGCCGACGGTGGAGGTGCGGGCGGCGGACGCGGCGGCCACCGCCGACGAGGCGCTGCTGCAGGCCGCGCTGGTGCGGGGGCTGGTCGGCGCGGCGCTGGACGACCTGGCGCGGGGGCGGGAGGCGCCGCGGGCGGACGGGCAGGTGTGCGCTGCGGCGCTGTGGAGCGCGTCACGGTACGGCATGGACGGCCCGATGGCGGACCCGGTGGCGCGGCGGAGCGTCCCGGCGTGGCGGCGGGTGGACGATCTGGTGGCCCGCGCGGGCCCGGCGCTGGCGCGCTCGGGCGACCTCGACGCGGTGCTGGCGCTGGTGGAGGGCGTGCGCAGGGCCGGGACGGGCGCGCAGCGGCAGCGGCGGGCCGCGCGCCGGGGCGGCCCGCGCGCGGTGGTGGAGATGCTGGCGCGGCAGACCGAGTCCGGTGGCCTGGCGGGCGCCGGCACCGGAGCGGACGGGCCGGGAGGCCCCGCGGAGGGGCCTGGTGCGACATCGGGGGAGAAACCGTGCGTATGGGACGCGAGTGAGCGGGTACCGGAGCCGGACACCCCCTGATGCACGGAGGAGACATGAGCGTTCAGCAGGATCTGCCGCCCTCACGGCGGCCCAGCGGCGACCCGGTGGTGCCGGAGCCGCGCGGGCCGCTGTCGCGCGCTGTCGCGGCCGCCCTGGAGTCGGGCCCGGCCCCGGGCCCCGTCCCGCACGCGGCGGCGCCGCCGATTCCGGAGGTTCCGGTCGCCGAGGTGACGGCCGCCGATCCCTACGGGGAGGATCTGCAGCTGGCGCTGCACCTGTGCTACGAGCTGCACTACCGCGGGTTCGCCGGCGTGGACCCGGACTGGGAGTGGGATGCGGGGCTGCTGCGGCTGCGCGGCGCGATGGAGGCGGTGTTCCTGGCGGCGCTGCGCCGCGACGTGCCCGGCGGCGGCGACGTGGTGGAGGCGCTGGAGGACCTGCTGGTGGAGCCGGTGGACGCGCGCGGCGTGTCGCAGTACCTGCGTGACGAGGGCGAGTGGTGGCAGCTGCTCGAACACGCGGCGCTGCGGTCGGTTTACCACCTGAAGGAGGCCGATCCGCACGCGTGGGTGATCCCGCGGCTGCGGGGTGGGGTCAAGACGGCGCTGGTCGCGGTGGAGAACGACGAGTTCGGGGGCGGCCGCGCGCAGATGATCCATCAGGGCCTGTACGCCGACCTGCTGGACGATCTCGGCCTCGACTCCTCCTACGGCGCGTACGTGGACGCGGCTCCGGCGGTGATGCTGGCGACGGTGAACATGATGTCGCTGTTCGGGCTCCGGCGCTCGCTGCGGGCCGCGCTGGTGGGGCATTTCGCCGCGGCGGAGATCACCACGGCGCCGTCGGCGCGGCGGATGGTGCGGGCCCTGGAGCGGCTGGGCGCCGGTCCGCGGGCCCGGTTCTTCTACACCGAGCACGTCGAGGCCGACGCCGTCCACGAGCAGGTGCTGCGGCACGAGGTGGTCGGCGGGCTGCTGGAGTCCGAGCCGGGCCTGGCGGGGGACGTGGTGCTGGGGATCCAGGCGACCGCGCTGCTGGAGGACCGGCTGGGCGCGCATCTGCTGGACCGGTGGCGGCAGGGGCGGTCGGCGCTGCGGCGCCCGCTGCCGGACCTGTCGCCGGGCCTGCTGTCGGGATCGCCCGCGGGCCTGCGGGCCGCCGGGTGAAGGGGGCACGGGTGAAGGGGGGACGGGGAATGCTGCTGTTCAGGCCGCCGGGGGTGTACCGGCCGCAGTCCGACACCTCGCTGCTGGCGGGGGAGCTGCTGCGGGCGCTCGGCCAGGCGGGGGCGCCGCCGGGCGCGCGGGTGCTGGAGCTCGGCACCGGGACGGGAGCGGTGGCGCTGGCCGCGGCGCGGGCGGGCTGCCGGGTGGTGGCGGTGGACGTGTCCGCGCAGGCGGTGCTGGCGGCGCGGGTGAACGCGCGGATGCGGGGCCTGCCGGTGCGGGTGCTGCGCGGGGACCTGTTCGCACCGGTGGCGGGCGAGGAGTTCGACGTGATCGTCGCCAACCCCCCGTACGTGGCGGGGGACGCCGACCCGGCGGCGGTGCGCGGCCGGGCGCGGGCGTGGGAGGCGGGGCCGGACGGGCGGGCGCTGCTGGACCGGATCTGCGCCGGCGCGCCGGGGCATCTGAGCCCGTCGGGGACCCTGCTGATGGTGCACTCGTCGCTGAACGGGGTGGCGGCCACGCTGGTGGCGCTGCGCAGTGCGGGCATGCGGGCGTCGGTGGTGGCGCGGCACCGCGAGCCGTTCGGTCCGGTGATGCGGCGCCGTGCAGCGGCGTTGCGGGCGCGGGGCATGGTGGATCCGGGTCAGCTTCACGAGGAGCTGGTGGTGGTGCGCGCCGCGCGGATCGAGGAGGGGAGCGAACGTGACAGTGCCCGGCGGGCCGCCTGACACCGCGCCTGACACCGCGCCCGAGACCGCCCCGCAGACCGCTGCGGAACCCGTTGCGGGGTCGCGGGAGCGGCGGCGGGTGCGGATGGTGCCGGGCGGGCCGGTGCTGGTGGAGGGCCCGGTCGAGGTCGTGCTGGAGGACGGCACGACGGTGGTGTCGGACCGGTGGCTGGTGGCGCTGTGCGCGTGCCGCCGCAGCCGGGCCTACCCGTTCTGCGACACCAGCCACCGGCGCCGCCGCCGCGAGTGATCCCCCGGGGCCGTTCGTGCTCGTGCAGGGCCGCGGCGCGGAGGTCAGCCGCCGAGGCTGTCGAGGGCGACGTCCAGGCGCTGGGCGAGGCGTTCGATCTGCTCCTCGTTGGCGCCGGTGTCGAGTTCGGCGATGACGGCGTCCCGAGTGGTGATCACCAGGGCGTCCTCGGGGCCGTCGCCGCGGCCGGGGGCGGTAGGGACGACGGTGGCCTCGCCGCCGATGACGACGAGCGCGGCGCCGCGGTCGTCGGAGGCCAGCAGGGCGTACAGGTGGTCGGGTGTGATCGTCGGCATGGGTGACCTCCGGGTCGGTGGCGGCAGGGCCTGGTGTCGGGTTTGCGGGGTCAGGGTTTGCGGCCGATGCCGGTGCTGAACTCGCGGGCGCGCATCGTCCCCCCGGTCTCGGGGGACAGCGGCGGGGTGTCGCGGCCGGCGCCGGCGCGCAGGCCCTCCAGGAACTCGGTGATGGCCTCCCGGGCGGTGTGCCGGGGCGTCCAGCCGAGTTCGGTGCGGGCCCGCGCGGTGTCCATGAGCGGGACCTGCAGGGCCAGGTCGAACAGGCCGGGTGAGGCGGGGACCAGATGCAGTCCCCAGGCGGCGGCGAGCGCGGCCCGCACGCCGCGGGCGGGCAGCCGCACGGTGCGGGCGCCGAGGAGGCCGGCGAGCTCGGCCGCGTCCATGACGGGGTCGGCGGCGATGTTGAAGGCGCCGCGGGCGTCGCCGGTGGCGGCCAGGCGGAACGCCTGCCCGGCGTCGGCGGAGTGCAGGACCTGCAGGCGGAGCCCGGGCAGGTCCGGGACGATGGGGATGAGGCCGGGGCGGGCGAGCCGGCCGGGCAGCAGCGGCCCGGCGAACAGGCGCCGCTGCTGGGCGGCGCTCCCCCGTTCGAAGATGAACCCGGGCCGGATCCGCACGACGCGGCAGCTCGGGTTGGCGGTCTCGAAGGCGTCCAGGAGCCGTTCGACGTAGGCCTTCTCGCGGCTGTAGGCGGCGCCGGGCCAGCCGTGGGTGGGCCAGGACTCGTCGACGGGGCGGTCCTTGGGGCCGGGGGAGTAGGCGCCGACGGAGGAGGAGTACACCAGTGCGGGCACGCCGGCCTCGGCGGCGGCGTCGAACACCCGGGCGCTGCCGACGGCGTTGGCGTCCCAGGTCACCGCGGGGCGGTGCGTGGGCTGGAACAGCCAGGCCAGGTGGATCACGGCGTCGGCGCCGCGCATGAGGGGGACCAGGTCGCTGTCGGTGACGTCGGCCTCCTCCCACTGGAGCTTGCCGGTGCCGGAAGGGTCGGTCTCTCCGGCGGCGTCGGGTCCGGGCCGGCGGCGGGCCAGTCCGGTGACGGCGGTGACGGCCGGGTCCTGCGTGAGCGCGCGGATGGTGCTGGTCCCGATGTTGCCGGTGGCGCCGGTGACGACGACGCGCATGGCGATCTCCCCCTCGTCGGCGGTTCCCGCGGGATTCCCGCAGGTGGACGGCCCCATTCCCGTCCCGTGCCGTTCTATGCCCGCCCCCCGGCTCCCGGAGCCGGGCGGCGCCGGGGCGGGCGGGGGGTCAGGTGCGCTGGCGGGCGCGGAACGCGGCGGCCTTGGCGCGGTTGCCGCATTCGCGCATGTCGCACCAGCGGCGGGTGCCGCGGCGGGAGGTGTCGAGGTACAGGCGGGTGCAGGTGCCCGATCCGCATTCCTTGAGGGTGCCGGGGACGGCTCCGCCGAGCAGGTCGATCGCCGCGCGGGCGACCTGGGACAGGGCCGCGCGGGCGTCCCCGGAGCGGTGCACGGGATCGCCGGCGGCGCCGGGACGAGGGAGGGAGGGGACGGGGGGCGGCGGCGCGGCGGCGGCGTTGATCGTGGCGCGGTCGTCGTCGTCGGCGGGGGGCTCGCCGCGGATGGCCGCGGCGGCGGCGCGGAAGATCGCCTCGCGCAGGGCGAGGGCGTGTTCCAGGTCGCCGGGCCGCAGGGCGGGGGTGCCGGTGACCAGGCCGGCGGCGGTGATCCAGGCGGCCACGTCGGCGGGGTCGCGCAGCAGGTCGCGGCGGTCGTGCCGGCGGTGCTGGAGGGTGCCGACGAAGTCGAGGGCGAGGTTGCCGCTGACGAACCTGAACGTCATCCCCCTATCGTAACCGGCTTGACAGGTTACGTGGGGGGATTCAGACTCAGTAACCGTTCTGACTGGTTACTTAAGGGGATCCGATGGCCGCGGGCACCGGGCGGGTGGACACCGAGCTGGTGGGTACCGAGCGGCGGGCCGCAGGCAGCGGCCCGGCCACCGCACGACCCGCGAGCGAGACGGCGGCGCCGCCCGCCGGCGGGAGGGCGGTGCGGGCGGTCCCGGGGGTGTTCGTGCTGCTGTGGAGCAGCGCGTTCATCGCCGGGGTGATCGGGGTGGACGCGGCCCCGCCGCTGCTGCTGATCTTCGCCCGGTTCGGGCTGGCGGGGCTGCTGCTGGCGGCGTTCGCGGTCGCCGTCCGGGCGCCCTGGCCGCGCGGCCGGGCGCTGGCGCACGTGGCGGTGAGCGGGCTGCTGATCCAGGCCGTCCAGTTCGGCGCCTTGTACACGGCCATGGACATGGGCCTGCCCGCCGCCGTCGTCGCGCTCGTCCAGGGCCTGAACCCGGTGGTGATCGCGGCGCTGTCGGCGCTGCTGCCGGGGCAGCGGGTCACCGCCCGCCAGTGGGCGGGGTTCGCGCTCGGCGGCGCCGGGGTCGTGCTGGCCGTGGCCGGCCGCCTGGCGTTCTCACCGCTCGGGGTGGCGCTGTGCGCGGCGGGCCTGCTCGGCCTGAGCCTGGGCACCCTCTACCAGCAGCGGTTCGTCCCGGCCATGGACGTCCGGACCGGCACGGCCGCGCAGTTCCTCATCGCCGCCGTCCCGGTCGGCGTGCTGTCGCTGCTGACCGAGACGCCGCGCGTGACGGACTGGGCGCCGTTCGGCGCCTCGCTCGGCTGGATGGTGCTGGTCAACTCCATCGGCGCGTTCGTGCTGCTGAACCTGATGCTGCGGCGCGCCCCGGCGGCCCGGGTCGCCACCCTGTTCTTCCTGATCCCCTCGGTCACGGCGGTCATGGCGTGGCTGACGATCGGGCAGTCGCTGAACGCCATGGCCGTGGCGGGTCTGGTGCTGGGCGGCGCCGGCGTCGCCCTGGCCGCCCGCCGCTGACGGGGAACGCCCTGGCGGGACGGCCGCCGCCGGCGCGGTGAGGTCCGGGGTGGTCGTGCGGGTGTGGCCCGCCGGGTTTCCCCGCCATCTCGCCTTCGCGGGGACCTGCTCGCCCTTCATGAGGAAGGAGTCGGCGTCGAGCGTCGCCCCCTGCCCCATCGTCACGCCGTAGTGCACGAACGACTCGACGCCCAGGGTGCAGCCGGCGCCGATCGTGGTCCGGTCGGACTTGAAGACGCCCTCCTCCAGCGAGTGGCACTGGATCACGCTTTCGGCGTTAAGCGTGGCCTCGTCCCCGATGGTGACCAGGGTCTTCTCCGGCACCGCGCAGCCGTCGTCGAAGACCCGGCGGCCAATGCGCACGCCGAGCAGGCGCCAGATGAGGTTCTTGAACGGGGTTCCGCTGAACGGTGCCGGCGCGCCCAGCTTCCACAGGCGTTCGTGCCACCGGAAGTACGGGTCGTAGATCGAGCACAGCCGGGGCCTGAGCGGGCGGAACCGGGTGACGGCGCGCTCGACCAGCACGGCGTAGCCGACACCGAACAGGAGGGTGACCAGGACCGCCGCGACGATGCCCAGCGCCCGCGGGCCCTGGAACACCTCCTCGGCGAGCAGCCACAGCGTGATCACCACGGTGGACCCGAACCACCTCACCAGCAGGAACAGGCCCATGGTGGTGAGGTTGTGGCGGTTCTTGGCGGCCAGGCGCCGCTGGAGGTCCCCGGTCTCGTCCCCGGCCTCTGGGGTCTTGTCCAGGTGTTCGAGCCCGCGGTCCCGGCGCACCGACCGGGGGATCTCGAAGCAGGGCGAGCCCAGCAGCCCGACGTTCTCCCGTACCCGCCCGGCGACGGGGACCGCCACCTTCGTGCCGAGCAGGACGTCGTCGCCGACGCGGGCCCCGGCCGGGAAGGCGATGGCGTTGCCGAAGAAGTTGCGCGCCCCGATCGTCACCCGCGACACCCGGAAGGACGTGCTGGAGAAGTCGGCGTTCATGATCGACAGCCCGTCGGAGACCATCGTGCCGCTGCCCACCGTGGTCAGGTAGGGCGAATGGTGGCTCAGCTCGGTGCCGAAGTTCGTCCCGGTCTGCACGATCGGCCGCGCGAAGCGGTACCCCAGGGCGCGCAGGTAGGGGACGATGTAGGAGCTGTCGCCGAACAGGTCGGTGTAGAACTTCGCGTTCGTCGCGCGCCTGATCGCCGTCTGGGCCCAGTAGTGGATCCCGTAGAGCGGATAGACGCGGTCCCGCCTGACCAGGAGGGTGAGAAGGCGCGGAACGGTCACCACCACCAGCAGTCCGGTGAGGGCGCCGCCGAAGAACAGCACGGTGGACAGCAGCAGGGCGTCCAGGTAGAACGCCGGGCTGCCGAGCCCTTCCGGATGCGGGCCCAGCACCTCGTCGAGCACTGGGAAACGCGTGAAGAGCACGGTAAGGATCATGGCCGCCAAGGGCAGGGAGATCGCGAGCAGGACGAACACCTGGGTGAACCCGTAGGCGAATCTCCTCAGGGTGCCGCAGCGTGCCGGGGGGACCGGCATGTAGTCGGCGTCGGTGCGCCGGGCCGGGCATCCGTGCCAGCGTTCGCCCTCCGGGACGGTCTGGGAGGCGTGCAGGGACGAGGCGTGCCCGAGCTGGGACCGGTCGCCCATGCGGGTGTCGATGTCCAGGACGGTCTGTTCGCCGACGAACACGTCGTCGCCGAGGGTGATCGCGCCGGTCCGGATGACGCCCGCGTCGGCCCGGTATCCGGACATGGCGCAGTTCTCCCTGATGACCGTCCCGGCGCCGATCGTCAGCAGATCGGTGCACAGCGGCGTCCGGGAGAACACCACGGCCCCGCGGCCGATCTTCGCGCCCAGCATCCTGAGGTGCAGGAGGTAGAGCGGTGATCCGGCGAAGAGCGCCAGCGGGCTGGCCCGTACCAGCGTCTTGACCGTCCAGAACCGCACGTACGGCAGGCTCCACACGCGGATCTCCTGGGGCTTCCAGCGGCCGACGAGCGCCCACTTGGCCAGGATCGGCAGGATGCACAGGTACCCGTAGACCACGCAGCCGTAGACCAGTCCCCGCCGGTAGAGGTCCAGCGGCCCGTCCGCGTGGGCGACCCACCGGTATCCGAGGGCGGCCTTGGCGCCGAGGTAGATGATGCCGAGGAACAGCAGGAACTGCAGGAGGCCGCACAGCACGTACTCCGCCGTGCGCCGCGGGGCCTTCGCCGTCGCCAGGACCGGCTCGGCCGCGTCCGGCGGTGCCAGCGGCGGACGCGCGGGCGCGGGGGCCGTGGCGTCGATCGTCGCGGCCAGATCCCTGATCGTGGGGTTCTGGTAGATGTCGGCCATCGACGGTGCCGCCAGGTCCGTCCGGTCCCGCAGCGCGGCGCAGAAGCGGGCCATCACCAGCGAGTCGGCGCCCAGGTCGTCGAAGAAGTGGCCGTCGGCCGGCACGCCGTCCAGCCGCGTGAGGCCGGCCAGCACGTCGGCGAGCAACCGCTCGGTGCCGCCGGCCGGGGCGGTGCCGCCGCCGGTGCCGCCGCCGGTGGCGGCGAGGCCGCGCGGTCCTCTCGGTGCGGGGAGCCTGCTGCGGTCGGCCTTGTCGCTCGGCAGCGTCGGGATGGCGTCGAGTTCCTCGAAGTAGGCGGGCACCATGTAGCGGGGCAGCCGCTCCCGCGCGCGCCGGTGCAGGCGTTCACGGTGGCCGCCGCCTCCACCTTCGCGTTGGCCGTCGCCGTTGCGGCAGGTGTAGTAGGCGACGAGTTCGACCACGCCCGGTTCGGGCTCGTGGACGCCGACCACCGTCTGCGCGATCCCCGGCACCTCCGACAGGACCGATTCGATCTCGGTCAGCTCGATGCGGTAGCCGCGGATCTTGACCTGGGTGTCGATGCGGCCGTGGTACTCGAGCTCGCCGTCGGCGTTGATCCGGCCCAGGTCACCGGTGCGGTAGATCCGGCCGGACGGGTTGTGCTCGATGCCGAGGAAGTCGGGCACGAACCTGGTGCGGGTCAGGTCCTCGCGGTTGACGTACCCGGCGGCCAGCCCGGCCCCCGCGATGCCGATCTCACCCGGGCGGCCGGGCTCCAGGGCGCGGTCCTCGTCCGGGTCCAGGATGACCACCGCGTAGGTGGGCAGCGGGACGCCGATGGTCACCGGCCGGTCGGGGTGGAGCGTCGTCCAGGTGGCGGTGACGGTGGTCTCGGTGGGCCCGTAGACGTTCAGGAACCGGCGTCCGGGGCGGTGCCACCGGGCGACCAGGTCCTGCGGGCACGCCTCACCGGACACCAGCAGGAAGCGCAGCCCGGGGAGGTCCTGGTCGAGCGTGGCCAGGAGCGTCGGGACGCAGCACAGGGCGGAGACCCGCCTGTCCCGCAGGAAGTCGCCCAGCTCGGCGCCGACCAGCGCCGTCCCGCCCGGCCTGGGGACCAGGGTCGCGCCCGAGGCCAGGGGCACCCAGATCTCCTCCACGGAGAAGTCGAAGGCGATCGTCATGCCCTGGTACATCCGGTCCGCCGGCTCCACCCCGTAGACCTCGGCCGCGACGCGGACGAAGTTGCAGACGGCGGCGTGCTGGATCGCCACGCCCTTGGGCCGTCCCGTCGAGCCGGAGGTGTAGATGATGTAGCACAGGTCGCCGGCCGGAACGCCCTTCTCGGTGGCGGTGAGGCGGTGGCCGGGAAGGGCGGCGATCTGCGGCTCCGCCTCGTCGAGGCACACGACCTGCGCCGTCGCGGCCGCCAGGGGCCCGCGCAGGTGCGACAGCGTCAGCACGGTCCGCACGCCCGCGTCCGCCGCGATGTAGGACAGCCGGTCGGGCGGGTAGCCGGGGTCGAGCGGCACGTACACGGCGTTGATCTTCAGTGCGGCCAGCATGCCCGTGTAGGACGGCAGGGCCCGGTCGAACAGCAGCCCGATCCGGTCGCCCGGGCGGATGCCCCGCGCCAGCAGGTGGCGGGCGAGCCGGTTGGCCCGCGCGTCGAGGTCGTCGTAGGTCAGGGTGGTGCCGCCGGCGTCGACGGCGGGGTGGTCAGGGGAGCCCTCGGCTCGCAGCCGGTCGCACCGCTCCTCGAACAGGTGCTCCAGGCGCTCCCCCTGCCGCCCCCGCGTCCCGTGCGCCGGCCCCGCGGGGACCAGGACGTGGTCCGCGGTGACATGGCCGGCCGCCTCGCCGGGGGTGGCCCGGCCGGTACCGCTCGCCGCCATTCTTCGCTCCCCAGATCGGTAAATCCGCCGTTCATTTCCCGCGACGTTGTCGGGGGCCCGTGGATGATGCCCAGCAACACCATCGCGACTCTAGCCCGCACCGATCTGATGATGTCTTGATCGAATTATGGAGAGCATTCCCAAATGCAGCGCAAATGCGGTTTGACCGCTACAGTAGCCCGGCTTGCCGTCGTTTTTGACGGGACGGCGGTGTCAGTGCCCGGCCATGACGAGCACGTGACCGACGTCGTCTTGACCGGCGCTGCGAAGCGGATCCGAACGGACGAGTGCGACCCGAACAAACGGCGCCGCCCGGCCGAACTGCGATCAACGCCACTTCCCCTTACTCGACATGCATTTCTTCGAGCAACTCGGGTCCGAAGTAAAAGGTATTCCAGGATTCGGCCGGTGGTCATCGGCACCCGCGCGGGAGCCGTCTCATTCGGGCCACGGCGGAATGGGCCGCCACCGTCGACCGGTGGTGCGCTTACGCGGGCTGCGGGTCGCCGGGGCGGCAGCGCAGGCACGGCCGGTACCCGGCGGCCCGCGCCGCGGCCAGGTCCCGGAACCCGCGGCGGTGATCGGGGCTGATCCGGCGGGCGTCACCGCACGTGGGGTAGCACACGATCCCGGTGGTGTCGGAGCCGACGAGCCGCACACCGCGCCGCGCCAGCTCGGCCGCCTGGTCGACGTCGACGTCCTCGGCGTGCAGCAGCCGCTCCTTGGCGTCGGCGCCGAACACGTAGTCGCCGAGCGCCCCGTCCGACCGGGTCACCCGGTGGCAGGGGATCAGCAGCGGGACGGGGTTGCGGCCCAGCGCCGACCCGACCGCGCGGACCGCCCTGGGCCGTCCCGCCTGCCGCGCCACCCACGCGTACGGGCGGGTCTGCCCGCGCGGGATCCGCGCCGCGGCGCGCAGCACCGCGGCCTCGAAGTCGCTGAGGCCGCGCAGGTCCAGCCGCAGCCCGCCGAGCCGCCCGGTGCGCAGCGCCGGGACCAGCCCGGCCGGCGGGCGGTCGGCGGGCAGCAGCGGCCGCGCGAACCGGGCCCGGAACGCCGCCGCGAACTCCCGCTCGTCCATCCCGGCGCGCAGGTAGGCCACGCCGTGGTCGGTGAAGGCGACCTGCAGGCCGTCCAAGGGCCCGGGGACGTGGACGCGGTGCGCGGCGATGCGGTCCAGCAGCGCGGGCGGCGCGTCGGCGGCCAGCGCCGCCAGCTCCCGGGCGAGCTCGTCGTCGGGCTCGGTGCGGTTCATCGGATGCCCCCTTTCTGCGGAGGGTCGGTGCGGAGACGGCGGAGGCGGGCCAGGCCGCGGGAGATGTGGGACTTCACGGTCCCCTCGGGCACCTCGAGGATGACCGCGATCTCGGCGACCGGAAGGTCGGTGACGTGCCGCAGGACGACGGCGGCGCGCTGGGCCCGGGGCAGCTCGGCCAGCAGCGCGGCCAGCTCCCGGCCGGTCTCGTGCCGCGCCGCGGCGTCCTCCACGCCCTCGCCCGGGTCCGGCGGGTCCGGGGCGTCCTCGATCGGGCCCGGCGGCGGGCGCCGCGCCGCGGTGCGCAGCCCGTTGCGCCACACGTTGGTCAGGATCGTCAGCAGCCACGCCCGCGGCCGGAGCTCGGCGATCCGGTCCGCCTCGTATCCGGCCAGCGCCCGGTAGGCGCGCAGGAACGCCTCGGCGGACAGGTCCTCGGCCTCGGCCCACCGCCCGCACAGCCGCAGCGCCGTGGAGAACACCGGGCCCCGGTACGCCTCGTACAGGGCGGCGAACCCGGCGTCCAGGTCGTCGGCCAGCGCCGCGACGACCTCACCGGCGGCGCTGTCACCACCCGCCCCCGAACCGGCGCCACCGTCGGTGCCGGTGCCGGTGTCGGTGCCGGTGTCGGGCGGGGTGTGGGCAAGAGCTTCGTCCGTGACCGTCACATCCGTTCAACACCGCCGTGACCGGCCCGGTTGCAGCCCCCCGGGTCAGCCGAGCCAGCCGGGGCGGATCATTCCCGTCTCGTAGGCCAGCACCACCAGCTGCGCCCGGTCCCGCGCCCCCAGTTTGGACAGGATACGGCTGACGTGGGTCTTGGCGGTGGCGGGCGACAGCACCAGCCGCCCGGCGATCTCCTCGTTCGACAGCCCGGCCGCGACCAGCTCCAGCACCTCGCGTTCCCGGTCGGTGAGGGAGTTCAGCTCGACCGCCGGGGGAGGCGCGGTGATCCGGGACGCGAACTCGGCGATGAGCCGCCGGGTCACCGTGGGCGCCAGCAGCGCGTCACCCCGCGCCACCACCCGCACCCCGTGGATCAGCTCGGGCGGTTCGGTGTCCTTGACCAGGAACCCGCTGGCCCCGGCCTTGATCGCGCCGTAGACGTAGTCGTCCAGGTCGAACGTCGTCAAGATCACCACACGGACGTCGGCGAGGCGCGGGTCGGCGATGATCCGGCGGGTGGCCTCCAGACCGTCCAGGACGGGCATGCGGATGTCCATCAGGACCACGTCGGGACGCAGCTCCCCGGCCCGCGCCACCGCCTCCTCGCCGTTCCCGGCCTCGGCGACGATCTCGATGTCGTCCTCGCCCTCCAGGATCGACCGGAACCCCGCCCGCACCAGCGTCTGGTCGTCGGCCAGCATCACCCGGATCACGCCTCGTCCTCCCGCTCGCCCAGTTCCGCGGCGCCGTCCAGCGGCAGCCGCGCCCACACCCGGAACCCGCCCGCCGGGCCGGGCCCGGCGGTCAGCTCCCCGCCCGCCGCGGCGGCCCGCTCGCGCATGCCCCGCAGCCCGTTCCCGCCCGCCGCGGCGGGCCCGGGGCCCGTCCCGTCGTCGTCGACCCGCACGACCACCTCGCCGGGCAGCCGCCGCACCTCGACCGTCACCGACGTCGCGCCCGAATGCCGCACGACGTTGGTCAGCGCCTCCTGCACGATCCGGTAGCCGGCCAGCCCGACCGGCGCCGGCAGCCCCGCCAGTGCCTCCTCACCGGACCCGGCGAGGTCGCCGGCGCGCCGGACCGACAGTCCGGCCGCGGCGGTCCGGTCGAGCAGGTCCCCGATCCGCTCCAGCGCCGGGACCGGCGACGGCGGCGGCACCGCCACCCCGTCCCCCCGCTCGTCCTTACCGGCTCCATCGGCGGCGTCGACGGCGTCGACCTGCCGCAGCACGCCCAGCACCTCGCGCAGCTCCCGCAGCGTCTCCTTGCTCGCCGTCTTGATCGCCTCCAGCGCCGTGTACGCGCGGTCGGCGTCGTCGCGGCGGTGCAGCGCCGCCCCGGCCTGCACGTTGATCAGCGAGATCTGGTGCGCCAGCACGTCGTGCAGCTCCCGCGCGATCCGCAGCCGCTCGGCGACCGCGCGGCGCCGCGCCTCCTCCTCGCGGTCGCGCTCGGCCTGGGCGGCGCGGCGCAGGGCGGCCTCGGCCATCTCCCGCCGGCTGCGCACGTACTGCCCGAGCCCGACCGCGAGCAGCAGCCCGATCGACAGCGACGCCACGCCGCGCGCGTCCAAGATCGCGTCCGGGTCGCCGCCGCCGCCCCAGGTCACCGCCACCGCCAGGAACTCGGCGTTGACGACGATCACCGCGCCCAGCGACACCAGCAGCCGGCTCTCCACGGCCGCGGTGAACAGCGCCACCCACAGCACCACGAAGACCGGCCCGTCGGGGTACCCCAGCGGGTAGTACAGCGGCGGAACCACCACCGCGATCAGCAGCACCGCGACCGGATACCGCCGCCGCCACGCCAGCGCGCCCGCCCCCGCCGCGATCAGCGCCAGCCCGCCCGGCCACAGCGGCCGGTCGGCGGGCTTGGCCGCCGCGACGCTCATCCACAGGGTGACCACCAGCACCAGGCCCGCCAGGATCGCATCGGCCACGTCGGCGGCCCGGCCGCGCGGCCACCACGCCCGGCCCGGCACGGCGGGCAGGCGTCGGCGGCGTTCCGGGGGCGCTGTCACGGCCCAACCGTATTTCAGGTCGCCCCCCTTGTGCGCGTCGCGCCGATCTTTGTGGTGCGGCACCGCCCCCGACCCCTGACTTTCGTCAGTAACGCCCCAGATCACCGGCCAGTAGCGTGGACCGCGTGAACGACTCCGCCGCCCCCGTCCCCGGCACCGCGACGCCCGCCCGCCGCCCGGCGCTCCGCCGGGCGGCGCACGCGCTGACGCACACCGTGACGCACACGGTGAGCGGCACGGTGCGGGATGCGGCCAGGGACGCGCTGCGGGGCGCGGTGACCCGGCGGCCCTCCCGCACGGCCCTGATCAAGGACGTCCTGCTGTTCGGCGTGCTGGCCCTGCCCGTCACGGCAAACCTGATCTCCCCGCTGCAGCCCGCCCTGCCCTCCTGGTGGGCGCAGGTCGCCGGGCTCGGCGTCCTGGCGGCCGCGGTCGCGGTCTGCCGCGCCTGGCCGGCCGCCGCGCTCCTCACCGCCATCGCGCTCATCCTCGTCCACGGCAACTTCGTGTTCGCCATGCCCGTGATGTCCTACCTGGCGGGGCTGCGGACCGCCCGGGCGCGGCCGCTGCTGTGGGGGTTCACCGCGGTGTTCGTCGGCGGCTCCCTGCTGTCGGTCGCCCGCGGCCTGGACGTCACCACCTGGTTCCCCTCGACGGTCTGGCTGGTCCTGCTGGGCGTCCTGCCCTGGCTGGTGGGCCGCTATTGGCGCCAGTACCAGAAGCTCCTGCGCGCCGGATGGGAACGCGCCGAGCACCTGGAGAACCAGCAGCGCATCATCGCCGAACGCGAACGGCTCCGCGAACGCGCCCGCATCGCCCAGGACATGCACGACTCCCTCGGCCACGAGCTGGCCCTCATCGCCGTCCGCGCCGGCGCCCTGGAGGTCGCGGCCGACCTCGGCGACCGGCACCGCGCCGCCGCCGCCGAACTGCGCGCGGGCGCCGCCGACGCCACCGAGCACCTCCGCGAGATCATCGGCGTCCTGCGCGACGACGCCCCCGGCGACGCCCCCGCGGACTCCGCAGGCGCCCTTCCGGCGGGCGGGGGAGTGCCGGTGCCGCCCGCGCGCGAAAGCATCCCCGAGCTGGTCGCCCGCGCCCGCGCCTCAGGCGTCCCGGTCTCCCTCACCACCGGCCCCGTCGGCGCCTCCGGGGACGCGCCGCCCGAACCGGCATCGCTGACCGCGCTCACCGCGCACCGCGTCGTCCAGGAGGCCATCACCAACGCCGCCAAACACGCCCCCGGCGCCGCCGTCACCGTGACCCTCGCCCGCCGCGACGGCGACCCTGCCACCATCACCGTCACCGTAGCCAACGACCCACCGCCCGGCGGCCCGCCCAGCGGGGGAGCGGCGCTGGCGTCAGGGGGCCGCGGGCTCGCCGGCCTCACCGAACGCGTCCGCCTCCTCGGCGGCACCCTGCACGCCGCACCCACACCCGAGGGCGGCTTCCAGGTCACCGCCGAGCTCCCCGACACCCCGCACCTGCCCGCGCACCCACCGCCCGACAGGACGGACACGGGGGACACGGGGGACACGGTCAATGCGCCCGGGCCAACCGGCCGCGACGCCCTGCGCAGCGCTCTCGGCTTCACATCCTTCGCCTCGTCCGGCCGGACGGCGCCGGGGGAGCGGACCTCCGAGGACGGGTGGGCCACCGAATCCGCCCGGCACCTGGCCCGCAAACGACGCCAGGCACGCCGCGGCCTCATCACCGCCATCGCCGTCCCCACCGCCCTCATGGCCCTCCTCGGCGCGATCATGCTCGGCTACCACGTCTACGCCACCCTCAACTCCGTCCTGCCACCCGACGACTACGCCGCACTGCGCGTCGGCACCCCCCAGGACCGCGTCGAGGAGGCACTGCCGCCCAGGGAGGCCACCGGCACCGCCGTCGTCCGCGACGTCGTCCCCGAACCCGCCGACGCCGACTGCCGCTACTACCGGCCCGACGCCGACCTGCTCGGCACCGCCCGCATCTACCGCCTGTGCTTCACCGGCGGCCGCCTCACCGCCAAGAACTCCTACGACACCCACCAGCTCAGCGTCCAGAACCGCGACGACCGGGAGGACCCGTGATCCGGGCACTGCTCGCCGACGACGAGGCGATGATCCGCGCGGGCGTCCGCGCGATCCTCACCGCCGACCCCGGCATCGAGGTGGTCGCCGAGGCCGCCGACGGGCACGAGGCCATCGACCTGACCCTGCGGCACCGCCCCGAGGTCACCCTCCTGGACATCCGCATGCCCCGCCTCGACGGCCTCGCCGCCGCCGCCGAACTGCGCCGCGTCGCCCCCGCCACCGGCCTGATCATGCTCACCACCTTCGGCGAGGACGAGTACATCGCCCGCGCTCTGTCCGGCGGCGCCAGCGGCTTCCTGCTCAAGTCCGGCGACCCCCGCGAGCTCATCGCCGGCGTCCGCGCCGTCGCCGGCGGCGCCGCCTACCTGTCACCGAAGGTCGCCCACCGTGTCATCACCGAACTCGGCGGCGGACGCCTCGCCGGCGGCGCCCGCGCCCGCCACCGCACCACCGCCCTCACCCCCCGCGAACGCGACGTCCTGGCCCTGCTCGGCGCCGGCCTGTCCAACGCCGAGATCGCCGCACGCCTCCACGTCGTCGAAGGCACCGTCAAGGCCTACGTCAGCGCCATCCTCACCCGCCTGGACGTCCGCAACCGCGTCCAAGCCGCCGTCATCGCCTACGAAGCCGGCCTCGTCGACACCACCGACGAACCCCCCTGACACTCGCCCGCACTCACGCCGAACACAGCGAACGGGCCGCCCCGGGCGATGCCGAAGCACCACCCCGAGGCGGCCCGCACGACCGGCCAACACCGGTCAGGGCATACGGCCCGGCCCAGACCCCGGGCGCGGCGGCACACCGCCCATCACATCCGGCATCGTCACCGACGCGTCACCGGCCCAGGCCCCGCCCGACGGCGCCTGCTGAGCCATATTGGCCCCACCCATCACCGGCGCCGCACCCCCGGGCGCACCTCCTGCGGGCTGCGGAACCCCGGACCCGCCGACCGGACCCGCCGCCACCGGCGAACCCAGCAGCAACGCACCCGCCGCCACACCCCGCAGCGCCTCCACCAAAGGACGCAGCGCCCACACCAGCACCAGCGCCGCCACCGGCGCCACCACCACGCCCACCAGGAACCCCGCCGCCACATCATGCGGGTAATGCACGCCCACGAACACCCGCGAGAACGCCATCAGCGCCGCAAGCGGCAGCACCACCGGCGCCAACGCCCGCCACGCCACCACGATCGCCGCCGCCGACGCCGCCGCGATCGTCGCGTGGTTGCTCGGGAACGACCAGTCACCCGGCGCCGGACACGCAGCGATGTGCACCGCCCCCGCCACCGCACGGCACGGCCGCTCCTCCTGGATGAAGCTCTTCGACACCTCGCTCACCAGATACGCCGCCACCACCGCGAACGGCGCCGCCAGAGCCAGCCCCATCTGCCGCGCGTCCCGCCCCCTGGCCCGCCACCAGCCCGCCACGAACAGCGCGGCGAACAGCAGCAGCCCCCCGTCGGTCCCCACCTCCGCCGCCGAATGCACCCACGACGGGGTGCCCTCCGCGAACTCGGTGATCTCCCGGTACAGATCAGCGCTGAAATCCGGCGCTCCCATGCTCTCCCTCACGTCCGAAGGCAACCCATGCCCGACATCTTTCAGACACCGGACGGACCGCCGAAGTTCAACCTACGGCCACCAGAAAGCAACCCTTTCACCTCACCACAGTCACCCGCCGGACAATGGCCCCACCGGATCCGGCTCCCGCACCCCGTCCTTCGCCCCCGCCGCATCGGCCGCCCCGCGAGCACGCCGATGCCGCACGAAACGCACCGCCTCCACCACCGCCGTCACCGACAGCGCCAACCCCAGCCCGACCGCCACGCCCTTCACCGGATCGTGCTCGAACGCGACTCCGCCCACATAACCCAGCAACGCCCCGTACACCGCCCACGACACCGCCGCCACCACCGCGAACAGCGAGAACGAACGCAACCGGTAACCGACCGCGCCCATCGTCACCGTCACCGCCGTCCGCCCACCCGGCACATACCGCGCCACCACCAGGATCAACCCACCCCGCTCGGCCATCGTCCGCCGCGCCCACCCGAACGCCGCAGCCCGCCGCGACCCCGGCCGCGCCGCCCGCACCAACCGCCCACCCGCCCGGCGCCCCACCAGGAACGACACATGATCACCGGTGAACGCACCCAGCGCCGCCAGCACCACCACCCACCCCAGCCGCGGCTCGCCCGACGCCGCGTACACCCCCGCCGTGATCACCAAGCTCTCGCTCGGCACCACGGGAAAGAACCCGTCGATCGCCGCCACCGCGAACAACACCAGGTAGAACCACGGCGACGTCACCGCCGTGTCCACCACACCCAAGATCCCGTCCATGGGTCACGACGCTAGGAAAACACCACCGCCCGGCGGATCCCGCGAAAGGCCACCGCCACCCCCGACTTTCGGCAGGGGAGGACACCCCATCCTGCGAACGAAGTACACCCCGATCCTCACCCCGGAGGACGACCCGCCCCCCGAACCCGCGCGACCCTGGAACGAGAACCCCGCCGGCCCTTCACCGCGGTGACCCCAGAACACCCACCGACAGGAAACCCGCCATGGACCACCCCACCGGAACACACCACCGGACCGGCGACGACCACGTCCGCGCCTCCGACCAGGACCGCGACCACACCGTCCAGCGCCTCGCCGACGCCCTCACCGACGGCGCCCTCGACCCCGCCGAACACGACCGCCGCCTCCACCACGCCCTCACCGCCACCACCCACGGCGACCTCGCCCCCCTCACCGCCGACCTGCCCGTTTCGCCCACCGCCCGCGACCGCGCCGAGAAGGCCCGCCGCGCCGCCAAGGCCGAAGCCGACCGCCGCGCCTGCAACAACGAATGGGGCTACTGGGCCGGCGGCGCCGTCATCATGACCGCCATCTGGGCCGTCGCCTCACTCCGCGCGGGGGAGTGGACCCGCTTCTGGCCCGCCGTCCCCCTCGGCATCTGGGCCGCCATCCTCATCTCCTACGCCATCTGGCCCTCAGACGACTGACCACGGACACGATTCGCCGCCGGACCCGCCCATGAGCCACACTTCACCCATGTGACACACCTGCACATCTTCGACATGGACGGCACCCTGCTGACCGGCACCACCGCCAACCTCGAGATCGCCCGCCACCTCGGCACCCTCCCCGAGCTCCACGACCTCGAAGCCCGCTTCGCCGCCGGCACCCTCGACACACGCGGCTTCTCCACCGAGATCCACCGGCTCTGGCGCCACCTCACCCTCGACCTCGTCGCCACCGCCTACCGGGCCGCCGCCTGGATCATCGGCATCGCCGACGTCTGCGCCGACATCCGCGCCCGCGGCGAGCACTCCGCCGTCATCACCATGTCGCCCGACTTCTTCGCCCGCCACCTCCTCGACCTCGGCTTCGACGACGTCATCGCCTCACGCTTCCCCCCGATGCCCTTCACCGGCACCCTCGACCCCGCCGGCGTCCTCACCCCCGACGACAAGGTCCGCCTCACCGACGACCTCCTCACCAGACACGGACTCACCACCGCCCACTGCACCGCCTACGGCGACTCCATGTCCGACGCACCCCTCTTCCGCCACCTCGCGAACACCGTTGCCGTCAACGCCGACCACCACCTCGCCGACATCGCCGCACTCGACTACCGCGGCACCGACCTCACCGCCGCCTACACCCTCGGCCGCACACTCCGACCCCACTGACCCCCGCCCCCGGGCCGCTCACCCACCCCGCCGGCCCTCCACCGGCCCCAGCAGCGGATGCACCCGCATCGCCGCCTCCAACTCACCCGGAAGTTCATCCCGGTACCGGCCCAGCGTCGACAGATCCGCATGCCCCAGCACCCGCCGCACCGCGTCCATGTCCGTCGCCGCCGCCAGCAGATGCGTCGCCGTCGTATGCCGCAGCCCATGCGGCGTCACACTCCGCCGCCGCCCCGGCTCCACCCGCTCCAGCACACGATCGATCACCCCCTGCACATCCCCCCGCGCCAACCGCCGCCCCCGCCACGACAGCAACAGCGCCTTCGGCTCCCGCCCCCGATCCAGCAGCACCCGCCCCTCCGCCAGATACGCGTCCAGCACCTCCACCACCGGATGCGGCAACGGCACATCCCGCGTCCGCCCGCCCTTACCGAAGATCCGCCAATACCGCGTCCCCGCATTGACGAAGAAATCCTCCACGTTCGCCGCCGTCAGCTCCGACACCCGCGGCCCCACCGCCGCCAGCAGCAGCACGATCAGCCCGTCCCGCAACTCCGTCCGCTGATCCGCACGCCGCCGCGCCACCGGCTCCTCCGCCAGACCCCGCGCCGCCCCCAGCAACCCCTCCGCCTGCTCCGCCGTCAACGCACGACGCTCCGCCCGCAACCCGCCCCGCTGCTTCGGCCGCACCGTCGCCGCCCGCATCGGATCCAGCTGCACCCACCCCGCCACCACCGCATACCGGAAGAACGCCGACACCGACCGCCGGAACCGCGCCTGCGACGCCGCACTCTGCGTACCCGCACCGCCCTCCGCCCCCCGACGACGCCGCTCATCCGGCTTCCGCGCGAACCGCAACAGCACCTCATCGACGTCCGCACCCGTCAGATCGTCCAGCACCCGATCCCCACCGGCCAGCGCCGCGAACGTCAGCACATCCCGCGCGTACACCTCCGCCGTCGCCGGCGACAACGCCCCCGTCGACGTCTTCGCACGCACCAGCTCCGCATAACGATCAACGCACTCGGCCACCGACAGACGCTGAACATCGACAGGACGCACCCGCCGGACGCTACCTCCCGCCACCGACAGAACCGCCGTAAAATCGGGCCACGATGAAGGACTGGGCGCTTTTCGACCAGGTCGGCGAGATCATCCGGGGCTCCACCCCGCCCGGCCTCGGACACCCGCACGTCCAGGTACGCGGCAACGGCGTCAAAGCCTGGTTCGGCGACCCCGCACCCCAGCGCGAACACTACGAAGCCCAGATCATCCCCGCCGACATCGCCCCCGGCTGCCGCACCCACGCCATCGAGATCGGCTACCACGCCGAACACCGCGCCGAACCCGACAACCAGGCCGCCCTCACCCGCCTCCTCGCCACCGAACCCGCCTGGCGCGCCGAACTCGGCGACGAACCCCAGGCCGGCGCCTTCCTCGGCCCCACCCCCTGGCGCCGCATCTCCGAAACCTGGCCCGACGCCGACCTCACCACCCCCGACCTGCCCTTCGAGATCGGCGTCCGCCTCGTCGACTACATCCGCGCACTGGAACCCCACCGACGGGTATGACCACGGGCACGGACCACCAAGCGGGGGAGAGGCCGTGCTCATCGGGACATCGGGATGGAACTACGCCGACTGGCGCGGCGTCCTCTACCCGCCCGGCCTCCCACAGCGCCGCTGGCTGCCCCGCTACAGCGAGGTCTTCGACACCGTCGAGAACAACAACGCCTTCTACCGGCTGCCCTCACGCGAAACCTTCGAGCAGTGGCGCGACAGCACCCCGCCCCGCTTCGTCATGGCGGTCAAGGCCAGCCGCTACCTCACCCACATGAAACGCCTCAAGGACCCCGAGGAACCCGTCGAACGCCTCATGAACGCCGCCGCCGGCCTCGGCCCCACCCTCGGCCCCGTCCTGCTCCAACTCCCGCCCACACTGCGCGTCGCCCCCGACCGCCTCGCCGCCTGCCTGGACCGCTTCCCCGACGACGTCCGCATCGCCGTCGAACCCCGCCACCCCACCTGGTGGACGGACGAGACCCGCCATGTCCTGGAGCAGCACGGCGCCGCCCTGTGCTGGGCCGACCGCCTCGGCCGCGCCCAAACCCCCCTCTGGCGCACCACCGGCTGGCTCTACCTGCGCTTCCACGAGGGCCCGGCAGAACCCTGGCCGGACTACGACGACGAGACACTCCAGACCTGGGCCACGGAACTCGGCGGCACGGACGACGCCTACGTTTACTTCAACAACGACCCAGGCGGCGCCGCCGTCCGCAACGCCCTCCGCTTCGCCGCCCTCACCGGCCACCTCGAACCCGGCAGGGGAGTGGACGCCCCCACGCCCCAAGCCGCCTATCGTCCAGGACGCTCGAGTTGAGCAGAGCGGTCCCTTGCACGAGATCCGTCACCGGAGATCGAACACCGGCGCCGAGACCAGCGGCTGGCGATACCGCGAACGGGTCGTGGCCCTTCACCGAGAAAACGGCGGGAGCAGTGTGCCCGAAACCAGACAGAATCCTCCTTCTGTCTGGTTTGAGGTGAAGAAGGTTGCCGGCCGATGCGGAGGAGTGGTGGCGCGGACTCCTCGCCCGCGCCACCCGCCGCCCCACTCATTTCTTGTACGGGCCCACCTTCTCGCGCAGTTCCTGCATGGTGCCCTGGAGGAGCTGCTTGAGCCGCTCACGGTCGGCGCCGTCGGCGTCGGCGTAGTCGTCGATGTCGATCAGCTGCTTCTTCGTCGCGGTGACCGAGTTGAGCTGGTGATCGAGCTTGATGTCGCCGAACCACGGGCTGCGCAGCATGTTCGCCATGTCGGTGCGGAACATGGCCACCAGGTCGTCGGGGTCGGCGATGTGGTTCTTCACCTCGGCGACGAACGTGAGGGTCGCCTTGCTGCCGAGGACGGCCTGCTGCAGCGCGCTGTCACCGGTCTTGCGGTCCAGCGCGATCGTGAAGCTGTACAGGACCGGGTCGCCGACCGGCTTGAACCGCACGTACTGCAGGTCGGCGCCGGACTTGATCCCGATGACGGGGCACCCGAGGTGCGCCATCGTGAACACCATCTCGCCGATGAGGGCCTCGTCCTTGCTCTCCCGCGCCTCGGCGTTGTTCTTGAACTTGTTGATCATCGAAAGCATGGCGGTGTCCTCCGGTTCAGGCGGCGATGCGGCCGTGCAGGTACTTCGCGCAGGCCTGGGTGACGGCGGCGATGTGCTCCTGCAGGACGGGGTACTTCACCGTGTACTGGTCGGCGAAGTACTGGTCCAGGTCCAGCAGCAGCGGCACCTGGACGTAGACGTAGCCGGTGCCGAGGTCGGCGTCGACGGTGAGCACGCCGGGCTCGCCGACGTCGAGGAAGCTGCTCTTGACCTCGGATTTCAGCGCCTGCCACACCGTCCGCGCGTCCTGGACGTACTCGCCGTAGGCCATCGTGACCGCGGCGTGCTGGCCCAGGGTCTTGGCCGCGGTGATGGTCCCGGCACGGTGCGTCAGCTGGAACATCAGGCGGTGCTTGCGCTCCCGGTGCTGGAACCGCAGGTAGTGGTGGTTGCCGTCGGAGTTCAGGTCGATGAGTGCGTTGCCCTGGGCGACCGCCGCGGTGATGACGGCGCCGACGAGCAGATCGTCGATCTCGCGGGTGTGCAGTTCTTCGGAGAAGCGCTGCCAGCTGCGCTTCACGAGCTGTCCGAAGACCTGGTCGAGGTGTTCGCTCACGGTCACCTTCCTTCGGGTGGATCAGGTACAGGGGGTGAGACTCGCGCTTTTCGTCGCCGGTTTCATCGAATTCGGGCGAGAATAGGGCAGATGGACGCCCCGAGCCGAACGCCGTGCCTCGTGCCGCCGACGACGGCGGTCCGCGAGTCGTTCCTGGCCGGGGAGCGGGCCGACCTGGCGGCGTCCGGTTCCGGGGACTGGCTCGAGGGCGCCGAGGAGGACTTCGAGGCGTTCGTCGCCGAGCGGCGCGGCGTCCAGCGGCGCTGGGGCGTGCCGTGCACGACGTACTGGTACGTCTCGGGTGAGGACTACATCGGCACGTTGATCATCCGGCACCGGCTGACGCCCGAGCTGGCCGAGGCCGGAGGGCATGTCGGGTACCACGTCGTGCCGGCCCGGCGGCGGCAGGGCCACGCCACGCGGATGCTGGCCGCGGGCCTCGCCGAATGCCGCGGCGTCGGGCTGGAGCGTGTGCTGCTGACGTGCGCGGCCGACAACGAGCCGTCCCGCCGGGTGATCTTGGCGAACGGCGGTGTGCACGACGGCCGGGCCCGCGGCGAGGACCGTTTCTGGATCGACCTCGGCATCGAGCGCGCGTCGCGCAACACCTGACCGCACCGTTCCGGACCGACGGTCCGCCCCACTTCGCCCGGTTCGACCGTTGGTCGATAATGAGCATTATGTTAAGTAGGCACCTCGAACGCCGAATGGAGCCGACCCCGGCACCCTTGGCGGGTCGACAAGACCGGCGACGCGCGCACTGTTCCCGCGCTGCGCGCCGCCCGGCTCGCCCGCACCCACAAGCCCCGGCCGAGGACGCAGAACCCGTTGCCCTCCGGGTCGGCCAGGACCGTCCACGGCACGTCGCCCTAGCCGAGGTCGGCGTCGACCTCGGCCGCTCTGAGGGTCCCCCCCGGGCCACCTCCGCCTCCTTGCCGTCAGGAATCCTGCGTAACACCAGCGGTTCCTTCTGGAGCGCCCGGCTGGGTCGGTGAGACGAGTTGGGGATGCCCCAGTGGAGTGGGCGCGCGGCAAGACGCAGGATGACCAGCACCTGCTGGCATTGCTGGTGTGGCTGAAGGCCTACCAGCGGCTGGGGTATTTCCCGAAGCTGGCGGACGTCCCGGCGGTGGTCGCTGAGCACATCCGTAGCGTGGTCGGGTTGCCTGAGGGCGTGATGCTGGCCAAGGCCGCGGAGCGGCACCGGAGTTTCGTGCGCACCCGGATGGGCGTCACCTACGACGCGGCCGGGGTTCGGGCGGTGGCGGCCGAGGCGATCCGCAGGGCGGCGCAGAGGAGCTGGTCCGCGCGCAGTGCGAGCTGCCCGGTTATACGACGTTGGATGAGCTGACCAAGAAGATCCGCACCGAGGTGAACCGGGGGGTCTTCACGCTGGTGTCGGGCCGGGTCGATGCTGCGGCCCGAGCGGGGCTGGCCCGGCTGCTGGTGGTGGATCCAGTCCCCTAGCTCGATATTGCCTCCGATTGGCGACTCATCGAGACCCACTGGACCGACCTGCTGCGCACTGCGATCTCAATCCGGCAGAACCGGATCTCCTCGGTCACCCTGCTACGCCGCCTGGGCAACCTCTCCCGCAAGAACCGCCTTTACCGGGCCTTCCGCGAACTCGGCCGCGCCGCCCGCACCATCACGCTGCTGCGGTTTCTGTCCGACCCGGACCTGCGCGAGCAGATCACCCAGGTCACCAACCGCAACGAGGCATTCCACGGCGACTGGCTCATGTTCGGCGGCAAGCTCATCGGCCACAACGACCCCGACTACCAAGAGAAGATCATCAAGTTCAACGAGCTGCTCGCCAACTGCGTGATCCACTCCACCGCCTGTGACATCACCGACGCCGCCAACGCCATCGCCGCCGAAGGCCGCCCCGTCGACCCCGACAACCTGGCCACCATCTCGCCCTACATCACCCACGTCATCCGTCGGTTCGGCAACTGGATCCTCAACCTGACCCCGCCGGCCGCTGCCCCGACCACGCACCTCGATCTCGAATCCCGCGTCCTGTTCGCCCCCTGAGGGAGGTCCGAATAGTCCCGTTCAGGAGCAGTCGAAGCGGTACGTCCAGGGTGTGTCCGGACAACTTGGGCAGATGAACAGGTACATCCCACCCATGTCACCGATGCAGAGGTCGGTTGGGCTGAAGCCCCGTTCGATTGAGTCGACTCGCGGATCGATGTCGGCACCGACGTGCTGGATCGGTGCCCAGCGCTTTCCGCTCTCCACGTCGTACTCGCGGCTGGAGACCGTGAGCATGTGCTCCATCCGGCGGCCGCAGGCGCACTCCGGCCAGCGTGGCGGCTGAGTCCAGCCCGGCCAGCCACCGACCTTGACTCCCGGCGCCACGGACAGATGGCGGGAGTACGACCAGCCGGTCGCCGCCTCGATAGCGTCCATCCGGCTGGCCTGATCGGGCTGGTACGCCAGTTCATCGGGGTTCGGGTACTCGACGATCGGCTCCGGATCGATGAGGCATGGCCGCGGCACCGTCCCGAATGGACTGTCCTCCGATGGCTCCGGTATGCCGGCGGCGAGCTGGGCACCGACAGCCGCCTCGTTCCGCCAGTACAGCATCGGCCGGGGCCAAGGTCCCTCGTCCTCGTCGAGATGGTCGAACGGGCACCAAAGAACCTGCAGCAGGTCCGTCCCGGGCGGGAACGGCAACTCCGACACGTCCCGTGCGTACAACTGGACGATCGGCACCAGCGGCACCGGTTTCCGGGGCTGATCGGCAACATTGCCCGGGACGGCGACGTCGTCTGGGGCGTGGTGGGGCATCGAGCAGTTCGGCCACGGTTCGACGGCGGGCCAGCGCAGCGGTCCACCCACCGAGCTGTCCGACGTCGATGGATACCCCGGGCATGGGTGCAGCCGGGTCGTCGTCCGGGCCATCGGCAGCAACTCGGGAAGGTGGTCGGCGAGGTCGACCGGCTGCACCCGGGTGGTGTGCATGCCGAACCGGTGCAGTTCCCTCGGCAGGGCCACCTGACAACGACGCAGGGAGATCCGCGTCCACTGATCGAAAATGGACACCTGCACCCAAATCTGCCCGTCATCGACGCTGTCCAGCGTCGCTGCCATGCCTTCGAACGGACCGCCGACTATCTCGACGCCACGCCGGAACGTGCTATCGCCCGTGGCCCCCTGGCTCGGCGCCCGATCACCCGTTGTCATGGCCGCCCCGTTCCCTTCCATCGGCCATCCTCCACGGCGGCCGTGTCAGCCTCGACGAGGCTTTGGACGGTCACATCCGCGTAAGCGGGATCGCTGACGTAGGTCGCGTCGCCGTACTCACTCCGGCTATCGAGCACCGACAGCAACGCTTGCCATTTCGCGTCATCGCTGGAGTCGGTCCGCGGCGCGAGCGAGGTCAGGTCATCTGGCTGAGACAGCCTCATGGACAAGATCTTTCCACGCCGCCACGTTCGCATGGATTTTTTGGACATGGATTTCTGGACGATATCGCGCCTGGTCGTTAGAGTGTCCAGAAATATATATGTTTCCGGACGGCTGGAGGTTGGATGACCGGGAAGGTATGGGCGTACGCGCGTGTGTCGACGCGCGACCAGAACCCGCAGCTCCAGCTCGACGCCCTGGAGGCCGACGGTTACGACGAGCTGGTGATGGAGAAGGAGTCCGGCAAGCGCGGCACCGCACGGCCGGAGTGGGAGGAGTTGCTCACCAAGCCGGTCGCCGGGGACACGCTGAAGTTCTGGAAGTCCGACCGATGGGGCCGCAGCGCGGGACACGTACTCACCACGGTGACCGAGCTGCGCGAGCGGGGTGTCCGCGTGGTCAGCCTGACCGAGAACTTCGACTTGGAGACCAAAGAGGGCCGCTTCATGTTCGCGGTCCTCGCGGCGGCCGCCGAGTATGAGCTGGAACTGCGCGCCGAACGTCAGGCCGAGGGGATCGCCGCCGCCAAGCGGCGCGAGGCCGAGGGGAAGCTGCTGCCCGGCAAGCAGCGCATCGGCCGACCTCGAGTCATCGGCCCCGCTGAACTCGCCGCCCTGCGACGACTGGTCGACGGGGGCGTCTCCGTCACCGAAGCAGCCCGCACCCTCAAGATCGGCAGATCCACGGCATACGCCGCACTCTCAGCCCGCTGACGTTTCCGCCGTATTCCGGTGGCACCCGCTACTCGGAGGTTTGGTCGCCGTGGCGGCGCGCTGGATGCCCCTGACGACTCCTCAGCCGGTCCCCCATGCCTCGCTCCCCTGGTGATCAAAGATATTCCTTGACACGAATATTCGTTGAGCAGAATACTTCTGGCCATGGAGGAACTTCTCGCCGCGTTGGCCGATCCGGCTCGTTGGCGGCTGGTGGGGCTGCTGGCCGAGCGGCCTCGCTCGGTCGGGGTGCTTGCCCGGCTCGCCGGTGCGCGCCAGCCGCAGACGACCAAGCACCTGCAGACGCTCGAACGTGCGGGCGTCGTCACGTCCCAACGCTCAGGCCAGCGCCGCGTCTACGCACTCCAGCCTGCTCCCCTGCGGGATCTGGCGGCCGAGCTCAGCCGGCTGGCCGATACCGCGGACCGGGCCGGCGGGGCCCGGGAGACGTTCGACCGGTACGGGCTCAGTCTCGAGGCGGAGCGCCTGGCGGCTGAGGAGGCGGGGTGGGCCGATGGCCGCTCGTTCCGGTTTCACCGGTCGCTGGCAGGGGGCTCGGATCTGGTGTGGCGCCATCTGACGGAGCCTGCCCTGCTCGCCCGCTGGTGGGCGCCGGAGGACCTGCGTGTCTCGGAGCTGGTGTTCGAGGCGCGGCCGGGTGGGCGGGTCGTCCTGGAGTACCGCGATGTCGAGGATGAGGACGGTTCCGACGCGGTCGTCGGGCGCGCGGAGGGGGTGGTCGAGGACGTCCGCCCTGGTGAGCGCCTCGCCTACCGGAGCTCGCCGCTGCTTCCCGGTGGCGGCGTGGCTTTCACCGCCCACGTCGACTTCGGCCTTCGGGACACCAGACCCGGGGCGGCTCTGGACGTCCTGTACCGGGTCACGGACAGCACGATCGACTCCGCGGACTTCATCGCGGGGATCGAGATGGGGTTCGGACAGAGCCTGGACAAGCTCGTCGCGCTCGTGGCCGCGGAGGCTGGCGGCACTGAGTACGACACAGGCAACACGACACAGGGAGTATGAGATGACGGAGCAGGCCGGCGGCCGCAGGGTTGTCGTCAACATGAACTTGTCGCTCGATGGGTGCTATGCCAGGCAGGACGCCCCGGAGGACATGCGCTGGGTGATGCCGTTCGCCGTCACCGATGTCGCCCGGGACCACATGAGCGGCCTCTGGGAGACGGCGACGACGGTGCTGCTCGGGCGGGTGAACGCCGAGGGGTTCATGGGTTTCTGGCCGTCCGTGATCGGCATGGAAGGCGCCGATCCGCGGGACGAGGGCTTTGCGAAGTGGCTCGTCGGCGTGGAGAAGGTGGTGATGTCGTCCACCCTCAAGGAAGCTCCGTGGGAGCGGACGAGGGTGGTCGACAGGCCGGCGGCGGAGGTGGCCGCGGCACTGAAGGCGGGTGAGGGCGGCGACATTCTCGTGCCTTCCAGCGCGAGCGTCATCAAGGCGCTACTGGCGGCCGACATGGTCGACCGGCTGTCGATCATGATTTTCCCGGTCTTCCTCGGCGGCGGTCCGCGGCTGTTCGAGGACGGGTTGCCCGAGGCGCGGTGGACGCTCGCCACCCAGGCCGCGGGTGAGCACGGCGCGCTGTCCCTGGTCTACGACCGGGCCCGCTGAGCGGGGCATGGGGTTGTTTGCGGCTGTGGCACGCGGGCGTGTCTCGGCCGCCTGCTCCCCCACGGCTGCGACGCCTGCACGCACCCCAGATCGCAGACGGTGGGATCGTCGGGTTGATCGGGACCATGCGCAGGCGGCAGCATCATGAGCCCGACGAACTCACCTTCCTCCCCTTCATCGGAGAGGTGGGCCACCCAGGCTGAACGCGTTGAACTCGCGCGACACGAGGAAAGGTCAGCAATTCATGGGTATGGTTACCTACTATCGGATAGTCAAGGACGGTAAGCCGGTAGGTGATGATTACGATGTCGATACCGCCTACTACTACCTCAGCGATGGCTTGGATCAGTTGGAGCTTGACGGCGACGTCCTGGTTGTCGGCCATTCCAACGCATCTGACGATGATGAAGTCTCCGAGGATTCTGACGGTGGCTACTCCGGCAGTATCAGTCCCCGGCTGGTCGAAAGCGGCTGGCAGGAGCTGAAGGACCTTACCTTCGAGCAGTTCCTGGCCGCGTTCCGGCGCTCGGATCTCGGCCGAGACTACGACGAGAAACGAGACCGCGGGTACCTTGAAGCCAACTTCGCCAATCTCAAGGCCGCCTACCGGAAGGCGGCGGAACTGGGCGCTGGCATCGAGGTCGACGCCTTTTGACCTGACCCCATGGATTAGTGCGCGATCTCCAAGCGGGGGCGGGTCGGAGTGTCGGAATCGGGCGTCCGTAGCCGCTTGGTCCCGAAGAGCGGCAGGGGCTTGGGCGCACGATCTCGCAGAGGTGTTGCGCAAGCCCTACTCCCCCGCCAGGAAGGCGAGCCGCCGGCGGGGTCATGGGGTGCGTGGACGGTCGTCTGACAGGTGGTAGGTGCGGCGGACGCTGGTGTTGTTGCTGAGGTCGGCGCCGTAGACGTGCAAGGTGATAGCGACGGTGTCTCCGGTGTTGCGGACGCGGTGGATGTCGTCGGGCGGGGCGGTGCCGCTGACCGATCCGGTGGGGCGGTGCCGTTCGCCGATCTGGATCAGGTGGTCGCCGTCGATGTCGTAGAGGGTTTCGGTTTCGGTGCCCTGCAGGGCGAGGAAGGAGCACCACACGAGGTGGTCGTGGATTTCGGTGACCTGGCCGGGCGGCGGCGCTGGCGGCGTCGTATCCGGGTGTGGAGCTGAATCTGGTCGATGTGCATCCGGTGGAGGGGCTGCGGATGCTGCGCGATGGGCGCGTCGACGTCGCGCTGGTGTTCCGGCATGCCGACACCCCGGACGAGGAGGAGGGGTTCCGGCTGACTCCCCTGCTGCAGGACCCGCTCTACCTGATCACCCGGGAGCCGGGGGTGCACGCGACGGAGATCGAGGGCGGCACCCGGAGGATCTTCGCGGTCACCTACGGCGAGCCGCCGGATCCGCCGGCGACGGCCGCGCTGATCGAGATGCTGGTGGCGGGCGTCTAGCGCGGGCCGGTCGTGGCCATGGGGCGCTGGGCGGGCGACGGCGGTCGCTACATTGGCGGGGCCGTGCGGGTGTGGGCGTCGGGAACGGGATGTGGGCGTCGTGGTTCCAGAGCAGTTCGTCCGTGCGCTGGACGGTTTCGAGGCGGTGCTGGCGGCGACGCCGGCGGATCGGTGGCTTTCGCCGTCGCCGTGCGAGGGGTGGGCGGCGGTCGATGTGGCGGGGCATGTCACGGCGGGTCTGCTGGTGGTGGAGATGCGGGCGGCCGGGCGTCCTCTCCCGCGGGAGGATCCGGACTGGCGGGCGGTGGCGGGCGCGGATCCGCTGGCGTCGTGGCGGGAGGTGCGCGGCCGTGTGATGGCGCTGCTGACGCCCGAGGTGCTGGATCGGCGGTTGGAGCTGGCCACGGGTGTGGAGATGAGCATGCGCGAGTGGCTGGAGCAGTCTCCGCTGGAGTTGCTGGTGCACACGTGGGATCTGGCGCAGGCGACCGGGCGGGCGGTGGTGTTCGACGCGGATCTGGTGGCTTCGGCGTTGAAGACCGCGGAGCGGATGGCGCCGTGGGGGCGTGAGGCGGGCATGCTGGGGCCGGAGGTGGCCGTCCCGGACGATGCCGACGATCAGGCGCGGCTGCTGGCGCTGTTCGGCCGCTCCCCCGCGGGTGCGCCGGTGGAGGGTCCCCCGGAATAAGGGGGGTGCGGGAGCGCGGTGGCGGGGGTTAGGGTGCGGGGTATGCGACGTCGACATTGATCTTCACCTGAGGCGGGGCTCGCGCGGAGGCTGTACGCCTACGCGTTCCTCGAGGATTTCGTTCTTCTGTACCCGGTGTATGCGGTGCTGTTCGCCGAGACCGGGTTGTCGCCCGCTGCGATCTCGTCGCTGTTCGTGACCTGGTCGGTCACGACGTTCTCCCTTGAGCTGCCGTCCGGTGTGTGGGCGGATGTGTTCTCGCGCCGGCTGCTGCTGGTGGTTTCTCCCTTGCTGGCGGGTGCGGGTTTCGGGTTGTGGGTGCTGTTCCCCTCGTATGCGGCGTTCGCCGCGGGGTTCGTGCTGTGGGGTGCGGGGACGGCGCTGCGGTCGGGGACGATGCAGGCGCTGGTGTACGAGCGGCTGGAGCGTGTGGGGGCGGCGGGTGCGTACGCGCGGTTGATGGGGCGTTCTGAGGCGGTGTCTCTGCTGGCGGTGGTGGCGGCGTCGGCGGTGGCGTCGCCGGTGCTGGCGGCGGGGGGTTACCGGGCGCTGGGGTTGGCGAGTGTGGCGGTGTGCGCGGCGTGTGCGGTGGCGGGGTGGTTCCTGCCGGAGTCGCGGGGCGGCGGTGAGGATGAGCCGGAGCCGTCGCTGGGGTCGGTGGTGCGTCAGGGGTGGGCGCAGGTGCGGGGTGAGGCGGCGGTTCGGTGGGCGCTGCTGCTGGTCGTGGTGGTGGAGGGTGTGACGGCGCTGGACGAGTATGTGCCGTTGCTGGTGCGGTCGACGGGGGTGGCGGCGGCGTCGGTTCCGCTGCTGGTTCTGGTGGTGACGGTCGGTGACGCGGTGGGCGGCTGGCTGGCGGGGCGGGGTGTGCGGTGGCTGGCGCCGGTGCTGGCGGTGGGTGCGGTGTGCCTTGCGGTGGGGTCGCTGGGCGGTCGGCCGGGTGGGCTGGTGCTGGTGGCGGTGGCGTTCGGGGTGTTCCGGTGGGCGATGGCGGCGGCGGACGCGCGGTTGCAGGACCGGATCGGTGATGGGGCGCGGGCGACGGTGACGTCGGTGGCGGGGTTCGGGTCGGAGACGGTGGCGGTGCTGGCGTTCGCCGGGTATGCGCTGGGTTCGCGGTGGGCGGGCGCGGGGGTGCTGATGGGGGCGGCGGCGGTGCCGTATCTGGTGACGGCGGTCGTCCTGGGGTTGGGGGCGCGGCGGGGGCGCGTACATCGGGAGATGTAGGCGGGCGGGGGTTGCTGCGCCAAAGGCGCAGGGCGGTTGCACGCTCGCGTCCGATTCGGCGGAGGTGTGTGCGCTCCGAGGATCGTGGGGTCGTTGCGGTTCGATTCTTGGAGCGTGTGCTGATGGGTGGGGACGCGCTGGTTCTGGCGCGGGTGCAGTTCGCGTTGACGGCCGGTACGCATTTCCTGTTCGTGGCGTTGACGCTGGGGCTGGCGACGCTGGTGGCGTTGACGCAGACGCGGGCGGCGGTGTCGGGCAGTGCGGTGCATGCGCGGATGGTGCGGTTCTGGGGGCAGCTGTACGTCGTCAACTACGCGGTGGGGATCGTCACCGGTCTGGTGATGGAGTTCCAGTTCGGGTTGAACTGGTCGGGTCTGTCGCGGGTGACGGGGAACGTGTTCGGGGCGCCGCTGGCGCTGGAGACGATCGTGGCGTTCTTCGTGGAGTCGACGTTCCTGGGGTTGTGGATCTTCGGGTGGGATCGGCTGAACCGGTGGGTGCATCTGGCGCTGATCTGGGTGGTGACGCTGACGGCGTACCTGTCGGCGTACTTCGTGCTGGTGGCGAACGGGTGGCTGCAGCGGCCGGTGGGGTTCGAGATGGTGGACGGTGCGGCGCGGCTGACCGATGCGGGGGCGCTGCTGGCGAATCCGACGGCGGTGCTGGCGTTCTTCCATGTGCTGTTCGGGGGGCTGCTGACGGCGGGGTTCTTCATGGCCGGGGTGAGCGGCTACCACCTGCTGCGGCGGACGGCGGAGGTGGAGTTCTTCCGGCGGTCGATGCGGATCGGGCTGATGACGGTGATCGTGTCGGTGATGCCGGTGGTGATCTTCGGGGGGACGCAGTTCGCGTACATCCAGCCGACGAAGGGCGGCGGGGACGACGCCCGGGCGGCGGTGGCCGACTTCACGGCGCGGTTCGGGCCGGACGACTACATGCCTCCGGGGCCGGCGGGCGTCGGTGAGGGCCTGATGGTGACGATGTGGCTGCTGATGTTGATGATCGCGGCGGTGGCGCTGGTGAAGCTGCCGTTCGGGCGGTGGCTGGTGCGGGGCCGGGTCTTCCACGTGCTGATGATCGCGGCGGTGCCGCTGCCGTATGTGGCGATGGTGTCGGGGTGGGTGTTCCGCGAGGTGGGGCGGCAGCCGTGGATGGTCTACGGGGTGCTCAAGACGCGGGACGCGCTGTCGCCGCAGGTGGGTGCGGGGACGGTCACGGTGTCGTTCGCGGCGTTCTCGGTGCTGTTCGCGGTGCTGTTCGTGGTGAACGCGTGGCTGCTGGCGCGGTTCGCGCGGCGCGGTCCGGGGGGTGCGGGGCTGGGGGCCGCTCCCCCGGCGGGTCCGGCCGAGCCGGTGTTGAGCGCGACGTTCTGACAGGAGCTGTTCGATGGAGTCTCTCGCGGTGGTGTTGCTGGCGTTGTTCGCCGGCGGGTATCTGGTGCTGGGCGGTGCCGATGTCGGGGTGGGGATGCTGCTGCCGTGGCTGGGCCGCGACCAGCGGGAGCGGCGGCTGGTGATCGCCTCGTTCGCGCCGTTCTTCCTGGGCAACGAGGTGTGGCTGGTGGCGGTGGTGGGTCTGGTCGCGGGTGCGTTCCCGGGGCTGGAGCACCGGCTGCTGGAGGAGCTGTATCCGCTGGTCGTGGTGCTGCTGATCGGCTGGGTCGTGCGGGACATGGGGCTGTGGCTGCGGGGCCGGGTGGACGCGGCGGCGTGGCGCGGTTCGTGCGATGGGGCGGTCGTGGCGGGCAGCTGGGCGCTGGCTCTGGCGTGGGGGGCGGTTCTGGGGTCGGTGGTGGCCGGCGGCGGGCTGAACGCCGGGAGCGTGCTGGGGCTGCCGCTGGCGGCGCTGTTCGCCTGGCACGGTGCGGGGTTCGCGCGGTGGCGGCTGCCGGCGGGTCTGGCGGAGCGGGCGGGCCGGTTCCCGGCGCGGTACGGGCTGTCGGCGCTGGTGATGGCGTGGGTGCCGGTGGTGGCCGGGTCGCAGGTGCCGTGGTCGCGGGTGGTGGCCGAGGGCGCGGGGCTGACGATGACGGCGGTGGTGACGGCGGCGGTGCTGCCGTTGCTGGTGGCGTCGCAGGCGCTGGTGTGGTGGACGTTCCGGGGCCGGGTGCAGGCCCCCTCCTACCTGTAGCGGGGCCGGGGTGAAGAAGGTCGAGCGGCGGCTGCTGGGGCTGCTGCCCCGCCGGACGGTGGCGGGCCTGGGGGTACTGGCGGCGGGGCAGGGCGTTCTGCTGGTGGTGCAGGCGGAGCTGCTGGTGCGGGCGGTGGCCGGTGTGGACGCCGGGCCGCTGCCGTGGCTGGCGGGTGCGGTCGCGGCGCGGGCGGTGCTGGCGTGGGCGGCGGCGCGGCTGGCGGGCCGGGCGGCGGCACGGGTGAAGCGGGGGCTGCGTGAGGGGCTACTGCGCGGGCGTCCGGGCGAGGAGGGGGTGGCGGGGGCGCGGGTGACGCTGCTGACGCGTGGCCTGGACGCGGTCGACCCGTTCTTCACCGGGTATGTGCCGCAGCTGCTGGCGGCGTGCGTGGTGCCGGTGGTGGTGCTGGCTCGGCTGGCGTCGGTGGACTGGGCGTCGGCGCTGGTGGTGGCGGTGACGGTGCCGCTGGTCCCGGTGTTCGGCGCGCTGGTGGGGTTGCGGACGGCGGAGCTGACGGGGCGGCAGTGGGGGCTGCTGCACCGGCTGGGCGGTCATTTCCGGGACGTGCTGGCGGGGCTGGGGACGTTGCGGGCGTTCGGGCGGACCGGGCACCAGTCGGCGGTGGTGCGTGAGCTGGCGGGTGAGCACCGGCGGGCGAGCGTGCGGGCGCTGCGGGTGGCGTTCCTGTCGTCGCTGGTGCTGGAGCTGGTGTGCGCGCTGTCGGTGGCGGTGGTGGCGGTCCCGGTGGGGTTGCGGCTGCTGGAGGGCGGTATGGCGTTGCGGGCGGGGCTGCTGGTGCTGGTGCTGACGCCGGAGGTGTACCTGCCGTTGCGGGCGCTGGGGCAGCGGTTCCATGCCAGCGCGGAGGGGGTCGCGGCGGCGGAGGCGGCGTTCGCCGCGCTGGACGTGCGGCCGGAAGCGCCGGCGGGCGGGGCGGTGCCGGGGCGCGGGGCGCCGGAGATCGTGCTGGAGGAGGTGACCGTCCGCTACCCGGGGGCGGGGCGGGCGGTGCTGGAGGGGGTGTCGCTGCGGATCGCGGCGGGTGAGCGGGTGGCGGTGACGGGGCCGTCGGGCGCGGGCAAGTCGACGCTGCTGCTGGTGCTGGCGGGGCTCGTGGCGCCCGATTCGGGGCGGGTGCTGGTCGACGGGGTGGATCTGGCGGAGCTGGACGCCGGAGCGTGGCGGTCGCGGCTGGGGTGGGTTCCGCAGCGTCCGCACCTGTTCGCGGCGTCGGTGGCCGACAACATCCGCCTCGCCGACCCCGGCGCGGGGATGGGCCGGGTCGCGGAGGCGGCGCGGGCGGCCGCGGTGGGCTTCGTGCAGGACCTGCCGGACGGGTTCGCGACGGTGCTCGGTGAGGGCGGCGCGGGGCTGTCGGCGGGGCAGCGGCAGCGGCTGGCGATCGCGCGGGCGTTCCTTGCGGGCGGGCCGGTGATGCTGCTGGACGAGCCGACGGCGCGGCTGGACCTGCACAGCGAGCGGGTGCTGGTGGACGCGGCGGCGCGGCTGCTGGCGGGCCGGACGGCGGTGCTGGTGGCGCACCGTCCGGCGCTGCTGCGGGCGGCGGACCGGGTGGTGCGGCTGGAGCGCGGCCGGGTCGTGCCGCGGGCGGCCGAGGAGGCGGCGTGACGGGGACGGGCGGCGTGTGGGGTGCGGTGCGTCCGCATGCGGTGCGGCTGGCGGCCGCGGGACTGGCGGGCGCGGCGGCGGAGCTGTGCGGGCTGGGGCTGGTCGCGTCGGCGGCGTGGCTGATCGCGCGGGCGTCGCAGCGGCCGGAGCTGGCGGCGCTGTCGCTGGCGATCGCGGCGGTGCGGGGGTTCGCGCTGGCGAAGGGGTCGCTGCGGTACGTGGAGCGGCTGGCCGGGCATGACGCGGCGCTGCGGGTGCTGGCGGAGCTGCGGGGGCGGGTGTTCGACGCGCTGGCGGCGGCGCGTGCGGACGTGCGGCGGCGGGTGCGCGACGGTGACGCGTTGACCCGGATGGTGTCGGACGTGGAGGCCGTCCAGGATCTGCTGCTGCGGTGCGTGCTGCCGGCGGTGGCGGCGGTGGTGTGCGGGGCGGCGGGCGTGGCGGTGTGCGCGCTGGTGCGGGTGCCGGCGGCGGCGGTGCTGGCCGCGGGCCTGCTGGTGGCGGGGGTGGTGCTGCCGGTGGCGGCGGCGGTGGCCGGGGGGCGTGCGGCGGCGCGGACGGCGGCCGGGCGCGAGGCGCTGGCGGTGCGTGCGCTGGACGTGCTGGAGGGCGCGGCGGACCTGGCGATGGCGGGTGCGTCGGCGCGGTTCGCGGCGCGGGCGGGGGACGCGGCGCGGCGGCTGGAGCGCGCCGAGCGGGCGGCGGCGCGGGTGTCGGCGCTGGTGGCGGGTGCCGGGTTCGTGGTGCAGGGCGTCACCGTCGCGGCGGTCGCCTGGTTGGGGCTGCGCGCGGGGGTGGACGAGGTCGGCGCGGCGGTGCTGGCGCTGACGGCGCTGGTGGCGGTGGAGTCGGTGCTGCCGCTGGCGGGTGCGGCGCAGCGGCTGCGGGAGGTGGCGCCTGCGCTGCGGCGGGTCGCGGCGGTGCTGGCCGCTCCCCCGTCGGGTGCCCCCGTGGTGGGGCCGGAGCGTCCCGCGCCGGTGCCGGCGGGGCCGCTGGAGGTGGAGCTGCTCGGCGTCACCGTCACCTACGGCGACGGCGACGGCGAGGGCGAGGGCGGGGCGGCGCTGGACGGGGTGGATCTGCGGGTGGAGCGGGGCCGGCGCGTCGCGGTGGTCGGGGCGAGCGGCGCGGGCAAGAGCACGCTGCTGGCGGCGGTGTGCGGTGAGGTCGAGGCGGCGTCGGGCGCGGTCGTGCTGGGCGGCCGTCCGCTGGAGGCGTACGCGCCCGGGGATGTGCGGGCGGTGGTGCGGGGGCTGGCGCAGGACGCGCACGTGTTCGCCGGGACGGTCCGGGCGAACCTGCTGCTGGCGTGCCCGGACGCGGGCGAGGCGCGGTTGCGGGAGGCGGCGGAGCGGGCGCGGTTCGCCGAGGTGGTGCGGGAGCTGCCGCAGGGGTGGGACACGGTGGTCGGCGCGGGCGGGCGGGGCCTGTCGGGCGGGCAGCGGCAGCGGCTGCTGCTGGCGCGGGCGCTGCTGGCCGACCCGCCGGTGCTGGTGCTGGACGAGCCGGCCGAGGCGCTGGAGCCGCCGGTGGCGGACGCGCTGACGCGCGCTCTGCTGGAGGCGCCGGGCGGGGGGACGCTGCTGCTGGTCACGCACCGGCTCGCGGCGCTGCCGGCGGCCGACGAGGTCGTGGTGCTGGACCGGGGGCGGGTGGTGCAGCGGGGCCGGCACGCCGACCTGGTGGCCGTGCCGGGCGCCTACCGCGACCTGTGGGACGCCGAGCTGCTGTCGGCCTGACCCAGGTGTGCGGTGGTCTCGCGCAGGAGGCGTCCGAGGATCGCGATGCCCTCGGTGAGGGCGGACCCGCGGACGGCCGCGTAGCCGAGGACCAGCCCGGGCGGGTGGGGGCGCTGCGCGTGCCAGGACAGCGGGTGGGTCTTGACGCCGTGGTCCAGCGCCGCCGCGGCCAGGTCGGCGTCGCCGGTCCCGGTGCCGAGGCCGGCGGGGAAGGTGATGGTCAGGTGCAGGCCGGCGGCGGCGCCGTGGACGCGGGCGCCGGGCAGGTGCGCGCGGATCGCCTCGATCATGGTGTCGCGGCGGTGGCGGTGGCGGCGCCGCAGCAGCCGCAGGCCGCGCTCCATCTCCCCCGAGGCCATGAGCTCGGCCAGCACGAGCTGGGGCAGGGCGGCGTTGCCGAGGTCGGCGAAGCGCTTCTCGGCGACGACCGCGTCCAGGTGGGCGGGCGGCGGCAGGATCCAGCCGGTCCGCAGCGCCGGGGCCAGGAGCTTGGACACGCTGCCGGTGTGGAAGACGCGGTCGGCGAGCATGGACCGCAGGGCCGGGGCGGGCGGCCGGTCGTAGCGGTGCTCGGCGTCGTAGTCGTCCTCGATGACCAGGCCGCCGCCGGCGGCCCAGCGCATCAGCTCGCGGCGGCGGCGCCCGCCGAGCACGACGCCGGTGGGGAACTGGTGGGCGGGGGTGAGCAGCACGGCGGGCGCGCCGGTGCCGCGGAGCAGGTCGACGCGGATCCCGTCGGCGTCGACGGGGACGGGCGGGGTGGTGGTCCCCCAGTGCCGCAGGTGCTGGCGGACGCCGAGCGAGCCGGGGTCCTCCACGGCGACGGTGCCGATCCCCTCGCCGACCAGGACGCGGGCGATGAGGGCGATGGCCTGCGCGGTCCCGGAGGTGACGACGATGTCGGCGGGGTCGGCGCGGATGCCGCGGGTGCGGGCGAGCCAGGCGGCGATGGCGGTGCGCAGCGCGGGGACGCCGCGCGGGTCGCCGTATCCGAGCGCGGAGGCGGGCAGGTCCCGCAGGACCGTGCGTTCGGCGCGCTGCCAGGCGGCGCGCGGGAACGCGGTCAGGTCCGGCAGGCCGGGCGTCAGGTCGATGCGGGCGGGCTGGTCGCGCAGCACGTCGAACACGTCCGCGCCCGGTTCGCCGGGGAAGGGCGCGCCGGGCGGCGGCGCGGGCGGGGCGGCGGGAGCGGTCGGGGCGGGGGCGGGGGTGAGCGGCGCGGCGACGACGACGGTGCCGGCGCGGCCGCGTCCGGCGAGGTGCCCTTCGTCGGCCAGGCGCTGGTAGGCCTCGGTGACCACCCCGCGGGAGACGCGCAGCTCGGCCGCCAGGACGCGGGTGGCGGGCAGGCGGGAGCCGACGGGCAGGCGGCCGTCGGTGATCGCCTCGCGCAGCCGCCCGGCGAGCCAGTCCGACAGGCCCCGCGGCGGGGCGTCGGACGGGTCGAGCTGGAGGAAGTCCGACCCCCGGATTATGGACCGTTCGTGTTGCCCACCATTGGACCTGTTCACCAGGCCATTGTGGCGCCACCGTGAACTCCATGGAAACCACGACGAGGTCGGCCCGGCCCGGGGACGGGCCGGGCGGCTACGTGCACGGATATTCGGGGCGGGAGGCGCGGCGGCTCGCCGACCAGGCCGACGCGCTGGCCGCGCTGCTGCACGACGGCACCGCCTACCCGCCCGGGAGCCGGGTGCTGGAGGCGGGCTGCGGCGTCGGCGCGCAGACGGTGCACCTGCTGGCCCGCTCCCCCGGTGTGCGGCTGACCGCGGTGGACGTCTCGCAGGCGTCGCTGGACCAGGCGCGCTCCCGGGTCGCCGCGGCCGGGCTCCCGGCCGAGGGCGGCGGCGGGCGGGTGGAGTGGGTGCGGGCGGACCTGCACGACCCGCCGTTCGCCGACGGGGCGTTCGACCACGTGTTCGTCTGCTTCGTTCTGGAGCACCTGCCCGACCCGGGCGCGGTGCTGGCCCGGCTGCGGCGGGTGCTGCGGCCCGGCGGGACGCTCACCGTCATCGAGGGCGACCACGGGTCGGCGTTCTTCCACCCCGACAGCGCCCACGCGCGCGCCGCCGTGTCCCACCTGGTGGCGCTGCAGGCCGCCGCCGGCGGCGACGCCCTCGTCGGGCGGCGGCTGCGGCCGCTGCTGACCGCCGCCGGATACGCGCGGGTCACCGCCGGCCCCCGCACCGTGTACGCCGACGAGGCCCGGCCCGGCCTCGCGCGGGCGGTCACCCTGGACACCTTCACCGCGATGGTCGGGGCGGTGCGCGACGACGCGGTCGCCGCGGGGCTCAGCACGCCCGAGGACTTCGACCGCGGCATCGCCGACCTGCGCCGCACCGCCGCCGGGGGCGGGACGTTCCACTACGCCTTCTTCAAGGCGACCGCGGTGAACCCGCCGGTCAGTCCTCGGGCAGCAGCGGGCCGAGGGGGCCGAGGTCGAGGTTGAGGTCGTGGTCGTCGAGGCCGAAGTGGTCCTTGAGTCGCCCCATCGCCTCCTCCAGCCGCATCAGCGCCAGGCCGAGCGCCTCGACCTGCTCCTCGGTCAGGTCGCCGCCCTCGGCGCGGCGCAGCGCCTGCCGCTCCATCAGCTGCCGGACCAGTTCGACCAGGGTGAGGACGAGCTTCACCAGGTCCCGCTCGACCGTCTCGGGGTCGGACCGCAGCCGCTGCATCGTCCGCGACGACCGCTCCCGCGGCCCTTCCCGCGGCTCGCGGACGGGCGCCGCCCGCACCGGCGCCGCCCCGTCGAAGGGGGGCCGGTCCGGCGCGGCGCGGTAGGAGGCGGTGCGGCCCGCCAGGATGTCGTCGGTAAGCGGGTCCCCCGCGGCGGGGTCGTGCACGCTCACCTCGCCCGTCACCGGCTCCCGGCCGGGACCGGTACGTGTCGGTCGGTTCATGGGCTGTCCTCCCCGAGCAGTTCGTCGCGGACGGTGGTGATCAGCGCGCGCAGCGACACCTGCACCAGGTCGACGTCGGCGACGGAGATGACCAGGTCACCGGCGATGACGACGCCGCCCGCCAGGAGGCGGTCCAGCAGGTCCACCAGCGCGATCCGCTCCAGCGGCGCGTCGCCGCCGTGGTCCAGGACGGCCGTCACGCCTCCCCCGCCTCCCGCGCCCTCCGCGGGGGCGTGGCGGCGCCGGGGCCGGAGGTGTCGATGAAGGAGTAGGGCGGCCACGGCCCGGTCACCTCGACCTCGATGCCGTCCAGCCGTCCGGCCGCGGCGCGCGTCACCGCCAGGAACCCCTCCACCTGCTCGTCGTCCAGCAGGTAGGCGACGTTGAGGATCTGCGTCCCCGGCCGGCCGGACAGGCGGGGGTCCTGCGGCGGGTGGTGCCGCGAGGCGACCGCGTGGTCGGCGAGCTCGGCGTGGACGGCGTCGGCCTGCCCGGCGACCCGGCGTCCCGCCTCGGCGCGGCGGTGCCGCTCCTGCTGGCGGCGCCGCAGGTACGCGGTCCCGACCCCGCCCGACGCGGCGCCGCCGGACGCGGGCCCGCCGGGCGGGGGGTTGTGGCCGGTGGGGGGCTCGGCGCTCGGCACGACCCCCCCACCGGAATCCTGGGCGGGTTCCTCGCCGCGCAGCAGTTCGGGCGCGGCGTAGGCCTTCACGCCCCATTCCGAGCGGCCCGAGACCAGGTCGAGGACCTCGGCGAACCGCTCGCCCTGGGCGGCGAGGACCTCGGCGACGCGGGCGTCGTCGCGGTAGATCGTCGCGATCCGCACCGGCGCGGTGGGGGCGGCGTGCGCGGCGCGGTCGACGACGTCGTGGTGGGCGCGGGCGGTGGCCTCCAGCCACGCCAGGTCCTCCAGGTTGGCGCGCAGCGCGGCCTCGCCGTACTCCTCCAGCCGGACGGTGCTGACCAGCGCGGTCAGCCCGCCGGCGTGCACGCCGCGCACGGGCGCGCCCGCGACCCCGGAGGTGTCGCCGAGCGCGGCGGGGTCCAGGCCGCGCGCCACGCCGTACAGGTAGACGGCGGTGTCGCCGGCGAGCGGTGCGGCGGTCATGATCGGGTCTCCTTCCCGGTCCCGGCGCCCGGCTGGTCGCCGGCGGCGGCCTCCAGCGCGGCCAGGCGCTCGCGCAGCCGCCGGTTCTCCTCCCGCAGTTCGCGGTCCCCGCCGGCGTCGCCGCCTTCGCCGTCGACCTCGCGGCGGGCCTTGGACGACAGGGACGGGTCGTGCTCCCACCAGTCGATGCCCATCTCCTTGGCCCGGTCGACCGAGGCGACCAGCAGCCGCAGCTTGATGGTCAGCAGCTCGATGTCCAGCAGGTTGATGCGGATGTCCCCGACGATCACGATTCCCTTGTCGAGGATGCGTTCCAGCAGGTCGGCCAGGTTGGCCGACTGACGTTCCCCGGCCATCGACCGGGCCGGGGAACGTCCGCCGGTCCAGGAGATCTCACTCAATGCCCCTCAGTCCCTCTCCACTCGTCCGCGGGGATAGCGGCGGGCGCGCCGGTAGGCGACCAGCTCCCCGTCCGCGTCCACCTCGGTGTCGTAGACCGCGAGGATGTCGGCGGAGTCGGGGATGCGGCGGGTCTCCACGACCTCGACCGTGATCCGCCAGCCGTCCTCGCCGGCGCGTTCCACCCCGACCACGCTCTCGGCGCTGCGGCCGGTCATCGCGGTGACGTGCTCGACCGCGCGCTCGGCGGCCTTGGACGCGGACAACATCGGTGGCCTCCCGTCAGCCGCCCGGCTGGTAGCCGCGGGCGCGGCCCTCGTTCAGCCGGCGGATCAGGTCCTCCTCGCGGACCGCGGCCTCCTCCTCGGTGATCTCGCCGTCGGCGACCTCGTCGGCGATCTGCTGCATCTCAGCGGCGATCCGGCCCGGGTCGTACAGCTGCGCCTCGGCCTGCTCGGTGAGGGTCTCGGCCAGCCACATCACGCCCCGCACGGGCGCCAGCGGCAGCGTGACCAGCCCGGTGAACAGTCCCATCGCGCTCACGCCTCCGGGACGAAGTCGTAGGGCGGCAGGGGCCCGATCAGCCGGATCTTGATGCGGTCGCCGTGGCTCTGCCCGAGCCCCTCGACGGCCTCCTCGAACCTGGCGCGGCGGTCGGCGCGGACCAGGAACGAGGCGTCCAGGACGTCCTCCTCGCGGGCCGGGGACTTGCGCACGAACGCCTCGGCGGCGGGCGCGGCCCCGTCCAGCAGGACCTGCCCGTCGACCTCGCGGCGCCGGTCCATCGCCTGGGCGATCAGCTCGCCGAGCCGGACCCGGTCGTAGTAGACGGCGTCGGCGGCGTCGGCGGGCACCTCCCGCACGCGGCGCGACAGCTCGGCGATCTCCGGCTCGGCCGTCATGATCTCGCGGAGCACGGCGTCCTGGACGTAGGTGGCCTTGACGCGCAGCTCGACGCGGCCCTCCAGCTGGTCCAGGACCTGCCCGAGGCGGTCGGAGTTGCCGGCCAGCAGTTCCTTCTCGACGGCGTCGCGGTCGGCGAGCGCGGCCCCGAACCGGAACGGCAGCACCACGGTCCCGGCGTCCACCAGGGCGTTCAGCACCCGCTGGTGCGCCACCAGGTCGGCGCGCTCGCCGAGCGCGCGGCCCTGCGGCAGGTCGCTGACGACCGCGGCGCACACGCCGCCGTCCTCGACCAGCGACACCGGCCGGTCGTCCAGTCCGGCGACGTCCTGCGGCAGCGGCGCACCCGAGCGGACCACCCCGTACACGTACTGCGGGACCCGATCCCCGGAGCCGCCGGGGGTCTGCGGCGTGGTCATTCGTCCTCGTCCTCCTTCTTGCGGGAAGAGCGGCGCCGTGCGGGCTGCTTGTCCTCGTCGGAGTCGTCGTCGGAGCCGCCGAAGGTCTCCTTCAGCCGCTCCTGGGCGCCTTCCAGGGCGCCGCGGGTCTTCTTCTTGGCGCCCGACTCCTGCGCCTCGCCCAGGAACTGCGGCAGGCCCTGGGACGTGCCGTCGTGGGCGATGTCGAGGCGGTTCACGGCCTCGGCGAACCGCAGGTAGGTGTCGACGCTGGCGACCACGATCCGCACGTCCACCGTGAGGATCTCGATCCCGACCAGCGACACCCGCGCGTACAGGTCGATGACCAGTCCCTTTTCCAGGATCAGGTCGACCACGTCGGCGAGGCTGCTTCCCGAGCCGCCGCGCTGCACGGTGGTGCTGCCCGACGTCTGCTGGGCGATCGGCCCAGTCATGTCATCTCCTCGTCTAGGGGGTCTTGCTTTTGCACGACCCCCGGTGTACCCGTGCTGACCTTCCTAAACGGGCTGCCCGTTTCCGGTCACCCCTGAGTCAAAGCGGCGGGAGGTGGTTCAGCACGCCGCGACCCCCCGGAGAACAGGCGTTCTCCGGGGGGTCGCGGGATGGTGGTGTGACTCCGGCTCCTTCCACGGCCGCCTGAGGCATCGGGCGGCCGTGACCGGGGTCAGCGCTTGCGGGCGGTGATGCGGCCGACCACGACGCCGGCGGCGGCCGCGCCGACCAGCGGGACGGCCCGCAGCAGCCGGCCGAGGGTGAGGAGCTTGGCCAGCCCCGCCACCTTCCCGGGCAGCGCCGTGACCTGGCCGCCGGCCTTGGAAACGCCCTGGGACACGCCCTGGGACACGCCCTGCGCGGCGGTGGCGGCGGTGCCCTTGGCTCCGGCGCCGGCGCCGCGCGCCGCGTCCTTCGCGCCGCCGGCCGCGCCCTTGGCGGTGCCTCCGGCGGCCTTCTGCGCGGTCCCGGCCGCCTTGTTCGCGTGCTTGCCGACCTTGCCGGACCCGTTGCCCGGCGCCGAGGGGGTGTCCATCATCTTTTCCTTCCGTCGAGGGGTGTGCGTCCGTGCACGTGTGTTCGGGGGTGCCGGTACTCGGCCACCAGCGCGGCGTCGGGCACGCCGGTGCCGACGCCGAGGGTGAAGCGGCTCCCGCGGCCCGTGCTCCTCGGCGGACGGGAAGTACCCGAACCTGGTCATCCGCGTCCGGTCCTCCCTGCTCGTCGGCCACACTCGGGGTCCGTACCGGCCCGTATCGCGGCCTACCCCGCCAAAACTCCGCAAACATCCCGCCGCCCGGCGGGCGGGGGCGGTGGCGGTTGAAACCGTCCGTCCGGGTATTGCGAGGGTCATGCCGGCCCGCGCACCCGACCCCGAACCCGCCCGGCCCCTCTCCCCCGCCGAGCCGGTGGCCTGGTGGGCGGTGCTGCTGGGGTGCTACCTGGCGCTGGTGTCCACGGTGTCGATGACGGAGATCATCGTGGGGGCGGTGGCGGCGGGGGCCGGTGCCGCCGCCGCGGTCGCCGCGCGCCGCGTCCTGCTCGCCACCGGCCCCTCCGAGGGGGACGGCGCAGCGGGACGGGGGACCGTCGTGCCCGCTCGGCTCGTGCGGCCGATCGTGCGGCTGCCCGCCCAGATCGTCGCCGACACCGCCCGCATCGCGGTGCGCGGCGCGTCCGGCGGGCGGTGGGTGACCCTGACCGCCGCGCCCGGGTCCGCCGGACGCGGTGTCGCGACCCTGCTGGTGTCGACCTCTCCCGGTACCTACGTCGGAGGTGTCGACCCGGTGCGCGGGATGCTGCGCGTGCACCGCCTCGCCGGCGGGCCGTCCCGTTTCGAGCGTCGCCTGCACGACGCCGGGCTGATCGGCGAGCGCACCGAGCAGAGCGAGCACGGCGGGGAGCGGTCGTGACGGCCGCCGCGGCCGGTACCGCCGTTCCGGCACTCGTCCTCATGGCCGGTGCGCTGCTGCCGGCGCTGGCGGCGACCCTGCGGGGTGGTCCGGCCGGGCGCCTGGCGGGGCTGATCGCCGCGGGGCCGGTGGTGACGCTCGTGCTGGTGCTGCTGGCCGCCGCCTACGGCCGTCCCGCCTACCTGGACGTCGCGCTGGTGATGGCGCTGCTGTCGTTCGCCGGGTCGCTGGTGTTCGCCCGGTTCCTGAGCCGGACTCTGTGAAGGGAGGGACGCCGATGACGCGTGCGCTGCTCGCCGGCGTGCTGGTGTGGGCCGGGACCGGCGTCGCCGTCGCGGCCGGGCTGCGGCTGGCGTTCACCCGCGGCGCCGCCGCCCGCCTGCACACCGTCGCTCCCGTCACGGTGCTGGCCGCGCCGCTGCTGGTCGCCGGGCTGGCGCTGCGGCCCTGGTCGTCGTGGCACGACGTGGCCAAGCTCGCCGTGATCGCGGTGCTGCTGGCCGCGACCGGCCCGGCCACCGTGGTCACCGCGGCGCAGGCCGTCCGGCGCACCGCCGGCGGAGCGGAGTGATCCCGCATGGGCGCCCTGGTCCCCGCCGCGCTCGCTCTGGCGGCGTTCATGGCCACCGCGGTGGTCCTCACCCGTGACACCGTCCGGCAGGCGATCGTGCTGTCGGGGTACGGGATGGTGCTGGGCCTGCTGTTCCTGATCCTGCAGGCACCCGACGTCGCGATGTCCCAGATCGCCGTCGGGACCGTGCTGGTGCCGCTCATCGTCGTCCTGGCCCTGTACGCCGCCCGCCGCCACCGCGGCACCGGCGCCGCCGGCCGCGACGACGGCTCAGGTGGGCAGGAGGCGGACCGGTGAGGCCCCGCACCCGCCTGACGGTGTTCGGGTTCGGCGCGGCCGGCACCGCGGCGCTGTTCACCGCCGGGACGCTCGGACTCCCCGAATTCGGCGGCTCCCTGCACCCCTACGCCGACCGGGCCGTCGCGCAGGCGGTGCGGCAGGGCACCCCCAACGCCGTCGCCTCGGTCACCTTCGACCAGCGGGCGTTCGACACCCTCGGCGAGGAGGTCGTCCTGCTGGCCGCCGCGGTCGCCGCGGTGGTGCTGCTGCGCGCGGTGCGCCGCGAGGAGGAGGACGAGGGGGCCGCGCCGCGGCGCGGGCCCGCCGAGGTGTCGGACGCGCTGCGCATCGTGGGGTACCTGCTGCTGCCGCTCACCCTGCTCACCGGCGTGTACGTCGTCGCGCACGGGCACCAGTCCCCCGGCGGCGGGTTCCAGGGCGGCGTCGTCCTGGGCACCGCCATCCACCTGCTGTACCTGGCGGGCGACTATCCGGCGCTGCGGCGGCTGCGGCCCCTGCCGGTGTTCGAGGCCGCCGAGGCCGCGGCCGCCGCGGCGTTCGTGGTGGTGGCGCTGGCCGCCGCCGGTGCCGCGGCGACCGGCCGGGTCCCGGCCCTGAACACCGCCGTGGGCGTGGAGGTCGGGTGCGCGCTGGTGCTGCTGCTCGGCAAGTTCTTCGACCAGGCCCTCCTCGTCCGCGAGCAGCACAGGCCCAAGCCCGGGCCCGGGCCCGGGGCCGGGCCCGGGGCCGGTGGCGGTGGGGAGGCGCGGTGAGCCTCATCCCCTACCTGACCGCCGGCTGGATCATGCTCGCCGGCGTCTACGGCATCGTCACCAGCCGCGACCTGATCCACGCCGTGGTGTGCCTGTCGGTCACCCAGTCCGGCACCTACGTGCTGCTGCTGGCCGTCGGGTACCGGTCGGGCGCGACCGCGCCGGTGTTCTCCGACCGGCCGCCGCCCCCGGCGGGCGGGCCCGTCACCGACCCGGTCGTGCAGGCCATGGCCCTCACCGACATCGTCGTCGGCGCCACCGTCACCGCGCTGCTGCTCGCCCTGGCCGTGCAGGTCGCCAAGCGCCGCGGCACCCTGGACCCCGGCGCGCTGCGCTCCCTGGAATCGTGATCCTGCAGGTCACCGTCGCGGTGCCCGTCCTGGTGGCGGCGCTGCTCGCCGCGGCCGGGCGGTGGCTGCCGCGGCCGGCCGTCGACATCATCGCGCTGGCCGCCACCGCCGCCGTCGCGGCGCTGACCGCGCTCACCCTCGCCCGGTCCGGGCGCGCTCCACAGGTCACCTGGCTGGGCGGGTGGGGGCCGGGAACCGGCGTCGGCATCCCGCTGGCCGCCGACCCGCCGGCCGCCGGGCTCGCCTGCGTCACCGCCGCGCTGACCCTGGCGGCGCTGGTGTTCTCCTGGCGGTACTTCACCGAGGTCCAGGCGATCTTCCATGTGCTGGTGCTGCTGTTCCTGGCGGCGATGTGCGCGTTCGTCTACACCGGGGACCTGTTCGACGCGTTCGTGTTCTTCGAGCTGATGAGCGTGGTGGCGTTCGCGTTGACCGGCTACCGGTCCGAGGAGCCCTCGACCGTCCACGGCGCGCTGAACTTCGGCATCGTCCAGTCCCTCGGCGCGTACCTGACCCTGGCCGGGATCGCGCTGGTCTACGGCCGGACGGGGCAGCTGGGCCTGGCCGCCGCCGGCCGCGCCCTGGCCGGTACCGGCGGCGACACCGGTACCCGCGCCGGTGCGCTGGTCACCGCGGCGTTCGTACTGATCTGCACCGGCTACCTGGTGAAGGCGGCGGCGGTCCCGTTCCATTTCTGGCTCGCCGACGCCCACGCGGTGGCGCCGACCCCGGTGTGCGTGCTGTTCTCCGGCGTCATGGTCGAGCTCGGGGTGTACGGGGTCGCGCGGACCTACTGGGCGGTGTTCGCCGGGCTGGTCCCGCTGCGCGGCGTCGCGGTGCTCGGTGCCGCGGCGGCGCTGCTCGGCGCCGTCATGTGCCTGCTGCAGCACCACGTCAAGCGGCTGCTGGCCTACTCCACCATCAGCCATGTGGGGCTGCTTCTGGTCGGGGTGTCGGCCGGCACCCATGACGCGCTGTCGGGGACCGCGTACTACCTGGCCGGGCATGCGGGGGTGAAGGGCGCGCTGTTCCTGGGCGCGGGGGCGCTGCTGAACCGGCATGAGACCGTCGACGACCGGGAGCTCCGCGGGCGCGGCCGCGGTATGCCCGTCACGGGCGTGACGTTCCTGGTGGGTGCGCTGTGCCTGGCCGGGCTGCCGCCGTCGGGCCTGTTCGCCGGGCACGCGGTGACCGAGCACGCCGTGCTCGCGCTGGGCTGGTGGTGGTACGCGCCGCTGTCGGTGGCGGTGTCGGCGCTCACCGCCGGTGCGGTGCTGCGGGTCTGGCTGGTGGTGTGGCGGGGCGAACCGCCGCACCCGGACCCGGGCGAAACGAGCGGCCACGAACCGGGCGGCGGGCACGAGGACCGCGAGACCCGCGTCGCTCTCGGGTCGCTTCCCTGGACGATGGTCGTCCCGGGCGTGGTGCTGCTGGCCGGCGGGCTGGCGGCGGGGCTGCTGCCGGGCGGGCCCGTCGCCCGCGCCGCCGAGGTGTTCGCCGACCGGGACGCCTACGCCGGGCTCGTGCTGGAGGGCCGCCTCACCCATCCGCACCCGCTGCCGGCCGACCCCTGGACCTGGGCGGGTCTGGCCGGTTCGGCGGTCACGCTGCTGCTCGCGGCGGCGATCGCCGCCGCCGGTGCCCGCCGTCCCGTCCCGGCGCGGATCCGGGCGCTGGTCCCCTCCGGTGCGGGGGCTTCCGCCAGGCGCGCCGCCGGCCGTGCCGCCGGCGGGGTGTCGCGGCGGCTGCACGACCTGCATTCGGGCGACATCGGCGACTACGCCGCCTGGCTCACCGCGGGCGTCGCGGTCCTTGCCGTGCTCACCGCCCGCTTGTGAGGAGCGGCCGTCCCGGCCGGCGGTGTCGTTTTCAGGGCGGTGTTGTTATGGGACGGGGTGGCGCGCGACCCTGTGTACCCGCCCGCCGCGTGTGCGCCCGGCGGGGCGGTCGGGGAGGGAGGCATCGTGGTCCGCCGTCTTCCCCGTCCTCGCGCGGTGGTCATCGGCGCGGTGCCGGCGGCGGTCCTCGCGGTCGCCGTCGCGGTGGCGGCGGGCACGTCGCGGACCGCGCCGCCGCCCGCGGGGGCGCCGCCGGCGCGGGTGCTGTCGCGCTACGAGACCGCGGCGGCCGGGAACGCCATCGACCGCGACTGCGGTTACAGCGCCCCGCTTCCCGGACGTCCCGGGCGCAGCGTGTGGCTGTTCTGCGACACGGTCTGGACGGGGGCCCGGCGGGGGCTGTGGCTCGGGGCGACCGCCGCGACCGGGCCCGCCGTCCCGGGCCGTGTCCCCGCCGGCCTGACCGAGCTGCCCACCCCGGCCGGTGCCGGGATCGCGCCCCCGCCGCCCGCTCGCGGGGCGGCGCCGCAGGGGTTCCTCGGCACTCCGCCGGGGCTGGTCCTGCCCGGCGGTGCCCCCTGCCGCGTTCCCGGCAGTGCCTACAGCGCCTCGTGGGTCTCCGGTGCCGCCCGCCCTCCCGGCACCGCCGCGCTGCTGGTCGCCTACACCGACGTGTGCGTCCACGGCACGACCATCAGCACCCAGGGGTTCGGGCTGGTGGAGTACCGGCCCGGTGAGAACGCCCTCGCCGGGCGTGCGAGGGTGTTCTCGCTCCCGGCCGGGCTGCCGTTCCAGCAGAACCTCGGGTCGCCGGTCTTCAGCGGCGGGTACCTGTACCTGTTCGCCTCGGTGTGCGACGCGCACGGTCCGGGCGCGTGCTCGGGCGGACGTGTCACGCTGGCGCGGGTCAGGGCCGATCCCGGCGCGTGGCGCGACCCGGCCGCCTACGAGTACCGGACGGGCGGCGGCTGGACCCGCGACGCGTTCCAGGCCGCCACGGTCGTCGCCGGCGCCGCCCCCTATGCCGTCCATGTCGCCGACTACACCGCGCTGGGCCGGGGGCTGGTCATGGTCGAGCAGCGCGGCCTGGACGGCCGTTTCCGGCTGTGGCGCGCGCCCGCGCCCGAGGGCCCGTGGCGGGCGGCCGGGGACGGGATCGTGCCGTGCTCGGGCGGGTCGGGGCTGGACCAGTGCCGCGCGCTCATCGGGCATCCCGCGCTCAGCACGCGCGGTGCGCTGATGCTGTCGTACTACGACCCGGCCGCCGACCACGTCACCGTCCGCGCCGTCCCCTGGTGACGGAATCCCGGTAGTCCTGACCGAAAAACCCAACGGATATCGCTGACCTGCAGTGATGCGGGGGCAGCGTCGGGCGTTCTGATCACCGCCGCTACGGTTCGTACCGCTTGCCTGGTACGTCGTGGAGGTGGTCGTCGGTGTCGGCCGCGATGATCTGATCCGGTTCTTCACGCTGACACCGGCTGATGTCGCGTTCGTCGACCCGGGCCGCGGGCGGAGCCCGGCGGACCGCCTGGGGCTTGCTGTTCAGGAGCGTTCGGCGGTGGCACCATGTCCTGCTCCGACGGGCAGGTGCTGTCCACCTACACCCACGTGTCCGACCAGCACTCCACCTACGGCACCAAGATCCTCATCCTGACCCAGCGCGAAACCCAATTCGTGCTCGATGAGCTGCTGGGAAACGCCACCGACCTTCCCATCGTCGAGCACGCGACCGATACCCACGGGGTCACGCTGATCAACTTCGCCCTGTTCGACCTGGTGGGGAAGCTGCTGTCGCCGCGGATCCGGGACCTGGGGAAGATCACCCTGGTACGAGACGACACCCCGACAGAGATCGCCAAGAAGTACCCGCACGCCGGCCCGCTACTGGGCGCCCGCTGGAACGAAGCGCTGGTCGCCGACTGCTGGCCCGACCTGCTGCGCATGGCCGGATCGCTCAAGTACGGGCAGGCGACCGCGTCGCTGGTGGTCGGCAAGTGGTCGGCCGCCTCGCGGCAGAACACCCTGGCGGCGGCGCTGAAGGAGTGGGGTACTTTGCGCCGTACGATCCACGCCGCGAAGTACCTGTCTGATCCCTCCTATCGTCGGCGGATCGGGCGGCAGTTGAACAAGGGCGAAAGCCTGCACGCGCTGCGCCGTGACCTGCACTACGCTCAGCAGGGCACCATCGCCGCGCCGCATTTGGCCGACCAGACTGAGCAGGCGTGGTGCCTGACGTTACTGACCGATGCGGTCATCACGTGGACGACCGAGTACTACCAGCTGGCCGTAAAAGATCTGCGCGCCCGTGGTCGTGAGGTGCCCGACGAGCTGTTGGCCCATCTCCCCGGCCCACAGCGAGAACGTCAACTTCTTCGGCGTCATCACCGTGGACGTCGAAGGCGAACTCGCCAAGCTCGACACCGGCGGGTGGCGGCCGCTACGCCCAGCAGCGCCCGATCTGAGCCTGCAGTGGTGACCGATGCGGTCAGCCGGCTTCGGACGTTGTCGGACCAAAGAGTAAGGACCTCATGTTGATCTCCGATCCGTCGGCGCTCGCCGAGGTGGCGGCAAAGCTCTGGCGGAACGGCCTGCCGGCCGTTGAGGAAGACCTGGCGCGCGCTGGCGGTCCGGTGGCCGATGCGTTGCGCCGTGCTCTGGCTCGGGCGGCGCACCTGCTGTCCCGCGCCGAGTCCGAAAGGGAGTTGCGCGATGCTTTGATACTTCGGTTGACCGGCGTACCGGAGCTGGCGTCGATGGTGGAGGCCTTTCGCGCGATGTCGCCCGGCCCCGGTTTGAGAAGCAGATGGCCGATGTCGGATCAGCCGGCCCCTGGCCTGGCCCGGGTCCTCGATGGTCGAGAAGGCGACGCCCGCTGGTGCGCCTGGTCGCCGGACGGCCATTGGCTGGTGTCGATCAGCAGCGGATTCAGCTCTGATAGGCGAAATGCGGTTCGGCTCTGGAACGCTCGTACGTGGCGGCCTGGGCCGACCTTCGATCACGGTGCCGACGGGTCGAACTGGATATACGACTGCGTCCTGCCATCGTCAGGAGAATGGCTGGCCACCTACGCGGCCGGCACGGTGTGGATCCGGGACATGGACTCCATGCTGGCCGTGTTCGCCGAGTTCGAAGCCGATCTGCTGAAGATGCGCACCCGCGAAGGCATGGCCATCGCCCGCTCCCGCGGCAAGCTCAAAGGCCGCCAGCCCAAGCTCACCGCCCGTCAGCAAGCCGAACTGGCGCGAATGCACGCCACCGGCGACTACACCATCGCCGAACTCATGGAGGTCTTCTCCATCGGCCGTGCAACCGTCTACCGCGTTCTCGACCGCACCAAAACAACGGGGACGACAGGCGCTGAGACTCCGCGTTAGCGCAGGTCAGCGAAATCCGTTGGAAGGCTACCGGGACCCCGTGACCGCCCCGGTGTCCTGGGGTCAGATGCTCCAGAGGCGGCGTTTGCGGTAGCGGGGCTCCCACCTGACCCGGTTGAGGTTGCGCAGGGAGCGGGGCAGCGCGGTGAGGACGCGGCTGCGCTCCACCGGCCCGATGCCGTCCACGACCCACGGGACGAACAGCGGCGTGCCGGACTCGCAGTCGCGGCCGGTCGCGGCCGCCGCCTTCCACTCCTCCTCGGCCAGCACCGTCTCGGCCAGCGGCAGGGCGTTCATCTCCTCGTGCCGCAGGTGGGCGCCCAGTTCCCGGCGCAGATCCTCGACCGCGGCGGTCAGGTCGCCGGTGCCGGCCATCGCCGCGTCGACCGCGTCGATCAGCGGGCCGAGCCGGGCGTGCTCGGCGCGCATCTCCGCCAGCACCGCCTGCTCGGCGCGGCGTCCCGCCACCGCGCGCCGCACCCGGGACCACAGCCACCCGTCCTCCAGGCCGTGGTGCAGCCGGATCTGCTCCTTGAGGTTGTCCCAGCCGGCGCGCACGTACGGGGCCCGCCCCTTGCCCGCCGCCGCGGCCGCCGCGAGCCGGTCGAGGTCGCGGCGGAACGCGTCGTGGGCGGCGTGCATCAGGGTGTGGCACGTGGTGTCGCGCGGCTGGACCGCGAAGGTCTCCATATGATTAATGAGGCCGCTGGATCCCCTGATGTGACACCTTCGGGTCGGGGAGAGACGCACGTCACATCCGCCGGCCGCCGGGGGCCGCCGGGGGCCGCCTGCCGGCGGGTCAGCGGGGCGCGGCCTTGACGAGGATCTCCAGGTAGTGCGGGTTGGACATCACGCCGAGGATGTTGCCGAACGGGTCGACCACCGACGCGGTCGTGAACCCGTCGCCCCGCTCGGTGATCCCCTCGTGTTCGCGGGCGCCGAGCGACAGCAGCCGCGCCACCGCCGCCTCCAGGTCGTCGACGTGCCAGTAGATGATCGCGCCGGCCGGGCCGGCGGTGGCGGCGCCGCCGGGCCGGTACCGTGCGTCGATCAGCCCGAGCTCGTGCTCGTAGTCCCCGACGCGGAACTCGTAGTAGGCGGTGCCGCCGCCCGGGCCCTGGGCCGAGAAGTAGGGCGGGATGCCGAGGAGCTCGGTGTACCAGTCCTTGGCCGCCTCCAGGTCGTCCGCCCAGTGGCTGATGGTGGCGAATCCTCGCAGCATGGTGGGTCTCCGTTCCCTGACCTGGCCGGACGGTTCCGGCCCGGTCCCACCCACGCTAGGACCCCATTAGGTCAGTGAACGTCCTAGTGGCGCGGCAGGATGGGGACCATGCGTGATCCGTCCGGGCGGCTGCTGCGGCTGCTGTCCCTGCTGCAGACGCCCCGCGAGTGGCCGGGCAGCGAGCTCGCCGAGCGGCTGGGCGTCACCGCCCGCACCGTCCGCCGCGACGTCGAGCGGCTGCGCGACCTCGGCTACCCCGTCCACGCCACGCACGGCAGCACCGGCGGCTACCGCCTGACCGCCGGGACCGCGATGCCGCCGCTGCTGCTGGACGACGAGGAGGCCACCGCCATCGCGATCGGCCTGCGCACCGCCGCCGCGGGCGCGGTCGCCGGCATCGAGGACTCCTCGCTGCGCGCGCTGGCCAGGCTGGAGCAGGTCCTGCCCCACCGGCTGCGGCACCGGGTGGCCGCCCTCACCGAGGCGGCGGTGCCGCTGCCGCCGCAGGACGGCGCGCCGCCCGCGGCCGACCCCGCCGTCCTGGCGCTGCTGGCCGGGGCTTGCGTCACCGGCGAGAAGGTCCGCTTCACCTACACCGACGCCGGCGGCCGCGCGACCCGGCGGCTGGCGCAGCCGCACCGTCTGGTCACCGCCGGCCGCCGCTGGTATCTGGTCGCCCACGACGAGGACCGCGCCGCCTGGCGCACCTTCCGCGCCGACCGGGTCACCGCCCCGCACCGCACGGGCGTGCGCGGCCCGCGGCGCGAGCTGCCCGGCGGCGCCGACGCCGCGTCCTGGGCGATGGACGCCTTGGCCGGCGGGTCCGGGACGATCCGGGCGCGGGTGCTGCTGCACGTCCCGATCCAGGAGGCCGCAGAGCGCGTCACCGCCTGGCAGGGCGTCCTGGAACCGGCCGGCGACCGCACCTGCGTGCTGCACACCCGCTCGGACTCGATGCGGTTCCTGGCCTACCGCGTCACGCTGCTGCCGGTCGACTACACCCTGCTCGACCCGCCCGAGCTCGCCGAGCACCTGGCCGGGATCGCCCGCCGCGCGGACCGCGCCGTCCGCGCCTTCACCCCGGACGCGACGGAGCACCGACGCCGCTGACCACAAGCGGTCCTCGACAGCCGCCCTACTGCGCTGCGATAAACGAACCACACCATCATCGACATGTAACGGTGTAATCATGGAAACGCTGTTCGAGCATGCCGGCGGATACGAGGGCCTGCGCAGGCACATCGAGATCTTCTACGGCAGCGTCCTGGCCGATCCGCTGCTCCAGCCGCTGTTCGGCGAGGGTAGCCCGGGCCATGTCGGCCACCTGACCGCCTTCACCGCCGAGACCTTCGGCGGCCCCGACACCTTTTCCCGGGAGATGGGCGGGTTCGCGCACCTCATCGACGTCCACCGGCACCTGAAGATCACCGAGGAGCAGCGCCTGCGGTTCGTCGAGCTGTACATGGCCGCGGCCGACGCCGCCGGGCTGCCCGCCGACGCGCCCTTCCGGCAGGCGTTGCGCGAGCACGTGGAGTTCGGCACCCAGGTCGCCCGGCAGAACTCCCACGCCGAGACCGACGACGAGCTGCACCCGCTGCGCGAGGTCCCCCGCTGGGACTGGCCCGCCTCCTGACCTCTCCCCCGCACCGGCCGGTGTCTAGGCGTCAGCGGCGCGGTGGCGGTCCCAGGCGGCCTGCAGCCGCTCGTAGCGTGCGCGGACACGGCGGGGGGCGTGCGGCGGGCGAGGAAATGGCGCTCGTCGTGGGTGCCGTGGATGAGGCTGACCGGGGTGGTGAGCACCGCGTGCCTGGCCTCGCGGGTGCGGATCTCCACGTCCCAGAACAGCGACTTGCGGCACAGCGCCAAGCCCGTGACCTCGTCCCAGGGAAGGCGGCGGCGGCGGAAGGCGCCGACGATGTCGATGCCGCCGTCCCTGATCACGACCCGGCTGCGCAGGGACGCCGCCGAGACCACGGCCAGGAAGAGGACCAGCGCCGTCATCGCCACCATGCCGGCCACGCGGCCGACGGAGTAGCTGGGCAGGCGCCCGGTCACGGTGAGGACGACGCAGAAGACGAAGACGTAGGCCCAGAAGGCCGCGGAGACGGCCAGGAGGGCCAGCGCGCGTCCGCTCCGCAGGGTGGTGGGTTCCCGCACGCGCGCCAGTGTGCCCGGCGCCCGCCCCCGGAAGGGACGTCCGCCGCCAACCGTCCACTTCAGGCCATCGCCGCACCGGGCGTGGCGGGCGCCAGGTCGAGGTTGCCAAGTGGGGAACTCCCCGATTACGGTGACCGGACGGAAAACGGGGAACCCCCCGTTTCGTTCGGGAAGGGACGGTGGGGCGTGATCACGCACGAGGACAGGGCGGCCATCGGGGAGCTGATCGCGCTGCACGGGCATCTGTGCGACGACGGTGAGCTGGACCGGCTGGGCGAGGTGTTCACCGAGGACGTCGTCTACGACGTCAGCGATCTGGGGAGTCCGCCGCTGCACGGTGTGGCGGCGTGCGCGCGGGCGGGCCGGGAGCTGGGCGAGCGGAACCCGGTCGGGCATCACGTGACCAACATCGTGCTGGCGCCGGTCTCGGCCGATGAGGTGCGGGCGCGGTCCAAGGCGATCGGGATCGGCGCCGACGGCACGGCCGCGAGCCTGGTCTACGAGGACACGGTGGTACGGCTCGCGGAGGGCTGGCGGATCAGCCACCGACGGATCCTGGCGCGGCGGCGCCCGCTGGGCGGCTGACCGCCGGAAGGTTCAGGGCGCGGCGGCTCGGGCGGCGGGCAGGTGGAGGGTGACCCCGGCGCGGTAGGCGGCGGCCAGGGAGTACAGCTTGTCCTGGAGGAACGCGGCGGCGCAGCCGGGACGGCAGGACCTGTTCGAGCTTGGCCAGGGCACGGGCGGAGGCCTCGCCGATGCCGTCGACGGGGTAGCCGAGCTCGCGGAGCCGGTCGATGTCGCGGCGGACGGTGCGGGCGCTGACCTCCAGCCGGTCCGCGAGTTCGGCGCCGGGCCATTCGCGGGGCGTCTGCAGCAGGGACAGCAGGTTCAGCAACCGGGGTCGCGGGATCGGCCATGCCGCCCAGCATGCCGGAGGTTCAGGACGGCATCCGGCCTGATAAGACCGTGCGACGGTCGCCACCGGCCACCGCGGGCGGGTCGGTCAGGCGGGTGGGAAGTCGCGGCGCTTGAGCTTGGCCATCGGCTGAAGGCTCCTGCGGCAGGGGACGGGCCCGGACGTCTCCCCGGCAGGGATCGAACCTGCGGCTCCCGGCTTCGGAGGCCGGCGCTCTGTCCGCTGAGCTACGGGGAGGGGGCGTCCCGTCCCCAGGGTGACGCGGGGACGGGACGGGAGACGCCGGCGGGAGTCGAACCCACCTGGGACGGTTTTGCAGACCGCCGCCTAACCGCTCGGCCACGGCGCCAGGGGCCCGCGGGTGCGGGCCGCGCGACCCCGATGGGATTCGAACCCACGGCGTCCGGCGTGACGGGCCGGTGCTCTGACCGCTGAGCTACGAGGTCGTGAAGAGATGCGGGGAGACGCAACCCCGGGCGGGGCCGCCGCAGGGGCGGCGGATGCGTCAGCGGGCCGCGCGCCGGGTGGCGCGGGACCGGGTTCGGGGGCGATCGCCACAATGACAGCTCATCTGCGTCCCCTCCCTCCGTGTCCGGGCCACCGGTGCCGCGCCCGGCCGTTCCGGGGCGCCTGCGTGATCCAGAATGCCCGCCGCGGCCGCCGCCCGCAACGGGTTTTCCCCGTCGCCGTGTTTCCGCTGAGCGGAATGATGATGTTCCTTGACGGGCCCGCCATGGTGAGGGTGGAGTCGGGGACGTGCGCCCTCTGCGCGGGCCCCCGGTAGCGCGGACCCTTCCGAGGAGGAACGATGACGTTGCTCGACCCCGGCATCTGGACCGGAAAGATCTTCGACGGCGGCTGGACGGCCGGGGACGGCGGCGTCTACGACGTCACCGAGCCCGCGACCGGCGGGACGCTCGGCACGCTCGGCCAGGCGTCCGCCAACGACGTGGCGCGGGCCGCGCGGTCCGCGGCGGCGGCGCAGCCGGACTGGGCCGCCCGCACCTACGAGGAGCGCGCCGCGGTGCTGCGGGAGGCGGGGCGGCTGTTCGCCGAGCACGCCGCCGAGATCGGCGGCTGGATCGTGCGGGAGACCGGCGCGATCCCCCCGAAGGGGGACCTGGAGACCCACTTCGCGGAGAGCCTGTGCTACGAGGCGGCGGCACTGGCGTCGCATCCGCAGGGGCTGGTGCTGCCGTCGGCGCAGCCGCGGTGGAGCCTGGCGCGGCGCCGTCCCGCCGGGGTCGTCACGGTGATCGCGCCGTTCAACTTCCCGCTGATCCTGTCGATGCGGTCGGTGGCGCCGGCGCTGGCGCTCGGCAACGCGGTGCTGCTGAAGCCCGACCCCCGCACGGCGGTGAGCGGCGGGGTGGCGCTCGCGCGGATCTTCCAGGAGGCGGGGCTGCCCGAGGGGCTGCTGCACGTGCTGCCCGGCGGGCGGGAGACCGGTGAGGCGGTGGTCGCGGCACCGGAGGTGCGGGTGGTGTCGTTCACCGGCTCCACCGCCGCCGGACGCAAGATCGGCGAGGTGTGCGGGCGGCTCCTCAAACGCGCCCACCTGGAGCTCGGCGGCAACAACGCGCTGATCGTGCTGCCGGGCGCGCGGGTCGCCGACGCGGTGTCGGCGGGCGCGTGGGGCGCGTTCCTGCACCAGGGGCAGATCTGCATGACGTCGGGACGGCACCTGGTGCACGAGAGCCTGCACGAGGAGTACGTGGCGGCGCTGGCCGACAAGGCCGACAAGCTCCCGGTCGGCGACCCGGCGTCCGGGCAGGTCGCGCTCGGCCCCATCATCGACGAGGGGCAGCTCACCCATGTCGACAAGCTCGTGAAGGACACGGTCGCGGCCGGTGCGCGGCTCGCGGCGGGCGGCACCTACGAGGGCCTGTTCTACCGGCCGACCGTCCTGGACGAGGTCACCCCCGACATGCCCGCCTACGCGCAGGAGGTGTTCGGCCCGGTCGCGCCGGTCGTGCCGTTCTCCACGCCCGAGGAGGCGGTGGAGCTGGCGTCGGCGACCGAGTACGGCCTATCGCTGGGGATCCTCGGGGACGTCGGGCAGGCGATGAAGATCGCCGACGCGGTCCCGACGGGCCTGGTCCACATCAACGACCAGACCGTCAACGACGAGCCCGTCGTCCCGTTCGGCGGGGTCGCGGCGTCGGGGAACGGGTCGCGGTTCGGCGGCCCGGACGCCAACATCGAGGCGTTCACCGAGACGCAGTGGGTCACGGTCCGCGGCGAGATCGCCACCTACCCCTTCTGAGCGGCCGCCCCGGTGCCTGGCCGGCCGCACGGGCGGCCGGCCAGGCACCTGCGGGTCACCAGGGGTGCAGGACGCGGGCGAGGGCGACCCACTGGTCGGGGTGGACGTGCGCGACGATCGCACCGCGGGGCAGGTCCGCCGCCGCCAGCGCCGCGTCGACCCGGCGGCGGGGGTGGACGGTGCGCAGGGAGGCGTGCAGGGTGCCGCCCCTGCCGGTGAAGCCCACCTCGACGCAGTGCAGGTAGCCCGGCATCGCCTCGGGCGGCACCAGCGGCCGGTCGCGGCGCTCCAGGTGCAGGACGGCGCCGTCCACGCGCGGGACCGGGCGGAACCGGTCGCGGGGCACGCGGACGCCGAGCCGCCAGGAGAACCGCGGCCAGGTCCGCACGGTCAGCAGGCTCCACCGGCCGTAGTCGCCGGTGCGCTTGCGGGCGTACTCGCGCTGCGTGATCAGCGTCGCCGACCCCAGCGACGGCGCCGCCAGCGCCCAGCCGACGATCCGGGACGTGGCCGCGAACGGGATGTTCCCGGCCAGGTGGAACGCGGCGTCCGGGGGCCGGGCGGCGAGCAGGTCCCCGGTCACGCACGTCACGTTCGCGAGGGCGCGGCAGCGGCGCCGCAGCCGCGCGGCCGGCACCGGGTCGATCTCGTAGGCGATCACCCGCGCGGCGTGCGCGGCGAGCGCGGCGGTGATGCGGCCGTCGCCGGCGCCGGCCTCCACGACCAGGCCGCCGGGGACACCGGCGGTCCGGGCGTAGCGGGCGATGACGCCGGCGTCGGCCAGGAGGTTCTGGGACAGTTCGCGGCGTGCACGGCCGCGGGGCATGGTGCGTTCTGGGTGGTTCACGGTCGCCGTTCCGGGCGTCCGGCCGCGCGGGGCCGGCGGGGCGGGCCGCAGGAGAATCCGCGCAAGCGCGCGGCAGGGCCCGTCCCCGATGGTCAGGGACATAGATGAGGCCCAGGACGGTCACCGGCCCGCGGCACGAGGGCACCGCGCCGTCAGCGGACGCGGTGCCAGGGATGCCGGGGAGAAAGGGCGCCGGGGATGCGGCCCGTGACGGGGCCGCGTGAAAAGACCCGCGCGGCGCGCGAAGGTGCGCGGCACGCGGGGAACGGTCGCCTGCGGAAGGTCAGGCGGCGGCGCGCACCCGGTGGTCCAGGGCGGGGCGACGCCCGCGCAGCCGCGCGTTGGCGGCGGCGGAGACGATCACCCGCGCCGCGCTCTTCGTCATAGTGCACACGCGGGCGATCTTAGGGCCCGCGCACGGCCGCACCCAACGGGTTTTCCGCGGCGGCGCGGCCCGTAGGGTCGGAGGTGGAGGTTGCGATGGGCCGCGATCCGGACTACCTGGCGTTCATCCGCGACCGGCTCGCCGCCCCTGCCGGCGGCGCGGCGGGCAACGCGGCGGGCGGGGGCACGGTGGAGGACGCGCGCCGCGCCCATGCCGCCGACCTGGCCCGCTCCCCGCGCCCGCCCGCCGGCGCCGTCACCGACCTGGTCGTGGACGGCGCGGCGGGCCCGCTGCCCGCGCGGCTGTACCGGCCCGCGCGGGACGGCCCGGCGCCCGTCCTGGTGTACTTCCACGGCGGCGGGTGGATCCTCGGCGACGTCGACTCCTACGACCCGGTCGTGCGGGCGCTGGCCGCCGCGAGCGGTGTCGCGTGGGTGTCGGTCGGGTACCGGCGCCCGCCCGAGGACCCGTTCCCCGCCGCGGTGGACGACGCGGCCGCCGCCGCCCGCTGGGTCATCGCGAACGCGGCGGGGCTCGGCGTGGACGCCGGGCGGGTCGGCGTCGCCGGCGACAGCGCGGGCGGGCAGATCGCCGCCGCGGCCGCGGGGCGGCTGCGGCACGCGGGCCCCGCCCGGCCCGTCCTGCAGGTCCTGCTGTACCCGGCCGTGGACCTGCGCGAGGTGCCGCCGCCGCTGCCCGACCCCGACGGGCTAGACTTCGCGCCCTCCCGCATCGACCGGGCCCTGGACGCCTACCTGCGCGACACCGACCGCACCCTCCCGGAGGTGTCGCCGCTGCTGGACCCCGACCCGGCCACGCTGCCCCCTGCGGTCATCGCGACCGCCGAGTACGACCGGCTGCGCCCCCAGGCCGAACGGCACGCGGCACGGCTGCGCGCCGCCGGCGTGCCCGTCACCCTGATCACCGGGACCGGGCTGGACCACGGCTTCCTCGGCTGGGGCTCGTTCGCGCGCCGCCCCGCCGCCGCGATCACCGAGCTCGGCGCCGCCGTCCACCGCACCCTCACCGGGGTTCCGGACCGACCACAACCAGCGCGGCCAAGACCTTAAAGCCGCTTACCCATGCCGTTTAACCGGCTTGACGTCGGCAATCACTATTGCGCGACCCGATTACCGGAATCCGCCGACGGTCGAGGAGGCCACCGTCTTGTATCGGACGCACGAGATGCGGAAGGTCCGGACACAGGAGTCAGGGCTGGAGGAGTGGGCCTGCCCCACGTGCGGGCGCCGCATGCTGCTGCGGTGGCCGCCCCACTACGAGAAGCGGGTCATCGAGCCCGGCGACGAGAAGGCCTGCCACGTCGGCAGCAGCCCGCAGGACCCCGGTCCCCCCGAGGAGCTCGCCAGCGCAGGCCAGACCGAGGTCATGCACATGCGCAACACCCGCCGCTGGCTCCGCGAGACCGGTGTGGACGGCAGGGGACGCCTGGGCCACCTCCCGCTCCCACCCGAACCCGTCTGATCCCTCTGACCCCGCCCCCGGCTCCCTGGACCGACCGCAAGAAGCCTCAGAAGCGGGCGAGCTCGGCGCGCAGCCGGTCCAGCCCCATCGGACCCAGATCCAGCGCCCGCCGATGGAACTCCTTAAGATCGAAATCCGCACCCGCCCGGCGCCGCGCCTCCTCCCGCGCCTCCAGCCACACCTTCTCCCCCAGCTTGTAGGCGATCGCCTGCCCGGGACGCCCCAGATACCGGTCGATCTCGAACGCCACCGCCGCGTCGGGATCGGGCCCCTTGCGCGCCCGCAGGAACTCCCACCCCAGCTCCGGCGTCCACCGCTCCCCCTCGTGGAAGCCCGTCCCCGCCGGGATCGGCAGCTCCAGGTGCAGTCCGATGTCCAGGATCACCCGCGCCGCGCGGAACCGCTGCCCGCCCGCCAGCATCCCCAGCCGGTGCGCCGGATCGCGGTAATGGCCGAGCTCGTCCATCAGCCGCTCGGCGTACAGACCCCACCCCTCGCTGTGCCCCGGGTGCAGCTCGCTGGACAGCCGCTGGAACCGGTTCAGCGCCGGGTTCAGCGTGGTCACGCCCAGCTGCAGGTGATGGCCCGGCACGCCCTCGTGGAACATCGTCGTCGGCGCCGTCCACGTCACCACGTCGGCGGACGGGTCCTCCAACGTCCACCACACCGTCCCCGGACGCGACAGGTCCTCCGCCGGCGCCAGGTAGTAGACCCCCGCCTCCACCGGCGAGATCCGGCACTCGATCCGCCGCAGCGGCTCGGGGATGTCGAAGTGCATTCCGTCCAGGTCGGCGATCGCCCGGTCCGCCAGCCCCTGGATCCAGTCCCGGAACGCCTCCGCACCCCCGATCCGGTGCGCGGGGTCGGCGTCCAGCGCCGCCATCACCGCCGGCAGCGGCGCATCCGGCAGAATCTCCGCCGCCGCGGCGGCCATCTCCGCCTCGATCCGCGCCAGCTCCTCCCACCCCCACGCGTAGGTCTCGGCCAGGTCCAGCTCCGTCCCGAGGAAGTCGCGCACCCCCAGCCGGTACCGGTCGGCGCCCAGCGCGTCCCGCTCCGGCGCCCGCGCCGCCAGCTCCCCCGACAGGAACGACGCGAACTCCGCCAGCGCCTGCGACGCCGCCCGCGCCGCCTCCCCCAGCGCACCCGCCAAAGGCCCGTCCCCGTACCGCCCCGCCAGATCCACCAGGTACGCCCGGATGTCCCCGCACTCGCGAGCGCTGCGCAGCACCTGACGCCGCGCCGCCACGCTCCCGCGCCCGCAGGCCCGCTCCAGCGACACCCGCAGCCCCGCCAGCGCCGCCGGCAGCGCCCGCAGCCGCCCGTGCACGGCCTCCCAGTCGGTGCCGGCGCCCCGGTCCAGCAGCTCGACCGCCATCCGCAGCCGCTGGACCGGCCCGTCGATGGTGTCCAGGGACCCCTCCCGCACACCCGCCTCGTCCAGCGCCACCTCGACCTCAAGGCGCTCGCGCAGCACCGCCGCCGCGACCCGCCCCGCCTCACCGGCACCGGCACCGGCGCCGCGCAGTTCCGCCAGCGTCCGCCGCGACAGCTCCGCGCGGGCCGCGAACCCGTCCGGACCGTAGTCGGTCAGCCGCGCGTCCTGCCCCGCGATCCCCATCTGCGCCGCCAGGCACGGGTCCAGCGCCGCGAACTCCTCGACGTACCGGTCGGCAAGCTCATCCAGCTCGGTCACCGCACCAGGCTACGGCCACCACCCCGAAAAGCGATCATGAAAATGTGCCAAACCGGCGTGCCCGTCAGCGTGCTTCGGCGGCCAGCCGCACACCCAGCCCCACCAGCACCACGCCCGACAGCTGGTCCAGCCGCCGCCGCACCGCGGGGCGCCCCAGCGCCCGCCGCGCCGCCGCGACCGTCCACACCACCGCCGTGTACCAGACCAGGTCGATCATCGCCCACAGCACCGAGAACCCGATGAGCACCGCCGCCACCGGCCACCCCTCCGGCACGAACTGCGGCAGGAACGACACCGCGAACACCCCCGCCTTCGGGTTGGCGAAGTTCGTCACCAGCCCCAGCCGGAACCACCGCCACCCCGCCGCCCCCGCACCGGCGTCAACCCGCCCCTCCACGTCCGCACCGCCCGAAATGTCCGAGGTATCCGAGGTGTCCGCGCCGGGACGGCCGCCACGCCGCGCCTGCCACAGCGCCCGCACCCCGAACCACACCAGCACCACCGCACCCGCGACCCGCAGCCCCTCATACGCCAGCCGCGACGCCGCCAGCAGCGCCGACAGCCCCACCGCCGCCGCCACACCCCACGCCAGAACGCCCGCCTCGTTGCCCAGCGCCGTCACCACGCCCGCGCGCGGCCCCGACCGCATCGACGCGCGCATGATCACCACCGTCGACGGGCCCGGGACCATCGCGATCAGCACCGCCGCGCCCGCGAACGCGACCAGACTCTCCAGCATCCCCCCATGCTGACCGCCCCCGCACCCGCCCGCAACGCGCCAAACCCCGCGACCCGCGGATCTACAGCGGGGCGCCGTCATCGCCGCCCGTCCCCGACGGGGACGGCGATGGCGACGGCGAACCCGGAGACGTCGGCGGCTGCGACGGAGACGGCGCCGGCGACGACGGCGCCGGCGACCGCGACGGCTGCTGGAACGTCGGCGTCGGCTCCGGAGGCGGAGGCGGAGGCTCCTCCGCCACAGGCTGGCACGCGAACAGCAACCCCAGCAGCAGCGCCAGCAGCGCCAGAACAGCCGCCAACGCCAGAACAGCCGCCACCAGATTCCGCTCCGGCGGACGCTCCCCCACCGGCCCCGGAACCTCCACCCGCCCCGGCCGCTCCAACGCCGGCTCCCCCGACCCCAGCCAATACGGCTGGAACTGCGGCCCGCGCCGCCGCCCACCCCACCACGCACGCCCCGACCCCTGGAACACCACCGGCTCCAGGAACCGCTCCGCCCCCGCACGATCCGACTCGTACAGCGTCGCCACCCACGGCGCCGGACCATCCGGCTGCGCCGCCACCACCGGCGCCGCCCCGCCCGCGTCCCCCACCGGACGCCCCGGACCCGGCACCGCCGCATTGATCGCGGCACGGAACCGGTCCCGCGCCGCCGCATCCCCCGCGGCCCCCTGGTTCAGCACCGCCACACTCGCGCGCCGCCCCTCACCGTCCACCCCCAGGAACACGATCCCGGCGGCGGACTCCGACAAACGCGCCGACAAACGGAACGGCCCCAGCTGAGCGGGATCCCCCGGCGGCAACGGCCTCGACATGGCCGCAACACTAACAACCACGCCCTACCATCAGGGCCAGGACGGCCCCACCCCCCGCACACACCGGGCACACCCGGCCCCTCAACCGATCACCGGCGACGCGCACGTATCCCGAACGAACGGGTACAAGTGATCGCGTAGGGTCGAAACGCGTCACCCGGCACACCAGAACGGGGCAACCGAGGGACAGTGAGGGACACCCACATGACCATCGCCGCCACCGACGTCGACGAGGCCGCGGCACTCCTGCAGAACACCCTCGCCGAGGTCAAGAAGGTCATCGTCGGCCAGGAGCACATGGTCGAACGCATGATCGTCGCACTCCTCGCCCGCGGACACTGCCTCATCGAAGGCGTCCCCGGCGTCGCCAAGACCCTCGCCGTCGGCACCCTCGCCCAGGTCGTCGGAGGCACCTTCGCCCGCCTCCAGTTCACCCCCGACCTCGTCCCCTCCGACATCGTCGGCACCCGCATCTACCACCCCTCCACCGAGCAGTTCGACGTCGAACTCGGCCCCGTCTTCGTCAACTTCGTCCTCGCCGACGAGATCAACCGCGCCCCCGCCAAAGTCCAGTCCGCCCTCCTGGAGGTCATGGCCGAACGCCAGGTCTCCCTCGGCGGCAACACCTACCCCCTCCCCAACCCCTTCATCGTCCTCGCCACCCAGAACCCCATCGAGTCCGAAGGCGTCTACCCCCTCCCCGAAGCCCAGCGCGACCGCTTCCTCATGAAGATCGACGTCCACCACCCCGCCGCCCACGAGGAACTCCAGATCCTCCAGCGGATGAGCGTCGACCCACCCGAAGCCGCCCAGATCCTCGACACCGACGGCCTCGCCGGCCTCCAGCGCGCCGCCGAAGAGGTCTCCGTCCACGAACTCATCGCCGACTACATCGTCCGCCTCGTCATGGCCACCCGCGAACCCGACCAGTACCGCCTCCCCGACCTGCGCGGCGTCATCGACATCGGCGCCAGCCCCCGCGCCACCCTCGGCCTCGCCTCCGCCGCCCGCGCCCTCGCCCTCATCTCCGGACGCGACTACGTCCTGCCCGACGACGTCCGCGCCGTCGCCCGCGACGTCATGTCCCACCGCCTCGTCCTCACCTTCGACGCCCTCGCCGACGGCGTCGACACCGCCGAGGTCATCGCCCAGATCCTCGCCGCCGTCCCCCCGCCCCGCGTCGTGTGGAACCACGGAGCGGCGGCGGTGACCACCGCATGAACCCCCGCCCCGCCACCACCCGCCGCCGGCGCAGCGGCAAACTCGCCCACCTCGCCCCCGAACGCACCCTGCGCCGCCTCGAACTCCAGGTCACCCGCCGCCTCGACGGCCTCCTCAACGGCGAACACCTCGGCCTGCTGCCCGGCCCCGGCACCGAACTCGCCGAAGCCCGCCTCTACCAGCCCGGCGAAGACGACGTCCGCCACATGGACTGGGCCGTCACCGCCCGCACCACCACCCCCCACGTCCGCGACCTCATCGCCGACCACGAACTCGAAGCCTGGACCCTCGTCGACCTCACCCCCAGCATGGACTTCGGCACCGGCACCATGATCAAACGCGACCTCGCCGTCGCCGCCCTCGCCGCCATCGGCTTCCTCACCCTCCGCCTCGGCGACCGCGCCGGCGCCTACCTCCTGCACCCCGACGGCATGCGCCGCTGGCCCGCCCGCACCGGCAAAGCCGCCATGTACGCCCTCCTCCAGGCAGCCCTCGACGCCCGCTCCGTCGACGACGCCACCCCCGGCAGCGGCTCCGCCCGCACCGCCACCGCCACCCCGCAACAAGACCTCGCCACCGCCATCGCCGCCCTCGACCGCGGCCAGACCCGCCGCGGCCTGCGCGTCGTCATCTCCGACTTCCTCCACCCCGACGGCGCCGACACCTCCCCCGACGGACCCCACGGCCAACCCGCCTGGGAACGCCCCCTGCGCCGCCTCACCGCCCGCCACCAGGTCCTCGCCATCGAGATCATCGACCCCCGCGAACTCGACCTCCCCGACGTCGGCCTCGTCGAGATGACCGACCCCGAGACCGGCACCGTCCACGAGATCGTCCTCAGCCGCCGCGTCCGCGAACAGTACGCCGCAGCAGCCGCCGCCCAGCGCGAGCACACCCGCGCCGCCCTCCGCCGCAGCGGCGCCCACCACCTCGTCCTGCGCACCGACCGCGACTGGATCGCCGACATCGCACGCTTCGCCCTCCGCCAGCGCCGCGCCGCAGGCAGGCCCGTCGAGCGGAGCTCGTCCGATGAACGGGGGCGGGCGGGGGCTGGAGGACGGTCCGTCACCACCGCGGGAGTGCGCCCATGACCTTCCTGTCACCCGAACGCCTGTGGCTCCTCGGCCTCCTGCCGCTCCTCGCCGCCGCCTACACGCTGCTGCAACTCCGCCGCCGCCGCTACGCCGTCCGCTTCACCAACCTCGCCCTGCTCTCCCAGGTCGCCCCCAAACGACCCGGCTGGCGCCGCCACGTCGCCGCCACCCTCTTCCTCATCATGATCACCCTCATGATGATCGGGTTCGCCCGCCCCGCCAGCTCCGTCAAGGTCCCCCGCGACCGCGCCACCATCATGGTCGCCGTCGACGTCTCCCTGTCCATGATGGCCAGGGACGTCACCCCCAGCCGCCTCGACGCCGCCAAGACCGCCGCCAAGAACTTCATCGACGAGCTCCCCGGCCGCTTCAACGTCGGCGTCGTCGCCTTCGCCGGCAACGCCAACCTCGTCGCCGCCCCCTCCGCCGACCGCGACGCCGCCGTCGCCTCCCTCGACCAGCTCGCCCTCGCCAAACGCACCGCCATCGGCGAAGCCGTCTTCACCTCACTGCAGGCCGTCCGCTCCTTCGACGCCGAAGCCCGCCAGGACCCCCCACCCGCCCACATCGTCCTGCTCTCCGACGGCGACAACACCACCGGACGCTCCGTCCAGGAAGCCGTCGACGCCGCCCGCTCCGCGCAGATCCCCGTCTCCACCATCGCCTTCGGCACCCCCTACGGCACCGTCGACATCGAAGGCGAGACCACCAGCGTCTCGGTCAACAAGGAGACCCTCAAAACCCTCGCCGAGAGCACCCAGGGCAAGGCCTACGAGGCCGCCGACGCCGGCCAGCTCCGCGACGTCTACCGCAACATCGGCACCTCGCTCGGCTTCAAGACCGAACACCGCGACGTCGCCGCCCGCTACACCGGCATCGCGCTGCTGTTCGCCCTCGCCGCCGGCGGCGCCTCCCTCGCCTGGTTCTCCCGCCTCCCCTGACACCCCTCACTCAGGACAGGCACCGCACAGGACGGGCACTGCTCACGCCAGGCACTCCAGCGCCGCGCGCACGTACGCCTCCGACCGGTCCGAACCGATCACACCCGGCGCCATCCGGTTCATCATGTACGCGATCGTCGTCCGCGACTCCAGATCCATGATGACCAGCGAGCCGCCCCAGCCGCCCGACCCCGCGGCACGTACGGCACCGTCTCGTCCTCCGGAAGCGCGTACCCGATCCCGAACCGCAGCGGGACGCCCAGCACCAGATCGACACCGTGGCTCTGCTCATCGAAGATCGGGTCCAGCCCGCCCGCCGACAGCAGCCGCACCCCGCACCCCGCCCACCGTCCCGCCCAGCGACACCGCCGACAGGATCCGCGCCACCGACCGCGCGTTCCCATGCCCGTTCAGCGCCCCCAGCTCCGCACGCCGCCACGCCCCGGTGTTGGCCGCCTCCGGATCGGCCACCGCCCCCGTGAACACCTTGAACGCCACGCTCCCCTCCTCCGGCGCGCCGCCCCCCTCCGACGGCGGCGGGACGACCGGCGCGATCCGCCCCCAGTCGCCCTCCACCGCCCCCACCTGGAAGTCCGCGCCCAGCGGACCGGCGATCTCCGCCGCCACGAACTCCCGCAGCGACCGGCCCGACACCCGCCGCACCAGCTCCCCCACCAGATGACCCTGGTTCTGCGCGTGGTACCCCGACGCCGTCCCCGGCTCCCACCACCGCCTACCGCGAGCAGATCGGCGACGGGCCCCGCGCCGCTGCCGCGCTCACCATGTTCGTCCGCGACGTCAACGACCACAGCGGCATGCAGCGGCTCCTGAGCGACGAACCGGAACTCGCGCTCACCCTGCTGACCAGCGCCTCCGGCGAATACGAGCGCCGCTACCTCGCCCTGGTCCGCGACCTCATCGCCGAAGACCGCGCGGCCGGGCTGGTCTCGGACGAGGTGCCACTGGACGACCTCGCCTACGCGGCAGTGCGCATCACCGAGTCGTACATCCATATGCGCGTCATCACCGGCGAAGAGCCCGACGCCGAGCGGGCCGGCACCGTCCTGCGGGCCCTCCTGCGCTGACTCCGCATCCGGGCGCCGCCGCTGATACGGTCGGCGGACGTGGGGGATCACTACTTCGCCGAACGCCCGGACGCCGCGAGCCATCGCCGCACCGTCGACCTCGTCCTGCCCGACCTGCACCTGCGGCTCGCCACCGACAGCGGCATGTTCTCCCCCGAGCGCGTCGACCCCGGCACCCGCGTCCTGCTGGAGACCGTCCCCGATCCGCCGGCCACCGGCGACCTCCTCGACCTCGGCTGCGGGTACGGCCCCATCGCCCTCACCATGGCCAAGCGCTCGCCCCAGGCGAGAGTTCTGGGAGTAGATGTGAACCAACGTGCATTGGATGCGGCTGAGAGCAACGCCAAAGCCGCCGGCCTTGACAATGTAAGGTTCTGCTTGGCGGGTAGCGCCGACCCCGCGCTGCGCTTCGCCGCGATCTGGTCCAACCCCCCGATCCGCATCGGCAAGGCCGCCCTGCACGACCTCCTCCTCTCCTGGCTCCCCCGCCTCACCCCCGGCGGCCTCGCCCACCTCGTCGTCCAGAAGCACCTCGGCTCCGACTCCCTCCAGCGGTGGCTCGACGGCCAGGGCTTCCCCACCGAGCGGATCGCCTCCCGGTCCGCCTACCGCGTCCTGCGCGTCGCATCCCGCACGGAAGGCCCCACCCGATGACCACCCCCGACCCCGCGCAGGGACGCCGCCAGCTGCGCCCCACCGACGTCAAGCGCCTCAACCGCGACTGGCGCCGCCGCACCGGCGCCCGCCTCGGCCTGCTCGTCGAATCGGTCACCCAACCCTTCAACATCGGCTCGATCGTCCGCAGCGCCGCCGTCTTCGGCGTCGAGCACCTCTGGCTCGCCGGCAACGCCACCCCCCTCACCCAGCGCAACGTCGCCAAGACCGCCCTCGGCACCGAACGGCTCGTCACCTGGGAGCACGCCGGCACCCCCGCCGAGGCCGCCGCCGCCGTCCGAAAAGAAGGCCTGCGACTCGTCGCCGTCGAACTCACCACCGACGCCGTCCCCCTGCACGCGGCGCCCCTCGACGGCGACGTCTGCCTCGCCGTCGGCGGCGAGGACCACGGCTGCTCCCCCGCCCTGCTCGCCGCCGCCGACGCCGTCACCTACATCCCGCAGATCGGGCGCGTCGGCTCCCTCAACGTCGCCGTCGCCACCGCCATCGCCCTCGCCGAGGCCCGCCGCCGCGAGTGGAGCACCTGACCCGGCTGCACCCGCGCCCCCTTCGCAGATGGGTGCCGCCACCCATGGCCGAAAGCGCTCCCTTCGCCCATGGTGGGGGTTCGCCATCCCCCACGGTCGAAGGGAGCCAACAGCGATGACGGTCAACAGCGCGGTCAACGGTGCGCCCGGCGGATACCCGCCCGGCGGAGCGGCGGCCCGGCGGGCACGCGACCTGCTGGAGCAGGAGCGCCGCACCCGCGTCGCGCAGCTGGCCGTCCTGGAGCACCAGCGGGGACCCGAACCCGACGAGGGCGCCCACGCCCGCCGCGACACCCTCCAGGACGCTCTACAGGAGATCGACGCCGCCCTCACCCGCCTCGCCGACGGCACCTACGGCCGCTGCGAGGACTGCGGCGGCACCGTCCCCGAAGGCCGCCTGGAGATCATCCCCTACGCGCGCCGCTGCGTCGGCTGCCAGCAGCGGCGGCGCTGACCGCCATGCCCGCCGCGGAACCGAGCGCCGGCCTCGACCTCGGCAGCAGCCGCGTCCGCGCGGTCCTGCCCGCCCTGGACATGATCATCGACCGTCCCGCCACCACCGCCGGCCCCCTCCAGGCCGCCGGCGGGGACGTCCGGACGGCCACCGCCCGCCCCATCGAGCACGGCATGGTCACCGACGCCCGGGCCTGCACCCGCCTCACCCGGCTCGTCCTGCTGGAGGCAGGCCCCGGCCTCGCCCTGCGGCAGATCCTGCTCGCGGTGCCCTCCGCCGCGAGCAGGATCCAGCTCGGCCGCGCGACCGGCGCCGTCCGCGCGGCCGCCGGCTGCCCCGTCCGGACCCTGCAGGCCCCGCTCGCCGCCGCCGTGGGCGCCGGGATCGGCCTCGGCGACCCGCGCCCCCGCCTCGTCGTGGACATCGGCGCCGGCATCGTCGAGACCGCCGTCGTCATCAAGGGCCGCGTCCACTCCGTCCGGTCCATCCAGTACCTGCCGGAACACCGGCCCGGCGACCCCCTGCCGCGGCTGCCCGAGCACGTCCGCGAACGGCTCACCGCATGCGTCCGGCACCTGCTGGACGACCTGCCCGCACCGCTGCGGCGCACCGCCCGCGAGGGCGGGCTCGTGCTCACCGGCGGCGGCGCCCGGCTGCCCTCCCTGCCCGGCCGCCTCACCGCCGAGATGGGACTCACCGTCACCATCGCCCGCGACCCGGCCCGCGCCACCGTCCGCGGCCTCGCCCACGCCTGCCGCTCCCCGGACGCCTGGCGCCTCGCCGACGCCTGACCCGGGCCGCGCCGCCACGCGCTATGATCAGCCCGTGCAGTTCCTCATCTTTGCGTAGGACGCCCCCGCCGTCGCACCTGTGACGGCGACCTTCGGTGTCCCCGCAATCCGCCTCTTCGTGGGCCTTTCTGAGGAACTCCCCCCCGTGACATCGTCGTCATACGCGGCTGTCCTGCGCACACCGCACGCATCCCGCACCTTCGCCCTCGCCTTTCTCGGACGCCTGTCCTACGGGACGGTCTTCCTGTCCCTGACCCTGGCGTTCACCTCCTCGACCGGCTCCTACGCCCAGGCGGGCGCACTCGTGGCCCTGGAGGGCCTCACCGTCTCGCTCCTGTCACCGCTGCGCGCCGCGCTCATCGACCGGTACGGCATGCGCCGCGTCCTCTCCCCGATAACCGCCGCCTACGCCCTCATCCTCACCGCCCTGGCCGCGCTCACCTGGCAGCCGGGGGCGCCCCTCCCGCTCCTCGCCGTGCTGGCCATGGCCGCAGGTGTCACCGCTCCGCCGGTCGGCGTGGTGATGCGGACGCTCTGGAGCGGCCTCCTGCCGCCCGGCCCGCTCCTCCGCCGGGCGTACAGCCTCGACACCGTCTCCGAGGAACTGGTGTTCGTCGCCGGGCCGCTCCTGGCGGGGCTGCTGGCCGCTACGGCCGCCCCCTCTCTCGGGATCCTGGTCAGCGCCGTCCTGATCGCCGCCGGCACCGCCGGACTCGTCACCTCACCGGCGGCCCCGCTGCCGGCGCCGCCGGCCGCCCCGGCGCGCCGGGGGCCGCGACCGCGGGTGTTCCCGGCCGCTCCGGCGGTGGCCGCGGCGGCGACCGGCGTCGTCCTCGGCTCGACCGGGCTGCTCGCCATCGCCTTCACCGACCGCCACCACCAGCCCGGCGCCGTCGCGTGGGTCGAGGCCGCCGTCGCCGCCGGGAGCACCCTCGGCGGCCTGGGCTACGGCGCGCTCGGCCTGCCCGCCCCCGGACGGGGCCGCCTCGCCGTCCTCCTCGTCCCGCTCGGGCTCGCCCTCGCCGCCGCGGGCCTGGCGCCGTCCACCGCGGTCCTGGCCGCGCTGGCGTGCGCCGCCGGGCTGTTCGTCGGCCCCGCCCTGACCACCGCCTACCTCCTGGCCGACGAAGCGGCACCGCCCGGCGCCCGCACCCGCGCCATCGCCTGGGTGAACACCGCGCTCAACCTCGGCGCGGCGGGCGGGGCCGCCGCCACCGGAGCGGCCCTGGACGCCTTCCCGCTGCCGGCGTGCTACGTCCTTGCCGCGACCCCCGCCCTCCTCGTCCCGGCGCTGCTACTGGCGTTGCCGAAACAGCAACATCATTCGCCGAAACCGGCCGGGGCGGCGCACGATCGGAGCATGGACGACACCACCACCCACCGGGAGTACTGGGACGGCCGATACTCCGAGCACCATCACCTGTGGAGCGGCGAGCCCAACGCCGTCCTCGTCGAGGAGGCCGCCGGGCTGGAGCCCGGCACCGCCCTGGACCTCGGCTGCGGCGAGGGGGCCGACGCGATCTGGCTGGCGCGGCGGGGCTGGCGCGTCACCGCCGCCGACATCTCCGGCGTCGCGCTCGAACGCGCCGCGCGGCACGCCGCCGAGGCCGGCGTCGCGGACCGCGTCGACTGGCAGCTGCACGACCTCGCCGAGTCGTTCCCCGAGGGGACCTACGACCTGGTCTCGGCGCAGTTCCTGCACTCCCCCGCCGACATGCCGCGCGAGGAGATCCTGCGGTCGGCCGCCGCGGCCGTCGCGCCCGGCGGGATCCTGCTCATCGTCGGCCACGCCGGTCCCCCGCCCTGGGACCCCGACGCCCACGGCGGCGTGCACCTGCCGACACCGGAGGAGGTCAGGCTGTCCCTGCGGCTCCCCGACGGCGCATGGGAGGTCCTGCGCAGCGGCGAGCACGAGCGCGTCCAGACCGCGCCGGACGGGCGCACCATGACCCGCACCGACAACGCCCTCATGCTCCGCCGGACGGGTTGACCGGCCCGGCCGCCGACGTCACCGGGCCGCCGACGTCACGAAGACGCGGTCCGCTCCATCAGCTCGGCGAACTCCTCCAGGGAGATCCTGCCGTCCCGGTTGGCGTCGGCGGCCACCACCACCTCCACGGCACGGGTGTCGGTGACGTCCTGCCCGAGCTTGGCCATGAGGTTCTTCAGCTCCTCGGTCGAGATGTAGCCGTCGCCGTCCACGTCCACCAACTCGAACGTCGCCCGGTACTCGTCCACGTCCGCCATGCGGGTGCTCCTTCGCCGATTGATTGAGGCGCTGACGCTAGCATCGACGCCTCACCGCCCGAGGCCTTTACGTAGTAAGGTCAGACCGGGGCGCGGGGTCCGCCATAATCGGTCGGGTGCGGCGCTCGTTCGAATTCCTCGACCATCCCGGCCCGATCCCCTTCGCCCACCGCGGCGGCGCCGGGCGCCCGGAGAACTCCATGGCGGCGTTCCAGCGCGCCGTCGATCTCGGCTACCGCTACCTGGAGACCGACGCGCACGCCACCGCCGACGGCGTGGTCGTCGCCTTCCACGACCGCACGCTGGACCGCGTCACCGACCGCACCGGCGCCATCGCCCGGATGCCCTTCACCGAGGTCGCCAAGGCCCGCATCGACGGCGCCGAGCCCATCCCCCGCCTGGAGGACGTCCTCGGCTCCTTCCCGGACGCCCGCGTCAACATCGACCTCAAGGACGCCCCCGTCATCGGCCCGCTCGCCGAGACCCTGCACCGCACCAACGCCTGGCACCGGGTGTGCATCACCTCGTTCTCCACCCGCCGGCTGGCGCAGATGCGCGCCCGCCTGCCGATGTTCACCGACCGCGAGGTGTGCATGGCGCTCGGCCCGCGCGGGCTGATGGCGCTGCGCGCCAGGTCCTACGGCGGGCCCGCCGCCAAGCTCGTCCGCCTCGCCGCCACCGGCGTCGCCTGCGCCCAGGTGCCCTACGGCCTCGGCCCCGTCCCCTTCGTCACCGCCGCGTTCGTCGACCACGCCCACCGGCTCGGGCTGCAGGTCCACGCCTGGACGGTCAACGACCCCGCCGCCATGGAGCGCCTCCTCGACCTCGGCATCGACGGCATAATGACCGACGAGCTGGTCACCCTCCGCCGCATCATGTCCGCCCGCGACCTCTGGCCGCAGGACCGACCGCCCGCCACGACCTGACCGTGGCGCTCGCGCGGCGAGGTGGTCCGGTTCGGCGCGCAGCCCCGGTGATGAGCGCGGCGACAAAGCTCGGCAGCTCCGCGACCGGATCGGCCTGGACTCCTGACGGCACGTCCACGCAGGCCCGCGTCCGCCGCGACGGCTCGCAGCCGGCCGCGGTCCGGCCCTCGATCCGTCCGGGAGTCGTCGTTTCCGGCTGCGGCCGTGGACGTGGGGCTAGGGTCGTGATCATGGAAGTTGACGAGGAGAAAAGTCTGTGGCGGGCGGCCTTGGCCGGCGAGGACGCGCCGGCCATCGAGCAGATGTTGAGCCGCGACCGGGAGTTGAGGCTCATTGCGCGCGGGTGGTCGGATTCTGACGTTCCGGCGGAGGGCGCCGAGTTGCGGGGGTTGTTGCTGCGCGGTAGTGAGACCGTGCTGCCCTTGGCTGCGGACAATCCGTGGGGCGTTTCGGCTGACGCGGACCTGTGGAGCGCCGTAGAGCATGTATGGGCGCCGGTCGCTGAGCGTTGTCCGGCATTTCTCGCCGCGCTGCGGAAGGAGTTGCTGGGGCTGGCGCTGGTCGAGATAGAGGGGCGGTATCTGCTCGGATATCTATACCTGGCTATGCATGACGCGCCGTTTGCGCAGCATCTCCGCGATCTGCCGCGGTACGAGCATTTTGATGCCCGAATGCGCGTCCTGTGGGGGACGGTTCCGACCGCCCTGGGCCCGGAGGCTGTTCCGGCGATAGGTGAGCCGCTTCCGCCAGGCGTCCGCGATCTCGCCGCGGTACATGCCTCCCTCGAATCGGACGGCTTCAACCTGTGGTCGGACCGCCTCACCACGACGCTTGCCGCGTGGATCCTCCGCATGTTCGAGGGGGAGGACCCCGCCGAGTATGCCCCCGAGAGCGAGTTCCCGCGTGCTTTGAACGGCGAGTTCAACGGCTGTGTCCTGTTCGGAACCTGCCCTCCCTCAGGGGAGAACTACTTCCTGACCATGGACGACCGCGATCCCGATGGCACCCCGCGGGTCGGAACGGTCGGCATAGATGGCATCGGTGAAAATGAGTCTTTCTGGGACTGGTTCAACGGAGCCGTTCCCGAATACCTGTTCCCGTGAGCCATCGGTCGTCCCGCTCGACCTGACGCCGCGAACGCCCTGAGCGCCGCCGCATCGGCGGCGGCCCTCGTGCGCACGCGGCCGGGTGTCAGGGCCTGAAGCCGGGCGGGCGATACTCGGCCGCGATGCGCATCGGCTGCGCGGGCTGCTGCGGCCGCTCGGCGGGCCGGGACGGCTGCCCCGGCGGAACCGTCCCGCCGACCTGCAGGTCGAGGCGCTGGGACCGGATCGTCTCCAGGAGCTCCAGGTCCTCCGGGGAGACCAGGGCGGCCATCACCCGGCCGCGCCGGGTCAGCTTCACGGGCTCGCCGGTGTAGGCGACCCGGTTCACCAGGTCCGCGAACTGGGCACGTGCTTCGGTTACCGGAACATCCACGTGATTCATCGTATAGCGAAATACCCGATCTTCCTCTGGCCGCCCGCGTCCCGCGGGTCTAGAGTCCCTACGTACGTAGCGTACGAAATGTACAGATGATCAGGGAGGAGCACGGTGAACGTCGAACCGAGGCGGGAAGACGGCGGCCGGAGGCCGGAGACGTTCGCCGGCAGGTCGCGGGCCAGCGTGACGGAGATGCCGCGCCTCGCGGACGCGCAGCTGTACGAGCGGCTCCTGGCGCAGCGGATCGTGTTCCTCGGCACCGAGATCGACGACCAGACCGCCAACCAGATCAACGCCCAGCTCCTGCTGCTCGCCGCCCAGGACGCCCGGCGCGACATCACGATCTACATCAACTCCCCCGGCGGGGTCGTGGACGCCGGGATGGCGATCTACGACATGATGCAGTTCGTTCCGAACGACATATCCACCGTCGCGATGGGCATGGCCGCGTCCATGGGACAGACGCTGCTGTGCGCCGGGACGCGGGGCAAGCGGTACGCGCTCCGGCACGCGCGGGTGATGATGCACCAGCCGCACGGCGGCATCGGCGGCACCGCCTCCGACATCAAGATCCAGGCCGAGCAGTCCCTCTACCTCAAGCGGACCCTGGCGGAGCGGACGGCGTTCCACACCGGGCAGCCGCTGGAGCAGATCGAGGCCGACAGCGACCGGGACGCGTGGTTCACCGCGGAGGAGGCGCGCGATTACGGTTTCGTCGACCATGTCATCGACAGCACCGACCGGGTGGGCACATGACACGCGCGGAAAGGCGCTCCCTCGTCCCCCAGTTCGAGGAGCAGACGAACTACGGGCGCAAGGACACCGACCCCTACAGCAAGCTGTTCGAAGAACGGATCGTCTTCCTCGGGGCGCCGGTAGACGACACCAGCGCCAACGACGTCACGGCGCAGATGCTCGCGCTGGAGGGGATGGACCCCGACCGGCCCATCTCCCTCTACATCAACTCGCCGGGCGGGTCGCTGACCTCGATGCTGGCGATCTGCGACACCATGCGCTACGTCCGGCCCGAGGTCGAGACGACCTGCGTCGGGCAGGCCGGGTCGGCGGCGGCGGTCCTGCTGGCCGCCGGCTCCCCCGGACGGCGCCAGGCGCTGCGCGGCGCCCGGATCCTGCTGCACGAGCCCGCGATCGAGGTGTCCCGCGGCTACGCCACCGACCTGGACATCCAGGCGCGGGAGGTGCTGCGGCTGCGCGCGCAGACCGAGGCGATCCTGGCGGAGGCGACCGGGCGGACGCCCGAGACCGTCCGCCGGGACCTGAACCGCGATCGGTACTTCACCGCCGAGGAGGCCAAGGACTACGGGCTGATCGACGCGGTGCTCACGTCCCGTAACTGAGGTGCCTCCGCGGAGCTGTACGGCACGGCCGGAAACGGCAGGGTTGGATCACCCCGGGCGGGGGAATCTTGTCACGGTATTCAGCGTTGGTCAGGGCAAGACCGCAAGCCGTCTGGGAGGCACGTGACGATGGCCGAGCGCGCACTTCGCGGCACCCGACTCGGAGCGACGAGCTACGAGAACGATCGCAACACCGATCTGGCCCCAAGGCAAGAGGTGGACTACACCTGCACGAAGGGCCACCGGTTCACCGTGACGCTCGCAGCCGAGGCCGAGGTGCCGATGACCTGGGAATGCCGCAACTGCGGCGCCACGGCCCTGCGGGTGGACGGGGAGCTTCCGCAGGCCAAGAAGGGCAAGGCGCCGCGGACCCACTGGGACATGCTCATGGAGCGCAGGACCCTGGAAGACCTTGAGGAGGTTCTGGCCGAGCGCCTGGAGATCCTGCGGGCGGGACGCAGGAAGTCCGCTTGAGAGGCTGACAGGTTTTGACGGTTCGGGCCCGTACCGGGTGACGGTACGGGCCCGAACCATGCCCGGCGGCCGTCAGCGGCCCGACCGCGGCAGGACCAGGCCGCTCTCGTAGGCGAGGACGACGGCCTGGACACGGTCGCGCAGCCCGAGCTTGCGAAGGATCCGGCTGACGTGCGTCTTGACCGTCTCCTCCCCCACGACCAGGCGGCCGGCGATCTCGGCGTTGGACAGGCCCGACGCGACCAGGCGCAGCACGTCGGTCTCGCGCGGCGTCAGCGCGTCCAGAACGTGCAGGGCGGGCGGACGGGGCCGGAGCCGCGCGAACTCACCGATGAGGCGCCGGGTCACGGCCGGCGCGAGCAGCGCGTCCCCGGCGGCGACGACGCGGACGGCGTCGAACAGCCGCTCTGCGGTGACGTCCTTCAGCAGGAACCCGCTGGCCCCGGCGACCAGCGCGTCATAGACGTGCTCGTCCAGGTCGAACGTGGTCAGTATCAGGATCCGCGGCGGGTCCGCCCCGGCGGTGATGCGGCGGGTGGCCTCGATGCCGTCCATGGCGGGCATCCGCACGTCCATCAGCACGACGTCCGGCCGGTGCTCGGCGCAGACGCGGATCGCGGCGGCCCCGTCGGCGGCGGTCGCCACCACGGCCAGGTCGGGCTGGGTGCCGAGCAGGGCGCTGAACCCGGCGCGGACGACCTCCTGGTCGTCGGCCACCACCACGCGGACGCTCACCGCCCCTCCCCCAGCGGTCCGTCCAGTGGCCCGTCCAGTGGCCCGTCCAGGGGCAGGGTCGCCTCGACCAGGAAGCCGCCGAGCGGCCCCGGACCGGTGCGGACGTCCCCGCCGGCGGCGGCCGCGCGCTCGCGCATGCCGAGCAGCCCGTGCCCCGCGGGACCGCCGCCGCGGCCCGGCCCGTTGTCGCGGACGGTGACCCGCAGCGCGTCCGCGGCGTAGTCGAACTCCACGTCGACGGCCGCGCCCGGCGCGTGCCTGCGGGCGTTGGTGAGGGCCTCCTGGACGATCCGGTACGCGGCCAGCTCCAGGCCCGGGTCGAGGGCCGCGACGTCCCCGCGGACGATCAGCCGGACGCCCGCCGCACCCGAGTCGCGGGTGTCGTCGACCAGGTCGAGGAGCTGCCGCAGGCCCGGCTGCGGGCGGCGGGTGGGCTCGGCGCCGGCGTCCTCGCGCAGCACGCCGAGCAGCCGCCGCATCTCGGTGAGGGCGGTGCGGGCGGTGTCGCCGATGGCCAGCAGCCGCCGCGCGCCCTCGTCCGGCATGCCGGGGACGGCGAGCCGCGCCGTCTCGGCCTGCACCGAGATCATCGAGATGTGGTGGGCGACGACGTCGTGCAGCTCGCGGGCGATGCGGGCGCGCTCGCCCCGGGCGGTGTGCTCCTGGAGCGTGGTCTCGAACGCCCGGCGGGACGCGTCCCGCACGGCCGCCTCCGCGCGGCGGCGCAGGATCCGGCGCCGCCCCAGCACCGCCCACACGGCCGCCAGCGCGGTGAGCGCGGCGACCGCGACCCCGCCGTGCAGGGCGCACGCCGCCGCCGCGGCCACGGTGATCGTGGCGGCGGCCAGGGCGCCCCGGTCCCGGACGAGGACCAGCGGGAGCGTCGCGCACACGTCCACCACGATGGCCAGCGGCAGGATCACTCCGGAGCCGCGGGCGCGGTAGACGGCCTCGGCGACCGCGGCCGCGGCGAGGCAGCCCCCGGCAACGAGCCAGACCAGCCTCCCGGCACGGTCGACGCTGTCCTCCACGGACGCCATTGTGGCGGGGAACGGCGCTCCGCGGCGTCCCTCCTCAGAGGGACGCCCGTCCCCCGGGCTCTGGCCCCGAAGACGGCTCCGCGGCGTGATGACCGCGCGCCGCGGCGGTCCGTAGCCTCCCGGTCATGGATGCGACCATCGAAGTGCGGGACCTGCGCAAGAGGTACGGGCCCACCGTCGCCGTGGACGGCCTGTCGTTCACGGCCGGGCCCGGGCGGGTCACCGGGTTCGTCGGCCCGAACGGGGCCGGCAAGTCCAGCACGCTACGGATGATCATGGGGCTGGACCGGCCCGACGGCGGCACCGCCCTGGTGGGCGGCCGGCCCTACCGGTCGCTGCGCACGCCGCTGTGCCGGCTCGGGGCGATGCTGGACGCCTCCGCGGTGCACCCGGCCCGCCGCGCCCGCGACCACCTGCTGTGGCTGGCGCACGCCAACGGCCTGCCGGTCCGCCGGGTGGACGAGGTGATCGGGCTGACCGGGCTGGCGGGCGCCGCGCGGCGCCGCGCGGGCGGGTTCTCCCTCGGCATGCGCCAGCGCCTCGGGATCGCCGCGGCGCTGCTCGGCGACCCGCCGGTGCTGATGTTCGACGAGCCCGTCAACGGGCTGGACCCCGAGGGCATCACCTGGATCCGGGGGCTGCTGCGGTCGCTGGCCGCCGAGGGGCGGGCCGTCCTGGTGTCCAGCCATCTGATGGGCGAGTTGGAGGGCGGCGCCGACCACCTGGTGGTGATCGGGCGGGGCCGGCTGATCGCCGACACCAGCGTCGCGGACCTGCTGGACGCCGCGTCCGGCGGCAGGGTCGAGCTGCGCACCACCGAACGGCAGGAGGCCATGACCGTCCTGGCGCGGGCCGGCGCCACCGTGGCGGCCACCGGCCGGGACACCGTCACGGTGGCGGGCCTGCCGTCCGAGCGGATCATCGCCCTGCTCACCGGCGGCGACGTGGCGTTCAGCGGCGTGTCCGCGCACCGGGCGTCGCTCGAGGAGGCCTACATGGACCTGACCAGGGACGCGGCGGAGTTCAAGGCCGCGACGGCAAGGGGGGACGCGTGACCGCCCCCGCGCCCTACCGCAGCACCGTCCAGGCCGAGGCCCGCGACGGGTTCGGGCGGCTGCTGATGTCCGAGTGGACCAAGCTGCGGACCGTTCCGCGGTGGATGCTCACCCTGCTGGCGGCGGTGGCCCTGACGGTCCTGGTCGCGCTGCTGTCGGCCGCGGGCACCGAGACGAGCGGGACCGGGACCGGCCCGGCGGACCCCGCCCGGATGCAGACCGTCGACCTCGGGCACCTCACCTACCGGACCATGACCGGCAACGGCACGGTCGTCGCCCGGGTCACCTCCCAGGAGGGCGGCGGCCGGTGGGCGAAGGCCGGTCTGATGATCAGGGGGAGCGCGAAGCCGCACGAGGACTACGCGGCGCTGGTCGTCACCCCCGGGCACGGCGTCCGGCTGCAGAGCGGCTACGAGGCCGGCGGCGCCGGCGGCGGGACGGGCGGCCTGCCGCGCTGGCTGAAGCTGACCCGGTCGGGAACGACCGTCACCGGCCACGAGTCGGCGGACGGGCGCGAATGGCGCCGCGTCGGATCGGTCCGGCTGGAGGGGCTGCCGCGGGAGGCGCTGGCGGGCATGGTCGTGGCCGCGCCCGACGACGTCCGCGTGGAGCGGCAGTTCGGCGGCGAGAGCATCTCGGGGGAGCCCGGCTCCACCCGCGCCACCTTCGACCACGTGTCGGTGTCACCGGCGCGGCCGGGCGAGCCGTGGCGCGACCGCGGCGCGCCGGGCGGGCCCGGCGCCGACCCCTCCCTGGACGGCTCGGCCGAGACCGGCGGGGTGTTCACGCTCAGGGGGATCGGCGACGTCGGCCCCAACCCGTTCGCCGACGACGTCACCGAGTTCACCCTCACCGGCGTGCTGATCGGGCAGGCGGCGGTCGTCGCGCTGGCGGTGCTGTTCGTGACGGCCGAGTACCGGCGCGGCATGCTGCGCACGACGTTCGCGGCGTCGCCGCGGCGGGGCCGGGCCCTGGCCGCCAAGGCGGCCGTGGCGGGCCTGGCGTCGCTGGCGGCCGGGCTGGCCGCGGCGTTCGGCGCGATGCTGCTGGCCCGGCCGGTGCAGCGGTCGCACGGGCTGGCACCGCCGCCGCTGTCGGACGCCGCCGTGCTGCGCGCCGTCCTCGGCACGGCCGCCCTGCTCGGCGTGGTGGCGGTGTTCTCGCTGGCGGTCGCGGTGATCGTGCGGCGCAGCGCACCGGCGATCACGATCGTGCTGCTGCTCCTGCTCGCCCCGCAGATCGTGGCGACCGGGCTGCCGCTGTCGGCGGCGCGGTGGCTGGAGCGCCTCACCCCGGCGGCGGGGTTCGCGATCCAGGAGACCGTCGTGCGGTTCGACCGCGCGATCGATCCGTGGGCGGGGTTCGGGGTGCTGTGCGCGTATACGGCGGCGGCGCTGGCGGCGGCGGTGTGGCTCGTGCGGCGTCGGGACGCGTGATGGGCCGGGAAGCCGTGATGGGCGGGGGACCGTGGGCGGCCGTGCACGCGGCGCACGCCGAGTGGACGAAGCTGCGGACGCTGCCCGGCATGGTGTGGCTGCTGCCCGCGCTGGCGGTGCTGCTCGCCGCCGTCGGCGCCGCGGTGACCGGGACGGTGGACACCTCGCACTGCCCGGCGCCCGCCGCCTGCGCGGAGGACACGCCGAAGCTGGCGCTGTCGGGCGTCCAGGTGGGGCAGGTCGCCGCGGTCGTGCTCGGCGTGCTCGCGGTCGGTGGCGAGTACGCCACCGGCACGATCGCACCGACGCTGGCCGCGGTCCCGCGCCGGACCACCGTGCTGGCCGCCAAGGCCGCCGTGGTCGCGGGCTCCGTCGCCGCCGCCGGCACCGCCGGGGTGCTGGCGGCGCTGGCGGCGGGCCGCGCCATCCTGCCCGGCAACGGGTTCACCGCCGCCGCGGGCTACGCGCCGCTGTCGCCGGCGGACGGCCCGACGGCCCGTGCCGCCCTCGGGACCGTCCTCTACCTGGTGCTGGTCGCGCTACTCGCCCTCGGCGTGGGGACGGTGCTGCGCGAGCAGGCGGCGGCGATCACGGCGGTGCTGGCGCTGCTGTGGATCGTCCCGGTCGTGACCCGGCTGGCCGGCGACCCGGTGTGGGAGGAACGGCTGGAGAAGATCGCGCCGATGACCGCGGGGCTGGCCGTGCAGGCGACGCGCGGCCTGGACCGGCTGCCGATCGGGCCGTGGGAGGGGCTCGGCGTGCTCGCCGCCTACGCGGCGGCGGCTCTGCTGGCGGGCGGCGCGGTGCTCGCCGCCCGTGACGCCTGACCGGGGTCAGGCGCGGGAGGTGGTGTCGTCGTCCTCGTCGATGACCTCGCCGCGGACCACCGGTCCCGGCGGGGTCTCGACCCGCTCGGGCCCCTGACGGCCGAACGCGTCGTAGCCTCCGCCGCCCGGCGGCACCCCGGGCGGGAACATCGTCGCGGCGCGTTTCTCGGCGGCCCGCATCCGCCGCGCCGCGAACGCCGACAGGGCGCGCCGGACGAGGGGACGGGTGAAGGGCAGCACGAACGCGAAGCCGAGCACGTCGGTGACGAACCCGGGGAACAGCAGCAGCATCCCGCCCGCCATGACCAGCGCCGCGTCGGCGAGTTCGCGGTCGGGCAGCACGCCCCGCGTGGCGGTCTCCTGCAGGGCCCGCCACGCGCGGCGGCCCTCCCGGCGGACGATCCACACGCCGAGGACGGTCTCGGCGACCAGCAGCCCGACCGTGGGCCACGCGCCGATCGCCCCGCCGACCTGGATCAGCACGAAGATCTCCAGGACCGGCAGCAGCAGGAACGCCAGCACGATCAGCAGCGGCAGCATGGCTCCATCTTCGGGTCGTCGAAAGCCTCACCCTTTACAACGCGCGGGCGCCCCGAACGTTTCCCGCGCGGCCGGCGGGGTGCGATCAGCGGGGCGGGCGGTTCTTGCCGACGCGGTCGGACACGCCCCACTGGGTGATGCGCAGCGCGGCCTCGGCCATCACGTCCCGGCTCATCTTGCTGGTGCCGAGTTCGCGCTCGACGAAGGTGATCGGCACCTCCACCACGCGCAGGCCCTGCCGCACCGCCCGCAGCGCCAGGTCGATCTGGAAGCAGTAGCCGCGCGAGTCGACCTCGTCCAGGCCGATCTTGTCCAGGGTCGCGGCGCGGAACGCGCGGTAGCCGGCGGTGGCGTCGTGCAGGTGGATGCCGAGCATCAGGCGGGCGTAGGTGTTGGCGCCCCGCGACAGCGCCTCGCGCCGCTTCGGCCAGTTGCGCACCTTCCCGCCGGGGACCCAGCGGGCGCCGATGACCAGGTCGGCGTCCTCCAGCGCCGACAGCAGCCGCGGCAGCTCCTCGGGCTGGTGGGAGCCGTCGGCGTCCATCTCGACCATGACGTCGTAGCCGTGCTCGGCGGCCCACCGGAACCCGGCGATGTAGGCGGGGCCGAGCCCCTCCTTGCCCTCCCGGTGCAGCACCTTGACCTGCTCGTCGCCGGCCGCCATCGTGTCGGCGACCTCGCCGGTGCCGTCGGGGCTAGCGTCGTCGACGACGAGGATGTCCGCCGCGGGGACGGCCTCGCGCACGCGCCCGGCGATGCGCTCGATGTTGTCCCGCTCGTTGTAGGTCGGGATGATCACGAGCACCCGGCCGAGCCCGGCTGGGATCTCCATCGGCGTCATTTCCCCTCGTTCTCCGATGCCGTGTTCGGGGCGGTCCCCCGGGCCCCCCTGCGGGCCGTCCACGCCGCCGCGCCGACGGCGCCGAGCCCGAGCAGCGCGAGCGCCCATTCGGGTTTCTCGCCCAGCCGGTCCGACAGGGTCCGCGAGGTGCGCGCCGGGACGGTGGCGACCTGGATGTCGGGCACGAACTCCCGGGACCGGTCGACCACCCTGCCGTCCGGCGCGACGATGGCGCTGATCCCGCTCGTCGCGGCAACCAAGATCGTACGGCCATGTTCGACCGCCCGCAGCCGCGACATGGCGATCTGTTGCGGAGGAAGGCTGGTGCGGCCGTAGGTGGCGTTGTTGGTCTGCACGACGAGGACGTCGCCGCGCGCGACGTCGCGGACCTCCTTGTCGTAGGCCACCTCGAAGCAGATCACGTCGCCGACGCGCACCGGGCCGAGCCTCATCACGCCGGAGCGGGTGCCCTTGGCGAAGTCGCGCGGGATCCGCTCGAACCGGGTGATGAGCTTGGTGAGGATGTCGCGGAACGGCAGGTACTCCCCGAACGGGACGGGGTGCCGCTTGACGTAGTAGTCGCCGGGGCCGCTGACGGGGTCCCAGACGATGCCGCGGTTCTCGACCTTCTCGCCGTCGGGGGTGTCGGTGAGGGCGCCGACGAGGACGGGCACGCCGACGTCCTTCACGGCGGCGTCGATGGCGTTGTAGGCCTCGGGTTCGGTGTAGGGGTCGAGGTCGCTGGCGTTCTCCGGCCACACCACCAACTCGGGCCGGGCGACCTGCCCGGCCCTGACCTTGGCGGCGAGCTCGTGGGTGACATTGACGTGGTTGTTCAGGACGGCCCTGCGCTGGCCGAGGAAGTCCAGGCCGGCGCGCGGCACGTTGCCCTGGATGACCGCGACGGTCACCGGGCGCCCGGTGGCGGGAGTGGGGATCAGCAGCCCTCCGCCGACGACGGCGGCCACCGCGGCCAGGCAGACCACGGCGGGCACCAGCGCACGCGCCGCCCGCGGCGGCGGCGCGGCGCCCTCATCGGCGTCCTGCGCCGCGGCGGCGCGGGCGCGGTGGGCCCGGAGGGCGCGGTGGGCGGCCACGGCGGCGCAGGCGAGCAGGGCGCCGACCAGGGCGGTCAGGAACGTGACCAGGGGGGCGCCGCCGTAGGACGCGTACGGGGTCAGCGGCGTGGCGGTCTGGCTGAACGCCAGCCGCGCCCAGGGGAACCCGCCGAACGGGACACGGCCGCGGATCAGCTCCTCCCCGACCCACAGCGCGGCCGTCCACACCGGCCAGGCGGGCAGCCGGGCGACGGCCGCGGCGCCCGCGCCGAGCGGCAGGTAGTAGGCGGCCTGGACGAGGCTGAGGATGATCCACCCGTCCGGCCCGACCGCCGAGATGCCCTCCAGGACGGGGATGAAGAACGCGGCGCCGCCGACGAAGCCGAGCCAGGCGCCGGTGCGGGCGGGCAGGCCGCGCAGCGCGAGGGTGAGCAGCGCGACGCCCGCGGGCGCGAGGGGGGTGAGGTCGGCGGGCGGGAACGCCAGCCACAGGAGCAGCCCGGCGGCCACGGCCAGCAGGGTGCGGGGCCAGCCGGCCCGGCCGCCGGTGCGCAGGCCGCGGCGCAGGCGGCCCGGCCCCCGCCGCGGCGCGCCGCCGGGGTCCTCGTCCGCGCCCTTGGCCGGCGACCGGTCCGGAAGGGTCTCCTGGGCCACGTCCCACCTCGTTCGCTCGTTCCCTTGCGGGAACGCTACCGGGCGCGGCGGCCGTCGGCGACCACGGGCGGCGCGGAACCCGGCGGGCGCGCGGGCGGTTCACGCTCGGCGGAACGGGACCGGAGTGCGGGACGGGCGCAGGACGGACACGGGCCGGACACGGAGGAGGGCCCGCGACATCCGTCGGGCCGGAGTCGTCCCACAGGCGGTGAGAGCGATGCTCCGTTTTCTACTGGATGTCCGGGCCCTTCCCGGGTCCAACCCCCCGCGCGATCGGACGGCTCCGCCGGGGCACGGCCCCGGCTCACCGCGCTGGCTCGGGCGGGCACGATGCCGACCACTCGCGTGATCCCCGTCCCCGTCGCGGCGCGGTGCCCGGCGGCGCCTCGGGCGGCCGATCGGTGAGTCCCGTGCTGGACTGCAGCAAAACTACCGGCTTCCGCCACCTTGTCAACCGCCGCATGTTCTGCGGCGACTCCCTGTTTTCCCAGCTCAGCACCATGATCACAGGTTGTGTCTTTTCCCGCGCGGGCGGCGCGCGGGCGCGGGGCAGCCGCCCGGCGCGGACACCACGACAGTGCCGGACGCGGTGACGGCCACGATCGGCTCGGGCAGCACCTCCGCGGCCGACTCCCCCTTGCCGGGCCGTCCCCGGCACACCACGCGCGCCTCGAAGTCCATGACGCGGCTGCGGGTGCCGGCGCGGGTGAGGACGGCGGTGGTCTCCAGGACGTCCCCGGCCCGGACGGGCGCGCGGAACTGCACGTCGGAGTAGGAGGCGAACAGGCCCTCGTCGCCGTCGGTGCGGATGCACAGCTCGGTCGCGGCGTCCCCGAACAGCCCGAGGACGTAGGCGCCGTCGACCAGGTCGCCGGCGTAGTGGGCGTGCGAGTAGGGGATGTAGCGGCGGTGGGTGACGGTCGTCCCCTCGCGCGGGTCACTCATCGTCGTCCTCTTCTCCGTTCCGGGCGGGCAGCAGGGCGTGGACGAGGTAGCTGGCGACCTCGGCGGGCGTGGTGCCCTTGCCGAAGATGCGGTCGACGCCGAGGTCGGCCTCGGTGACGGTGTCGAAGCGGGGGCCGCCGACGACCAGCAGCGGCCGTCCCATCCCGCCGGCGACGGCGGTGGGGTACTCGGCGTGGAACGCGGCGGCCATCTGCTTGGTGTTGTGCAGGTGGGCGTTGCGCTGGGTGACGACCTGGGAGACCAGGACGGCGTCGGCGTTCTCGGCCTTGGCGCGCTCGACCAGCTCCTCCACCGTCACCTGGGCGCCCATGTTCACGACCTGGATCTCCCGGTAGTACTCCAGGCCCTTCTCCCCCGCGAAGCCCTTGACGTTGAGGATCGCGTCGATGCCGACGGTGTGGGCGTCGGTGCCGATGCAGGCGCCGACGACGACCAGCCGCCGGTTCAGCGTCCTGCGGATCGCCAGGTTCACCTCCTGGGACGACAGCAGCGGGTAGGCGCGCTCCTCCGGGACGGGGATGGAGGCGTAGTCGATGAGGTGCCGCACCTTCCCGTACACGATGAAGAAGGTGAAGTCGGGGCCCATCGGCTTGGCGTGGACGACGCTGGCGGGGTCCAGGCCCATCTTCCCCGCCAGCTGCAGCGCGGCGGCGTCGGCCCGCTTGCCGGCGGGGACGGGCAGCGTGAACGACATCTGCACCATGCCGTCGCCGGTGGTGTCGCCGTAGGGCCGGATCACCTGGCGGGTGTCGGCGGGCTCGGCCGGGGCCTCGGTCCCGGTGCCTGTTCCGGGGGTCTCGACCGTCATGCGGGCACCTCCTGCTCAGCGGTACGGGCGGCGTGCGGGTCCTCGGTGTCGAGGATCTCGATGGCGGGGTTGACGTAGCCGTCGGCGCGGGGGACGACGCCGTCCAGGCCCTTGCCCCCGTCGGCGGGGCGGCGGGTGACGCCGAACGTCCCCTCGGCGATGGCGTTCAGCAGCCCGTCGCCGGCGATGCGGTCCAGCAGCTCCACCGACTCCGACAGGACCTGCTTGGCGCGCTGGACGACCATCCCGCCCGGGCGGGGCACGAAGTCCTCGGCGAGGTTCCCGCAGGCGTCGCGGACGTAGCGGACGTTCTCCAGCGCGAGGTCGCGGTCCGACAGCCAGGGGGTGTGGATGCCCTCGGTCATCATCCCGATCAGGATGATCGACTGCCCGGTCATCACGCCGGCGAGGTTGAAGAAGGCGTCCAGCAGGTAGCCGGCGAAGATGTTGCCGGTCATGTGCTTGGTCGGCGGCATGTACTTCAGCGGCGCGCCGGGGAACAGCTCCCGGACGAGCTGGGCGTGCGCCAGCTCCAGCCGGAACGACTCGGGGATCGCCGGGTTGATCTCGAAGGCGTGGCCGAGGCCGAGCTGGGCGTCCGAGAGCCCCGCCTCGTGCCCGAACCGCTCGTTGAGCAGCTGGCTGACGGTGACGGTGTGCGCGGCGTCGACCGCGTCGGCGGTGGTGAGGTAGTTGTCCTCGCCGGTGTTGATGACGATGCCTGCGCGGGCGTGGATCTGCCGGGAGAACCGCTGGTCGATGAACGTCCGGCGCGGGTTGATGTCGCGGAAGATGATGCCGTACATGCAGTCGTTGAGCATCATGTCCAGGCGCTCCAGCCCGGCGAGCGTCGCGATCTCCGGCATGCACAGCCCGGAGGCGTAGTTCGTCAGCCGCACGTACCGGCCGAGCTCGCGGGAGACGTCGTCCAGCGCGGCGCGCATGAGCCGGAAGTTCTCCCGGGTGGCGTAGGTTCCGGCGTAGCCCTCGCGGGTGGCGCCCTCGGGGACGAAGTCCAGCAGCGACTGGCCGGTGGAGCGGATCACCGCGACGACGTCGGCGCCCTCCCGGGCGGCGGCCTGCGCCTGCGGGATGTCTTCGTAGATGTCGCCGGTCGCGACGATGAGGTACACCAGCGGCCGCGGCGTCGGCGCCATGTCGGGGGCGGGCAGCTCGGCCAGCAGCCGGTCGCGTTCGGCGCGGCGCCGGTCGATGCGCGCGATGCCGGCGCGGGCGGCGGCGGTGGCGGCCTCGCGGGCGTGCGCGGCGTCGGTGCCGGAGGGCAGCCGGAACGACGCCTTCCCGCGGGCGGCGGCACGGGCGAGGTCGCCGAGGCCGGTGTGCGGGCCGGTCAGCAGGGCGTCCCAGACGGGCAGGGCCACCCCGTGCTCCAGGCCGACCTGGTCGCGGACGGCGTCGGCGAGGTGGTTGACCCAGGGGCGCCCCTCATCGTCGGCCCCGGTGAGGCCCGCCAGGCGCAGCAGGGCGCGCTCGACGGAGACGGTGGTGTGGGAGCGGGCCATCCGGATGATGGGCTCCGCGGCGCGGGCGGCGAGCCGCCGGGCGGTGCGCACCACCTCCGGGTCGAGGTCCAGCTTTCCCTGCGGCGCCATTGCCGTCTCCCCTCACGCAGCCGCCCCTCTCAGGCCGGGCCCGAACAATCGTCCTTCATACCGAGTTCTCTACGAGAGATCTTCCGGTATGAACACCGTATTTCACAAGAACTGGCAGCACATCTTCCTCGGCTCCTCCACCACCGGCGACCAGTCCCATCTTCCCTGGCGGGGCGGCCGCCTCACCCTTCGGTGACGGCAATCGGCGAACTCACCGGTAGGCACGCTGGGTAAAGCTACGCTCACCCCAGGTAATGACGAGTCCCGCTTCCAGGAGGGGCATGTTGGTTTATCTTGCGGCCGCCGCGTGCGCGGCCGGCGTGGTCATCGTCGCGAGCCGGCTGGTGCGGCGCGCGCGGGCGGGCGTGGACGACCCCGACCCCGACGGCCCCACCTCCGCGCACACCGGCGCGATGCTGTCGGCGCTGTTCCTGCTGGCCTTCGCCATCGCCGTCGTGGTGCCCTGGACGTCGGCGGACGCCGCCCGCGCCAACACCTACGCCGAGAGCCAGGCCATCGCCGAGACGTACTGGGCCGCGTCCCGGCTGCCCGCGCCCGAGGCCCGGCGCGTCCAGGAGGGGCTGAGCCAGTACGTCGCGATCGTCCGCGGCCCCGAGTGGCGGCTCATGGCGCAGGGGCGGCTCAGCTCCCGCGGCTGGGCGGAGCTGGACCGGCTGCGCCGCGACGTGATCGCGGTCAAGGCCGACGACGACGAGCTGAAGGACGCCCGCAACGGCGTGCTGGAGCACCTCGGCGAGATCTCCGCGGCCCGGCGGCAGCGCGCCGCCGACGCCCGCGCGACGCCGCCCGCCGCGCTCACCGCCGTCACCGTGCTCACCGGGATCGTGGTCATGCTCCTGCCGTTCCTGGCGGGCGCCCGGCCGCGCGGCATGACGCTGGTACCGCTGGCGCTCATGGCGGGGCTGCTCGCGGCGGGCACGTACCTGACGTTCGACATCGCGCACGTGTTCGACGGGGCGCTCGCCGTCGGGCCGGAGGCCTTCACCAGCCTGCAGGCGGACCTGCAGCGCATCGCGGGGGGTCGCTGACCGTGCGCCTGCCCTCCGCCCCGACCCGCACGCTGCCGGCGGTCCTGCCCGCCGCGGTGGCCGGCGCGCTGGCCCTCCCGTCCGGCGCGCTGGCCGAGCCGGAACCGCCGCCGCCCTCGATCAGCGTGTGCATCGACGTCGAGCTCGGCTCGCACGGCGCGTCCGGCTGCGCGCCGGCCCCGCCCCCGCCCGGCCCGCCCGCGCCGCCGCCCGAGGAGGTCCCCCCGCCCGAGCCGCCGCAGATCCCCGACGAACCCGAAGAACCCGACGAACCGGAGGAACCCGAAGAGGAGCCGCCGCCCGAGACCGCCGGCCCGCCGGCACCGCCGCCCCGCCCGCGCACCGCGGCACCCGCCGCTCCCGCGCCGCCGCCCCGGACGCGGCCCGAGCCCCCGGCGCCCGAACCGGCGCCCCCCGAACCGGCGCCGCCCGCGCAGACGTCCCAGGAACCGGCGTACACGGCACCGCGCGCGCAGAAGGAGGCGCCGCGGCGCCGCAACCCGCTCAGCACCTCGCTGGTCCTGGTGGTGCTCGCGGTCGTCATCAGCGCGGGAACGGCCATCGCGTTCGCCCGCTGAGGCGGGTCAGGGCCGGCGGCCGACCCCGCCGAACACCAGGAACCGCTCGGGGTCCCGCACCGCCTCGCCCTCGTCCGGACGCCACAGCGGCACGTACACCAGGCCGGGGTCGAGCAGGTCCCAGCCGTCGAAGAAGCGCAGGATCTCCGCGTGCGAGCGGGGCACGGCCGGGGACGTGGCGCGGTTGTAGAGCTTGCCGATCGCCGCGGTCTTCCCCGGCTGTGCCTCGTCGGTGAGGTGGGAGATCACCAGGTGGCTGCCGGGCGCCGCGGCGTCGCGCAGCGTCGCGACGATTCCCGCCGGATCCTCCTCGTGCTTGATCAGATGGAGCGCGGCGACGAGCAGGAACGCCACCGGCTCGGACAGGTCGATCAGGCCCTTCAGCTTCGGGTCGGCGAGGATCGCGCCCGGGTCGCGCATGTCGGCCTGGATCACCGCCGCGCGCTCGTTGCCCGCCAGGATCGACCGGCTGTGCGCCACCGCGACGTCGTCGTTGTCGACGTACACCACGCGGGCGTCCGGGTTCCCGTCCTGCGCGACCTCGTGCACGTTGCCCTGCGTCGGGATGCCCGACCCGATGTCGATGAACTGGGAGACCCCGGCGCCGGCCAGCGTGCGGACGGCGCGGCGCAGGAAGGCCCGGTTGGCGTGCGCCAGCTCCCGCGCCTGCGGCTCGACCCGCAGCAGGCCCGTCGCGAGGTCACGATCCGATGCGAAATTGTGGTCTCCGCCGAGCAGAAAGTCGTACACCCGTGCGACGCTTGGTCTCTGACTGTCGACCTCGGGTGGAATCCACTCGGAGTCCATTCATCGTCTCCTTCGGCCGAGGGGGTGCCGTCCGCGGGGACCTCAGCGTAACGCGAGACGCCCCGGCGGCCCCCCGCTTACGGGACAGTGAGGACCGATGCCCGACAGACCCGGACCGCACGGCACCGCGACCGTCCTGCTCACCCCCGAGGGCACGGTCACCGGGTGGAGCGAGGGGGCCGAGCGCCTGTTCGGCCACGACGCCCGCACCGCGGCCGGGGCGCCGCTACCCGCCCTGCTCGGCCTTCCCGACGCCGCCGAGCCGCTGCTGGTCGCGCTGAAGACGGCCGGATCCGGCCGCCCCTGGTCCGGGACGCTGCCGCTCACCGCCGAGGGCCTGCCGGCCGCGCTGGAGCCGATGACCGGCGGCGACGGCCGCGTCCAGGTGCTGCTGACGGTCGCCCCGCCGTGGACGGGCGGCCTGGACCTGCTCAACGAGGCGGGCCGCCGCATCGGCTCCACCCTCGACCTGCACCTGACCGCGCGCGAGATCGTCGCCGTCACCGTCCCCCGGTTCGCCGACGCCGGCGCCATCTACGTGCTCGAACGGCTCCTCGCCGACGACGACCAGCCCGCCACCGAGGCCGACGGCTCGGCGGTCGTGCGGCGGCTGGCCATCGCGTTCGCCGAGGACGACCCGCGCGGCTGGGCCCGCGAGTTCCCGGTCAACGAGGTCATCGTCTACCCGCCGACCACGCCCTACGCCCGCTGCCTGGCCGCCGGCGCCATGGTCGAGTTCGGCGGGGACGCCGTCCAGGACACCCTCGCCCACCGCACCGGCCGCATCATCGACGGGCTCCTCGACCACGTCTCCCTGCTGGCGGTGCCGCTGCTCGCGCGGGGCCGGTCGCTCGGCTTCGCGGTGTTCAGCCGCAAGCGCGGCCGGCCGCCGTTCTCCGCCGCCGACGCCGCGCTGGCCGCCGAGCTCGCCACCCGCGCCGCGACCTGCGTCGACAACGCCTGCCTGTACCGGCGCGAGCACCGCACCGCGACGGCGCTGAAGGCCGGGCTGCTGCCGTCCGGGGTCACCGCCCCGCCCGGCCTGGAGATCGCGCACCGCTACCTGCCGGCCCGCAGCGGCGTCGGCGGCGACTGGTTCGACGTGGTGCCGCTGACCGGCGACAGGATCGCCGTGGTGATCGGCGACTCGGTCGGGCACGGCGTCACCGCCGCCGCCGCGATGGGGCAGCTGCGGGTCGCGGCGCACACCCTCGCCAGCTGCGAGTTCCCGCCCGGCGAGGTCCTGGAGCGGCTCGACGCCATCGCCCAGGGCCTCGACGCCGCCCAGTTCGCCACCTGCCTGTGCCTGGTGTGCGACCCGGTGACGCTGCGCTGCGAGGTGGCGCGCGCCGGGCACCCGCCGCCGCTGCTGGCCCTGCCGGACGGGTCCGCGCGGCACTTCGCCGTCCCGAACGGGCTGCCGCTCGGGGTGTCGGACCCCGAGCACCCGCCGGCGTACGAGCAGGTCCCCGCGGTGCTCCCGCCGGGCGCCACCCTCGCCCTGTACACCGACGGACTCGTGGAGAGCCGGATGCGCAACGTCGACGAGGGCATCGCCCGCCTCGCGTCCGCACTGGTCGCCTCGCAGAACGGCACCCTGGAGGAGACCGCCGACGGCGTGCTGGCCCTGCTGGCGGACCAGCAGGGCCACGACGACATCGCGCTTCTGCTGATCCGCGCCGCGTCCGACCACGCGGCGGCCCCCTGACCCGGCCGCCCGGCCGGGCCCGCCGCTACAGGCCGGGGATCTCGTGGTTGCGGAAGGCGTCCACGAACAGCGTGTGGTCGTCGCGGACGATCTCGGCGTAGCGGGTGCCGAACTCGACCATCGCCTCGACGAACGCGGACTCGTCCGGGCCGATCGCCTCGTTGATCGCGTCCTCCACCTGGAACCCGACCAGGGTGTGGTCGGAGTCGGTGTCGGACACGCAGTGCACCTTGGCGGTGGCGCGGCCGAGGTCGTCCAGCACCGACAGCATGTCCTCCGGCTCGGTGAGGCCGCCCCAGTCCAGGTCCTCCTCGTAGGGCGACAGCTCCTGCACGACGTACCCGATTCCGTCGATCTGGGTGTGGCCGAGCCACGGGTCGCTGTTGGCCTGCAGCGCGCGCCGGGACACCGCCGTGCGGTGCCCGTGGTGCTGGAAGTAGTCGCGGATGCGGGGGTCGTCGACGACGCGGCTCGGCGCGGCGACGTTGCCCTGCTTCATCGACAGGATGACGTCGTTCTCCAGGGCCTGGGTGCTGCCCTCCACCAGGATGTTGTAGGCCGACAGCCCGGCCGAGCCGATGCCGAACCCGGACGCGCCGACGATGTCCTTGACCTGGTAGGTGAGGCTGCCGAACCGCTTCTCCGACGGGATGGTCGTGAGGTACTCCTGGTAGGCGGTCTCGACCTCGGCGCGCTCGGCTGCGTCCAGGCGCCGCACGCCGGGGCGGTCGCGGAACCGGCGGTCGGGCCCCTCCACGACCGTCATGCCCGACAGCAGCCCGATGCGCGTGCCGCCCATCGCCGCGACCAGCACGTCCCGCACGTAGCCGTCGGTGGTGTCGAGCGTCAGCGCGAACTTCTCGTCGCCCTCGTGCGCGGCGAACCTGCGGACCTGGTCGACGTAGGCGCGCACGTAGGCCTCGATCAGCCGGCGGATGTCGGCGTCGGAGATCGCCTTCTGCCAGGCCAGCAGCGCCAGGCTCGCCACCAGCCGCTTGACGTCCCAGGTGAAGTGGCCGACGTAGGCCTCGTCGTAGTCGTTGACGTCGAAGACGAACACGCCGTCGTCGTTCATGTAGGTGCCGAAGTTCTGCGCGTGCAGGTCGCCCTGGATCCACACGCGGGAGGTGCGCTCGTCGGCCCACGGGTCGTCGTCGTGGACGATGTCGGCGTAGAACAGGCAGGCGCTGCCCCGGTAGAACGCGAACGGATCCGAGGCCATCTTGCGGAAGCGGCGGCGGAACTCGGCGGGACTGCGCTCCATCAGGTCCGAGAACGCGTCGACCAGGACGTCGACGATCTGCGCCCGGCGCTCCTTCGGGTCCCGTCCGCGCAGGTCCTCGGTGATGCTCGCCATGCTCTCTCCCTCGATGATCGGGTGGCCCCGCCGCTGTGGGGCGTTCCCGGTCATTCTGCCGAATCCGCACCCGTCCGGGAGGTGAACAGCGCGCGCACGGCGGGGTCGGACCGCACCAGTTCCAGGGCGGTCCGGGCGTGCCCGGGGACGTAGCCGTTGCCGATGAGCATGGTGACGTCGGCGGCCAGCCCCTCGGCGCCGAGCGCGGCGGCGGGGAACGAGGTCGCCATCGAGAAGAACACGACGGTGCCGCCGGGGGCGGTGGCGAGGATCGCGCCGTGCTCGCAGCCGGGGACGTCCACGCAGACCACGGTGACGTCGACCGGCTCCCCGATGGCCTCGGCGACGGCGACCGGGTCGCGCGCGTCGGCGCGGACGACGGCGTCGGCGAGGCCCGCGGCGGCCAGCCGCTGCTCCTCCCCGGCCGTCGGCACGAGTCCGATCACGCGGGACGCGCCGGCGCGGCGCGCGGCCGCCAGCGACAGGCACCCGCTCTTGCCCGCGGCGCCGAGCACCGCCACCGAGGGCGCGCCCTTCTGGGCGGACACGACGCGGTGGGTGAGGGCGGGCGCGCCGCACACGTCCATGACGGCGAGGGCCAGCGGCACCGGCAGGTCGTCCGGGAGGACCGCGGCGATGGACCGGGCGAACAGGATCGCGTGCCCGCGCGCGGGGACCTGCTCCGACAGCCCGTCCCAGCGGGCCAGGCCGTCGGTGACGGTGAGCGGTGTGAGGGTGAGGGACACCAGCGTGGCGACGCGGTCGCCGGGCCTCAGCCCGAGCGGCGACTGCGGCCCGGCCTCCTCGACCACGCCGACGAGCATGCCGCCCGACCCGGTCACCGGGTTGTGCATCTTGCCGCGCTCCCCGATGATCCGCAGCACCTCGGCCCGGATCGCGTCCGGGTCGCCGGCGTGCGCGGTGTGCAGCTGGCGGTAGGACGCCGCGTCCAGGTTGAGGCGCTCGACGCCGATGCGGACCTCGTCGGGCCGGATCCGCGGGTCGGTGTCCAGCCTCCGCGCGGCCTGCGGCAGGACGCCGGGCGGGTCCAGGACCCGGTGCAGCCCCACCGCCGTGGCCGTCCCGCCGTCGGTCATCGCCGTCCCGCCTCTCCCGTGAAGCGCGCCGAGGTCGCGCAAGATATACAGGGCACCACTGGTTTCATCGAAAGTCTTCCCGTAACGTCGGCAGTACACAAGACTTTTGCGCGATCAATGTGAGGCGAGGAGGCGGTCGACGATGACCACTGCCCTGCACCCGGACGCCGTCCTGTCCGAAGAGACCGCACGCCAGCCGTACGTCTACCGGCGGCGGCCTCTGGAGGAGCCCGACTGGCGGCGCCTGCCCGGGTGGCGGGACGTGACGGAGGCCGAATGGGAGTCGGCGCAGTGGCAGCGCGCCCACTGCGTGAAGAACCTGCGGCAGCTCCGCCAGGTCATGGGCGACCTGCTGGACGAGTCGTTCTACGCCGACCTGGAGCGCGACCAGGCCGAGCGCGCCACGATGTCGATGCTGCTGCCCCCGCAGATGCTCAACACGATGGACTCCTCCTCGACCGAGGCCTTCTACGCCGACCCCGTCCGCCGCTACATGCTCCCCGTCCTCAGCGACCGGCGCACCGACTGGCCGTCCCACCCGCACGCCTCCCGCGACTCGCTGCACGAGGCGGAGATGTGGGCGGTCGAGGGCCTCACCCACCGCTACCCCACCAAGGTGCTGGCCGAGATCCTGCCGACCTGCCCCCAGTACTGCGGGCACTGCACCCGTATGGACCTCGTCGGCAACTCCACGCCGGCCGTCGACAAGCACAAGTTCACGATCAAGCCCCCGGACCGGCTCGGCGCCATGCTCGACTACCTGCGCCGCTCCCCCGGCGTCCGGGACGTGGTCGTCTCCGGCGGCGACGTCGCCAACATGCCGTGGGCGCGGCTGGAGTCGTTCGTCGACGCGCTGCTCGACATCGACAACATCCGCGACATCCGGCTGGCCAGCAAGGCGCTCATGGGCCTGCCCCAGCACTGGCTGCAGGACGACGTCCGCGCCGGGATGGAGCGCCTGGCCGCCAAGGCTCACGGCCGCGGCGTGCATATCGCGATCCACACCCACGTCAACGCCGCCCAGTCGGTGACGCCGCTCGTCGCGAAGGCCGCCCGCGCGATGCTGGACACCGGCATCCGCGACGTCCGCAACCAGGGCGTGCTGCTGCGCGGCGTGAACGACTCCCCCGCCGCGCTGCTCGACCTGTCGTTCGCGCTGCTCGACGAGGCCGGGATCATGCCCTACTACCTCTACATGTGCGACATGATCCCCAACAGCGAGCACTGGCGGCTCGCCGTCTGGGAGGCGCAGGAGCTCCAGCACGCCATCATGGGCTACCTGCCCGGCTTCGCCACCCCGCGGATCGTCTGCGACGTCCCCTACGTCGGCAAGCGGTGGGTTCACCAGCTCGCCGCCTACGACCGCGAGCGCGGCATCTCCTACTGGACGAAGAACTACCGCACCGGCCTGGAGCAGTCCGACCCCGACGCGCTGACCAGGCAGTACGAGTACCACGACCCGATCTACACGCTCCCGACCGAGGGGCGGCGGTGGTGGCGGGAACGTTCCGGCGTCGCCTGAGCGGGCCGGCCGGCCCGGCGCCTTTACATTGTAGATCCGGAATGTGGCGCGTAGGGTCGGACCGGTGAGCTCCCTGACGATCGCCCAGCTGGAGGACGATCCGCACCCCCATCTGGCCCGCCTGCGGGACAAGGAGCCCGTCGCGTTCGTCCCCGCCCTCGGCGGCTGGCTCGTGACGTCCCGCGACCTCGCGCTGGCGGTCATGCGCGACTCGGCCGCGTTCACGGTCGACGACCCGCGCTTCTCCACCGCGCAGGTCGTCGGGCCGAGCATGCTGTCGCTGGACGGCCCCGTCCACGCCCGGCACCGCGACGCGTTCTCCCGCCCGTTCCGCCCCGCGCGGACCCGCGAGCGGTTCACCGCGTTCGTCGAGGCCGAGGTCGGCCGGCTCGTCGGCGGGATCGCGCCGGCGGGCGCGGCGGAGCTGCGCGGCGACCTCGCCGGGCCGCTCGCCGTCAGCGTCGTCACCGAGGCCCTCGGGCTGTACGGGGTGGACGCGGCGACCGTCCGCTCCTGGTACGGCGCCTTCGTCGAGGCCGTGTCCGCCATCACCGCGGGCGGCACCGCCCCCGGCCGCGCCGGCGAGGCGTACGGGCTGCTGCGCGCCGCGGTCGAGGAGGCGATCGCCGCGTCCCGCCCCGGGTCGCTGCTCGCCGAGGCCGCCCGCGGCGACCTCACCACCGCCGAGGTCGTCGCGAACGCGGCGATCCTGATGTTCGGCGGCATCGACACCACCGAGGGGATGATCGCCAACGCCGCCATGCACCTGCTGCAGCACCCCGGCCAGCTGCGGCTCGTCCTGGACGACCGCGACCTGCTCCCCGCCGCGATCGAGGAGTCGCTGCGGCTGGAGCCGTCGGCCTCGGTCGTCGACCGGTACGCCACCCGCGACACCGGCCTCGGTGAGGCCATGATCCGCGCGGGCGACCTCGTCCGCGTGTCGATCGCGGGCGCCAACCGCGACCCCGCCGTGTTCGCCGACCCCGACCGGTTCGACGTGCGGCGGCACAACACCGGCGAGCACCTGGCCTTCGCGCACGGCCCGCACTTCTGCTTCGGCGCCCCGCTGGCCCGGCTGGAGGCACGCACCGCGCTGGCCGCGCTCCTGGACCGGCTTCCCGGGCTGCGGCCCGACCCGTCCCGCCCCGCGCGGCCCCGCGGCCTGGTGTTCCGGAAGCCGCCCCGGCTGGACGTCCTGTGGGACGCCTGACGGGGCCGGTCGAGGACCGTCCCCGGCGTCCCCTCCGGCCGCGCCGTTATGGGACCATCTCCCAATGATCGTGGAACGCCGGGTCGAGCTGCGCTTCGGGGTGGAGAGCCGTGAGGCCGAGACGCACACCAACCTGTCCGCCGTCCGCCAGGACGGACGCTGCCTGTGGGTCGCGGGCGACGAGACCGCGACCATCGAGCGGCTGACGGCCACCGTCGACGGCGGCCGCGTCACCGGGTACGGCGGCCAGACCACGATCGCGCTCGCCGACCTCGTCCCGCTGCCCGCCGGCCCGGACGAGGAGGCCGACATCGAGGGGCTCGCCCGCGCCGACGGCTGGCTGTGGGCGATCGGCTCGCACAGCCTCAAGCGCAAGAAGATCAAGCCGGGGCACAGCGACGCGAAGGCGCGCCGGCGGCTCGCCACCGTCGTCCGCGAGGACAACCGCTTCATCCTCGCCCGGCTCCCGCTGGTCACCGGCGAGGACGGGCTGCCCGGCGTCGTCCGCCGGGACGGGGACCGCACCGCGGCCGTCCTCGGCCTCGACGGCGACTCCCTCACCGACCTGCTCCAGGACGACCCGCACCTCGCTCCGTTCCTGCCCATCCCGAGCAAGGACAACGGCATCGACATCGAGGGCCTCGCCGCGCACGGCGACCGGCTCTACATCGGCCTGCGCGGGCCGGTGCTGCGCGGCTGGGCGGTGCTGGTGGAGATCCGGCCGGGCACCCACCCCGACGACCCGCGGCGGCTGGTGGCGCTGCCCTTCGGGGACGGCGGGGACCGCTACCGGACGCACTTCCTGGACCTCGGCGGCCTCGGCATCCGCGACCTGTGCCCGCACGGCGACGACCTGCTGGTCCTCACCGGCCCGAGCATGGACCTGGACGGCCCGGTGCGGCTCGTGCGGTGGCGGGGCGCGGCCAAGGCCGACGCCGGCGAGATCGTCACCTCCGCCGAACTGGAGGTGCTCGGCGACCTCCCCCACGGCTACGGCGACGACCACGCCGAGGGCATCGCCGTGCTGGACGAGCCGGGCACCCGCATGCTCGTCGTCTACGACAGCCCGTCCCCCGAGCGCCTCACCCCGGACGGCGGCGTGCTCGCGGACGTCGTCTCCCTCGGCCGGCCGTGGCCGGGGACCGAACCCGAATAAGCGCTCGCTTGCATCGTCTGCTTGGATGGGCCCTGCAACCGCAGGAGTTCGGAGGGGCAGGCAGAGCATGATCGAGTGGTCCGAGGAAGACCTGATGATCCGGGACGCGGTGCGCGGCTGGATCGACGCCGAGGTCCGGCCCAACCTGGACGCGCTGGAGTCGGGCGAGCTCCCGCCCTACGACCTGCTCCGCGGCCTCTACAAGACGTTCGGGATGGACGAGATGGCCCGCTCGTCCTTCCGCGCCAGGATCGCCAAGGAGCGCGAAGGCGGCGCCGCCGGCGGCGAGGAGGGCGGGCAGGGCGGCGGCGCGGCGATGACCATGCTGCCGATCATCGAGCTGTGCAAGGTGGCCCCCGGCCTGGTCTCGGCGATGGGCGTCGGCCTCGGCCTCGCCGCCGGGACCATCATGAAGCGGGGCACGCCCGAGCAGAAGGAGCGCTGGGCCCTGCCCCTGCTCACCATGGAGAAGGTCGGCGCCTGGGCGATCACCGAGCCGAACTCCGGGTCGGACGCGTTCGGCGGCATGCAGGCCACCGCCAGGAAGGTCGGCGACGAGTACGTCATCAACGGCGCCAAGACCTTCATCACCAACGGCCCCTACGCCGACACCATCGTCTTCTACTGCAAGCTCGACGACGGGCGGGACCCGCGCGACCGCGAGATCCTCACCTTCGTCCTCGACCGCGGCATGGAGGGCCTTGAGCAGAGCAGGCCGCTGCGCAAGATGGGGCTGCACTCCTCCCCCACCGGCGAGCTGTTCCTGAACGACGTCCGCGCGGGCGCCGACCGGCTCCTCAGCTCCGGCGCGCAGGGCGGTAAGGAGTCCGCCAGGCAGAACTTCGTCACCGAGCGCGCGGGTGTCGCCGCCATGGCGCTCGGCGTCATCGAGGAGTGCCTGCGGCTGTCGGTCGAGTACGCCAAGACGCGCGAGCTGTGGGGGCGGCGCATCGGCGACTTCCAGCTCATCCAGCTGAAGCTGGCCAAGATGGAGGTCGCGCGGCTGAACGTCCAGAACCTGGTGTTCCGGCACATCGAGATGCAGCGCGCGGGCCGCGCCCCGACCCTCGCCGAGGCGTCGGCGATGAAGCTGTACGCCGCGCAGGCCGCCAGCGAGGTCGCGCAGGAGGCCGTGCAGCTGTTCGGCGGCAACGGCTACATGAGCGAGTACCGGGTGGAGCAGCTCGCCCGCGACGCCAAGTCGTTCCAGATCTACGCCGGCACCGACGAGATCCAGGTGACCCACATCGCCCGCGACCTCCTCTCCCGCTGACGCTCCCGCCGCATCGGCCACGGCGCCGAACTTCCGGGCGGTCCCGCGCATCGAACAGGTGGGGGGCGGGTGAGGGCGATCGCCCGTCCCCCAGGGCCTTCGGGCTTTCTGGACAGCCGACGATGGGGACTGGATACTCACGACTATGGACGGACAGCCCTCATTCCCGGTGAGAGCGTCCGACACGGAACGGGACCGGGTGCTGCGCGTGCTCAGCGACCGCGTGGCCGAGGGGCGCATGTCCCACGAGACGTTCGAGCGCCGTGTCGACCAGGTGCTGCAGGCGCGCAGCCAGGCCGAACTGGCCGACATCGTGCACGACCTGCCTCCTCCCGGGCGCGTCGTCAACCGGCTGACCGGCCTGATCTCCCAGGTGTCCCAGGTGACCGCGCGGATCGAGGCCGCGTGGCGCGGGCCGCGGCTGCCGCGGTTCATGCTGCCGCCGCGCGAGCTCGGCCGGATCGTCGTCGGCCGCGCCCCCGGCTGTCAGTTCATCCTCACCGACCTGACCGTCTCGCGCTTCCACGCCGAGATCTACCGGGCCGACGAGGGCTGGATGATCTCCGACCTCGGGTCGATGAACGGCACCCGCGTGAACGGCTGGCGGCTGACCGGCCCGGCCCGCGTCCGGCCCGGCGACGAGGTCGGGTTCGGCAACTCCATCTTCATCGTCACCGCCCCCTGACCGGCGCCGCCCGCTCCCACCGCCGGCGATGCGCTCCGCGGCCGGCCGAACCGCGAAGATGGAGTCCATGCCGCAAGATCCGACGCACGTCCTGCTGGCCGGCGACTGGCACGGCAACGCCGCCTGGGCGCGCGGCGTCATCCGGCGCCTCCCCGAACTGCTCCCGGACGAGTCCCCCCGCATCGTCCTCCACGCGGGCGACTTCGGGATATGGCCCGGACCGCAGGGGTGGGCCTACCTCCGCGGCCTCGACCTCGACCTGGCCCGCGTGGACGGGATGCTGTGGTTCGTCGACGGCAACCACGAGGACCACCCCCGCCTCGCGGAGCTGCCCGATGCGGGCCATGGGCACGGGAGGGCGAGCGACCGCGTCCTCCACCTCCGCCGCGGCCACCGCTGGACCTGGCACGGCCGGACCTGGCTGGCCCTCGGAGGGGCCGTCTCCCTCGACCGCGCCGTCCGCGTGGAAGGCAGGTCGTGGTGGCCCGAGGAGGAGATCACCGCGGAGCAGGCCCGGCGCGCGATCGCCGGCGGGCCCGCCGACGTGATGCTCACCCACGACTGCCCCGCCCGCGTCGTCCACGAGTTCGCGCCTCTGCCGAGCTTCTGGGACGGCGAGGACCGGAAGCGATCCGACGCCCACCGCGAACTCCTGCAGACCGTGGTCGACGCGGTCAAGCCCGGCCACCTGTTCCACGGGCATCTGCACAGGGCCTACACCAGGGACGTCGCGATGCCCCACGGGCGGGTCCGGGTGACCGGGTTCGACTGCGACGGCGTGGACGGCAACTGGGGCGTGCTCGACGTGGCGGCGATGAGGCTGGAGCGGTCGGTCGCGTAGGGTTCGCTGGACCGGCACCCGCCCTTGACGTTGTAAGGTCCGGTCTGGACGAGGAGGCAGTGTGGAGATCGGGTTCGCCGTTCCGGTGTCGGGTGCGTGGTCCACTCCCGCCAACCAGGTGACCGTCGCGCGGCGCGCCGAGGAGCTCGGCTACCGCTCGCTGTGGACGCTGCAGCGCCTCCTCAACCCCGCCGGCTCGGACGACCTCAACTACCGCAACGTCCCCGACCCGCTGATCACGCTCGCCTATCTCGCGGGGCACACCACCCGGGCGCGGCTCGGCGTCGCCATCGTCAACATGCCGTTCTACGCCCCGCCGGTCCTCGCCAAGCTGGCCGCCACCCTCGACCACGTCAGCGGCGGGCGGCTCGACCTCGGCCTCGGCAACGGCTGGATGCCCGAGGAGTTCGCCGCGACCGGCGCACCCATGGAGCGGCGCGGCGCTCGCGCCGAGGAGTTCATCGGCGCGCTGCGCACCTTGTGGAGCGGCGGGCCCGGGGAGCCGGTGCGGTTCCACGGCGAGTTCTACGACATCCCGCCGGTCACGATGGACCCGCGGCCGCTGCAGTCCCCCGGGCCGCCGATCCTGCTGGGCGGCGCGGCCGCGCCGGCGCTGCGCCGCGCCGGGCGGCTGGCGGACGGCTGGGTCAGCTCCAGCCGCACCGACCTCACCGCGATCGGCCGCTCCATCGGCGTCGTCCGGGAGGCCGCCGAACGGGCCGGGCGCGACCCGGGCGCGCTGCGGTTCGTGTGCCGGGGCGCGGTGCGGGTCCGTCCCGCCGGGCAGGCCGGCCGCAAGCCGCTGACCGGCTCCCCCGAGGAGATCCGCGAGGACTTCTCGGCGCTCGCCGAGCAGGGCGTCACCGAGCTGTTCGTCGATCTCAACTTCGACCCGGAGGTGACGGGACCGGAGGCGGGCCCGCGCGCCTCCCTCGGCCGCGCCCTGGAGGCGCTGGACGCGTTCGCGCCCGCCGGGGGCGCCGGCTAGAGGGGCGGGCGGCGCGCCTCCCAGGGGGTGCTGAGGACGACCGTCGTCCGCGTCGCGACGTTCGCGGCGGCGCGGATCTGCTGGAGCAGGTCCTCGAGCTCGTTCGGGGACGCGACCCGCACCTTCAGGATGTAACTCTCCTCGCCGGCCACCGAGTGGCAGGCCTCGATCGCCTGGAGATGCGCCAGCCGCTCTGGGGCGTCGTCCGGGGCGGCCGGGTCGGTCGGCTTGATCGACACGAACGCCGTCAGCGGCAGCCCGATCCGCTGGGTGTCCAGCTGGGCGGCGAACCCCGTGATGATCCCCCGCTTCTGCAGCCGGCGGACGCGCTGGTGCACCGCCGACACCGACAGCCCGGTCTCCTTGGCCAGGTCGGTGAAACTCATCCGCCCGTCGTCGGCCAGCAGCGCGATGATCTGACGATCGATCTCCTCCACGCGGGAAATCTAGCGTGCCGCGGCGGGTGCGTGGGCCCGCTCGGGCCACGGACCGGGGTGATCCGCCGTTTTTCAGCGGCGCCCGGGGCGGAGCGGGCCGCAGCTGCCGCGCACGACGAGCTCGGCCGGCAGCAGGACGGGCCCGCCCCTCCCCCGCCGCGCGGGCTCGCGCAGCAGCAGCTCGCAGGCGCGGTAGCCGATGTCGTGGCCGGGCCGGGCGACGGCGGTGAGCGGTGGATCGCACAGCTCGGCCCAGGCGACGTCGCCGACCATCGCGATCGACACGTCGGCGGGGACCCGCAGGTCCAGCTCGCGGGCGACGAGGACGGCGGCCTCGCCGAGCAGGTGGCCGGCGGCCAGCACGGCGGTGACGTCCGCACGGCGCTGCAGCAGCCCGGCGGCGGCCGCGTAGGCGGCGTCGCGAGCGGGGCGGGCGGCGACGACCAGATCCTCCTCCACCGGGACGCCGAGCTGGGCGAGCGTCTCGCGGAACGCGCGCTCCCGCACCCCGGACGGGCGCCCCGGGGCGCCGCCGAGGAACCCGATGCGGCGGTGGCCGAGGCCGGCCAGGTACTCGGTGAGGGACCGGACGCCGCCCGCGTCGTCGGCGAGGACGGACGGGATGTCCGGCAGCCCCGGCAGCACGCGGTCGGCGAACACGACGCTGGAGCAGACGCGGGCGGCGGCGGCCCAGTCGGCCGCGTCCCCGGCGGGGAGAGCGATGATCCCGTCGACCCGCTGCTCGACGAGCCGCTCGACGATCTCGGCCTCGCGGGCCGGGTCGCCGTGCGCGGCGTCCACGATGACGTGCTCGCCGAGGCTGCGGGCGCAGGTCAGGACGCCCGCGACGAGCTCGGCGCAGAACGGGTCGGTGACGTCGGGGACGACCAGGCCGATGCCGCCGGTGCGGCGCAGCTTCAGCCCCCGGCCGAGGGCGCTCGGGCGGTAGTCCAGCCCGGCGGCGGCGGCCAGCACGCGCTCGCGGGTGGCGGCGCTGACCGAGCCCGTCCCGGAGAACACCCGCGACACCGTGGCGATGCCGACGCCCGCCGCCGCGGCCACGTCCTTGATCGTCGCGGGCCGCCGTGCCGTCATCCCCGGACCGTCCTTCCCTGGCGCGTCCCGATCATCTTCTCACGGCCCCCTCTCCCCTGGAAACGATTCCATGATGTTTACTCCAGCCAATGCAGTAAGAGCCCTGCTCGGCAGAGCGTAAGGGAAACGTTTCCAACAAGGGGTGCCGGATGGCCAAGATCGTGCTCGACCGGGTCGACAAGGTGTACAGCGGCGGCGTGAAGGCCGTGGACGGCCTCGACCTGGAGGTCCGCGACGGCGAGTTCATGGTGCTGGTCGGGCCGTCCGGCTGCGGCAAGTCCACCGCGCTGCGGATGATCGCCGGCCTGGAGGAGATCAGCGGCGGGAAGATCTCCATCGGCGACCAGGTCGTCAACGACCTGGCGCCGAAGGACCGCGACATCGCGATGGTGTTCCAGAACTACGCCCTCTACCCGCACATGACGGTCGAGCAGAACCTGGCGTTCGGCCTCAAGCTGCGCGGCACGCCGAAGTCGGAGATCAAGCGGAAGGTCCACGAGGCCGCCAAGATGCTCGGCCTGGAGCAGTACCTGTCCCGCAAGCCGGCCGCGCTGTCGGGCGGGCAGCGGCAGCGCGTCGCGATGGGCCGCGCGATCGTCCGCCAGCCGCAGGCGTTCCTGATGGACGAGCCGCTGTCGAACCTGGACGCCAAGCTCCGCGTGTCCATGCGCGCCTCGCTCAGCCAGCTGCACGAGCGGCTCGGCGTCACCACCGTCTACGTCACCCACGACCAGATCGAGGCCATGACGCTCGGGTCCCGGGTGTGCGTGCTGCGGGAGGGCAAGCTGCAGCAGGTCGACACGCCGCAGCGGCTCTTCGACAACCCCGTCAACCTGTTCGTGGCCGGGTTCATCGGCTCGCCGGCGATGAACTTCGTCCTGGCCGACCTGACCTCGGGCGACGGCGGCCCGCAGGTGTCGTTCGCCGGGTACGCCCTGCCGGTGCCGGCCGCGGTGCTGGACGGCAGGCCGGGCCTGTCGGACTACCTCGGCCGCCAGGTGATCCTCGGCATCCGCCCGTCGGACTTCGAGGACGCCGCGCACGCCGACTCCGAGTGGGCGCCGATGGCGGTGCGCAGCAGCGTCACCGAGGAGCTCGGCAGCGAGATCAACGTGATCTTCACGATCGACGCGCCGCCGGTGGAGCACAAGGACACCGCCGACCTCGCCGAGGACGCCGCCGAGGGCGAGGGCGAGATGGCGATCCCGCTGATCGACAACAAGGCGCTGTGGACGGCCCGCGTCAACTCCCGCTCGCACGTGCGGCCGGGCCAGGACGTGAACCTCGCCGTCGACACCCGCCGGCTGCACTTCTTCGACCCGTCGAGCGGCCTGGCCATCGGGCACCCCGACACCGCCGGCCGGCAGGGCGCCGCCGGGCTGCGCAAGTCCGGCTGACCCGCTGAAACGGGCGGTGCCCACGGCCTGGAGAAGGCCGTGGGCACCGTTTCGGCGTCCTGGGGGTCCTGGGCTACTTCACCGAGCCGGCGAGGACGCCCTGGACGAAGTAGCGCTGGAAGGCGAAGAACACGGCCAGCGGGACGATCAGCGACAGGAACGCGCCGGGCGCGAGGATGTCGATGTTGCCGGTGAACTGCCGCATCTGCGACTGCAGCCACTTGGTCATCGGCTGCGCCTCGGTGTCGGCGAACACCAGCGCGACCAGCAGGTCGTTCCACACCCACAGGAACTGGAAGATGCCGAGCGAGGCGATCGCCGGCCCGCCCAGCGGGAAGATCACCCTGCGGAAGATCGTCCATTCCGAGCCGCCGTCCATCCGCGCCGCCTCCAGCAGGTCCCGGGGGATCGCCGCGAAGAAGTTGCGGAGCAGGAAGATGGCGAACGGCAGGCCGAACGCGACGTGGAACAGCACCACGCCGGTGACCGACCCGAACATCTGGAACCCGCCGAAATCGATCTTGCCGTACAGCTTGGCGACCGGGATCAGCGCCACCTGGACGGGCACGACCAGCAGCGCGACGACGACCATGAACAGCCAGTCCCGGCCCGGGAACTCCATCCACGCGAACGCGTAGGCGGCCAGCGCGGCGATCGCGACCACCAGCACCGTCGCCGGAACGGTGATCAGCACGGTGTTCCAGAACGAGTCGACGAAGTCGCTCTTGTCCAGCAGCGCGCTGTAGGACTCGGCGGTCAGCTGCGTCGGCTTGGTGAAGACCTGCCACCAGCCGCCCGCGCTGTTGTCCTCGTTGGAGCGCAGCGAGGCGACCAGCAGGCCGAGGGTCGGCACCAGCCAGAACAGCGCGATCAGGACGAGCAGCGACTGGGCGGCGCCGCCGCCGAGCCTGCCGACGATCCGGGCGGCCACGCCGCGCCGGGGCGCGCCCGCCGCGCCGTTGCCGCCCTTGCCCCCGTTCCCGCCGGACGCCGGGGACGGCGCCCCGGCCTCCTTCTCCGCGGTGCTCATGAGCGCTCCTGCCGAAGTCGCCGGATGTTGAACAGCATGGCGGGCAGCACGAGCACGAACAGCAGCACGGCAATGGCGCTGCCGGCGCCCTGGTCGTTGCCGCCGCCGAACGACTCGGTCCACATCTGCAGCGCCAGGACGCTGGCGTCGGGATCGCCGCCGCCGATGATGTAGACGAGGTCGAACACCTTCAGGACGTTGATGACCAGCGTCACCAGCACGACCATCAGGACGGGCGCGAGCAGCGGGATCGTCACCCGCCGGAACACCTGCCACTCGGTGGCGCCGTCGACGCGGGCCGCCTCCAGCGCGTCCCGCGGGATGGCGGCGAGCCCGGCGGCGATCAGCACCATCGCGAACCCGGACCACACCCACAGGTACGACCCGATGATCGCCGGGGTGATGAGCGTGCCGCCGAGCCACTCCGCGCCGCGGTAGGCGGCGGTGAAGTTGTCCTTGGGCAGCCGGATCATGAACGTTCCGTCCGGCACGTCCTTCATCGTGAAGGTGCCGTCGGCGCCCGTGGTGGCCTTGGCGACCACCTTGCCGTTCTGCACGACCTCGACCTTGATCCCGGGCAGGCCGGACTCGCCGGCGTTCGGGACGTTCTGCTGGCCGCCGCCGCCCTTGGTGAAGTCGAACCAGACCGTGCCGGTGAGCTGCCCCGGCTTGGCCGCGGGCGGCTGCGCGGCGGGCTTGGCGTCCTCCGGCAGGTACTCGGGCTTGACCTTCAGCAGCGGGAGGAGCGCGGTCTGGCCCGCCGAGTACGACCGCACCGAGCCGACGGAGCCGTCCTCGTCCTGCCGGACGACGGCGTTGCCGCCGCTGCGCGGTCCCGCGCCGGGGTAGGTCGTGTCCTTGGCGAACGTGTCGTGGATCGCGACCATCGCGGCGTTGGCGATGCCCTTGTCGGGGTCCTGCTGGTACACCAGCCGGAAGATCACGCCGGAGGCGAGGAACGAGATCGCCATCGGCATGAACACCACGAGCTTGAACACCGTGGCCCACCGGATCCGCTCGGTGAGCACGGCGAACAGCAGGCCGATGATGGTCACCACGGTGGGCGCGACCACGACCCAGATCGCGGTGTTGCGCACCGCGACGAGGTTGTCGTGTCCCTTGAAGACCCCGGTGTAGTTGTCGACGCCGACGAAGGTGTCGCCCGAGGCGTCGAACAGGCTGCGGATCACCGAGTACACGATCGGGTAAACCACGAGGAAGCCGAGCAGCACGAGCGCCGGCAGCAGGAACAGCATGGCCAGCCACGACGGCGGGTTCAGCCGCTCGCGGCCGGGGCGGGCCGGGGACGCCGCGGCCGGCGGGCCGGCGGCGGCGGCGCCGCCGGCCGTCGCGGCCGGCGGCACCTCCTCATTCGGAGCCTTCATCCAGGGATTCCCTACTCGTCGGCCCTACTTGTAGGCCTTGGCGGCCTCGGCCTCCAGCTTGGCCTGCGTGCCCTTGACGTCCGTGGGGTTCTGCACGAACTGGCGCAGCGCCTCCCACTCGCCCTTGCCGGGCGTCGCGCCGAACGCGGCGGGCGCCAGGTCGGACATGTCGTAGCGGGCCGCGTCGCCGGACTTCTGCAGCTGCTCGATCAGCTGCTTGGCGATCGGGTCGGAGTAGGCGCTGGAGGGGACGTTCTTGTTCGGCGTCAGGTAGCCGCCGAGCCCGGCCCACACCTTGCCCGCCTCGGGGGAGGCGAGGAACTTCATCAGCTCCTGGGCGCCCTTGCCGTCCTTCAGCGCGACCGCGACGTCGCCGCCGAGGATCGCCGGGGCGGTGTCGCCGGCCTGCGGGAACGCGAACACCTTGGCGTCGGTGCCGACCTTGGCCTTGGTGGTGGCGATGTTGGCGGCGGCGAAGTCGCCGCCGTAGACCATGGCGGCCTTGTCCTGACCGAAGACCTGGGTGACCGACTCGTCGAACTTGGTCTTGGTCGCGGTGGCGACGCCGCCGTTCAGGAAGTCGGGCTTGCCCCAGATCTCGGCGAGCGTCTGCAGCGCCTTGCCGACCGTCGGGTCGGTCCACTTGATCTCGTGCTTGGCGAGCTTGTCGTAGTTCTCGGGCCCGGCCTGCGACAGGTAGACGTTCTCGAACCAGTCGGTCAGCGTCCAGGAGTCCTGCGGGCCGGCGGCCAGGGTGATCGGCGTGGTGCCCGCGTCCTGCAGGGTGCCCGCGGCCTTGGTCAGGTCGGCCCACGTGGCGGGCGGCTGGACGCCGGCGTCGTCGAACACCTGCGGCCGGTACCACAGGATCGACTTGTAGGCGGCCTTGACCATCACGCCGTAGGTCTTGCCGTCGGAGGAGCCGAGCTCCTTCCAGTACGGGGCGAAATTCTTGCCGACCTCGGCCACCACGTCGTCGCCGAGGGGCTTGAGCGACCCCTTCTCGGCGTACTGCTGCATCAGGCCGGGCTGCGGCAGGATCGCCACGTCCGGCGGGTTCTTGGCCTCGATGCGCGGGCCGAGGTAGGCGTCGGTGTTCTCACCGGTGGAGGCGTAGTTGACCTTCGCGCCGGTCTTCTTCTCGAACGCCTGCAGCACCTTGCGGAAGTTGGTCTCCTCCGGGCCGGTCCACTTGGCCGCGACCTCGATGGTGGTGCCCTTCAGCGCTCCCCCGCCGGCGGGCTCGGAGCCTTCGTCGCCGTCGTCGCCGCCGCACGCGGCGGCCGCGGACAGGAGCATCGCCGCTGTTACGGCGACTCCTGTCAGCTTGCTGAGCCTCATTCCTCATCCTCCCTGAGCTGACCGGTGTCGTCGGATCCCCAGATCGACGCGCCGGACTCGATATCGAAGAAGTGCAGGCGGCCGGTGTCGACGTGGATCGTCACCGGGTCGCCCACCTTCACGCGGGTGCGCGGGCTGAACCGCGCGACCAGGTCCGTGCGGGGGCTCTCCAGGTGCCCCAGCACGTCGGTGCCCGCGTCGCGCGCGAGTTCCTTGGTGTCCTCGGTGACGACCTGGGACGCCTCGACCGCGAAGTGGACCAGCACGTCCGAGCCCATCGCCTCCACGAGGTCGGCGGTGGAGGTCAGCGCGGCCCCGTCGGGGGTGTCCACCAGCTCGGAGTCCTCCATGTCCTCGGGGCGGATGCCGACGACGACGTCGCTCCCGAGGCGGGAGGCGAGGGCCGGGCGCTCGGTCAGCACCGCGGCCGGCAGCGCCAGGGTCTGGCCGCCGATCTCCAGGCGCGGGTTCTCCGCGTCGCCGGACAGCGTGCCCTGGATCAGGTTCATGGCCGGGGAGCCGATGAAGCCGGCGACGAACAGGTTCGCCGGCCGGTCGTAGAGCTCCTGCGGCGGGGCGACCTGCTGCAGCTCGCCCTTCTTCATCACCGCGACGCGGTCGCCGAGCGTCATCGCCTCGGTCTGGTCGTGGGTGACGTAGATCGTGGTGACGCCGAGGTCGCGCTGGATGCGGGCGATCTCGGCGCGCATCTGGACCCGCAGCTTGGCGTCGAGGTTGGACAGCGGCTCGTCCATGAGGAACGCCTGCGGCTCGCGGACGATCGCGCGGCCCATCGCGACGCGCTGCCGCTGCCCGCCCGACAGGTTGCGGGGCTTGCGCGACAGGTGCTCGGTGAGGCCGAGGATGTCGGCGGCGCGGTCCACCTTCTCCCTGATCTCGGCCTTGGGCAGCTTGCGCAGCGACAGCCCGAACCCGATGTTGTCGCGGACCGACAGGTGCGGGTAGAGCGCGTAGCTCTGGAAGACCATCGCGACGTCGCGGTCGCGGGCGGGCACCCGGTTGACGACCCGGCCGCCGATCGTGACCTCGCCCTCGGAGATCTCCTCCAGCCCGGCGACCATCCGCAGGGCGGTGGTCTTGCCGCAGCCCGACGGGCCGACCAGGACGAGGAACTCCCCGTCGTCGATGTGCAGGTTCAGGTCGGTCACGGCCCGCGTGCCGTCGGGATAAACCTTCCCGACGCCGATCAGGTCGACCTCTGCCACGGCGTCTCCTCTTCGTCACGGCACGTCGATGCGGAGGAACACGAATTAACCCCCGCGTAACAGTGCAATAAGGAGGTACAGGGCAGACCGCCCGGACCGCAACACGCAGGGTGCGGGCTGACGGATTTGGTACGTAGATCGTTACCGACCCGTTTCCAGGTCATTTTGCGACGTCCGAAAACACGGCGAGGGCGCGGAACGAAAACCGTCCGCGCCCTCGTGCGGGATCCGCTCTCCCCCGCGGAGGTCAGTCCACGATGACCAGGCCGCGCTCGGTGACGTTCAGCGGCTCGTGGCCGTCCTCGGTGCAGACGACGATGTCCTCGATGCGGGCGCCGTGCGGGCCGGGGTAGATGCCCGGCTCGATCGAGAACGCCATGCCGGGCTCCAGCGGCTCGCGGTTGCCGGCGACGATGTAGGGGTCCTCGTGCGACTCCAGCCCGATGCCGTGCCCGGTGCGGTGGAAGAAGTGCTCGCCGTGGCCGGCGGCGGCGATGATGTCGCGGCCCGCCGCGTCCACCGCCTCGGGCGTGGCCCCCGGGCGGACGGCCTCCGACGACGCCCGCTGCGCCTCCTCCAGCACCCGGTAGTACGCCAGGTACTCGGCGGGCGGCTCGCCCACGCAGTAGTTGCGCGTCGAGTCCGAGCAGTAGCCGCTCGGCATCGTCCCGCCGATGTCGACCACGACGGGCTCGCCGGGCCGGATGACGCGGTCGGAGAGCTCGGCGTGCGGGTTCGCGCCGTTCGGTCCGGACCCGACGATCACGAAGTCGACCTGGGCGTGCCCCTCGGCGATGATCGCGTCGGCGATGTCGCGGCCGACCTCCCGCTCGGTGCGCCCGGCCCTCAGCAGGTCCGGCACGCGGCGGTGCACCCGGTCGATCGCCGCGCCGGCCTCGCGCAGCGCCGCCACCTCGGCGGCGGACTTGCGGATCCGCAGGCCGCGCAGCACCGGCCCCGCGGCGACCTGCTCGGCCTCCGGCAGCGCGGCGCGGAACCGCAGCGCCATCACCGCCCACATCCGGTCCGCGACGGCCACCTTCACCGGGCCGCGCGGCAGCCGGGAGGCCGTCAGGGCGTAGGGGTCCTCGGTCTCGTCCCAGGGCACCAGCTCGATCCCGAGCGCACCGGCCGGCGACGCCTGCGCAGCGGGGACCTCCAGCCGCGGGACGACCAGGAACGGCTCGCCCTCCGCGGGCACCGCCAGGCAGGTCAGCCGCTCCAGCTGCTTCGCGTCGTAGCCGGTGACGTAGCGCAGGTCGGGCCCGGGCGTCAGCAGCACGGCCCCGAGGCCCGCCTTCGCCACCGCCTCCTGTACCAGCCCGACACGCTCCCGCGGATACAACTCCGTCGTCACACCCGTCTCCGTTCCTCTGTCCTGTCCGATGACCGGCCCTGTCCGATGGCCTGGTTCCAGGATCGCAGGAGCGGCGGAGCGGCGCGGCGTCGGACCGGCGTGGCAGCATGTGCGTCATGGCTGGGCTGATGCTGCTGGACACGCCGTCGCTGTACTTCCGCGCCTTCTTCGGGGTGCCCGAGTCGGTGAAGGCGCCCGACGGGACGCCGGTGAACGCGGTGCGCGGCCTCATCGACATGATCGCGCGGCTCGTCCAGGACCGGCGGCCCGACCGCCTGGTGTGCTGCATGGACGCCGACTGGCGGCCCGCGTTCCGGGTGGCCGCGCTGCCGTCCTACAAGGCGCACCGCGTCGCCGACGACGGCGGTGACCAGACGCCGGACGCGCTGGAGGCGCAGCTGCCGATCATCGACCAGGTGCTGGACGCGTTCGGGCTGGCGCGCGCGGGCGTCCCCGGCTACGAGGCCGACGACGTGATCGGGACGCTGGCGGTGCGGGGCGCGGCCGAAGGGCCGGTCGACATCGTGACCGGCGACCGCGACCTGTTCCAGCTCGTCGACGACGCCGGTCCCGTCGCCGTCCTGTACACGGCGCGGGGCATCCGGAACCTGCAGGTGATGGGCGAGAAGGAGGTCGCGGCCAAGTACGGCATCCCGGGCCGCGGCTACGGCGACTACGCCACCCTGCGGGGCGACCCGAGCGACGGGCTGCCCGGGGTGCCGGGCGTCGGCGACAAGACCGCCGCGGCGCTGGTCACCCGGTTCGGGTCGGTGGGCGGCATCCTCGCGGCGCTCGACGCGGGCACCGACGAGGGGTTCCCGGCGGGCGCCCGCCGGCGGATGGAGGCGGCCCGCGAGTACCTCGCCGCGGCCGAGACGGTGGTCCGGGTCGTCACCGACATCGACGCCCCCGAGCTGGCGGGGCTGGACGACCGGCTGCCCGCCGAGCCGCGCGACGCCGCGGCCCTCGTGGAGCTCGCCGACCGCTGGAACCTTTCCAGCCCCGTCAACCGCCTGCTGAACGCCCTCGCCCGCTGACCGCCCGGGATTTCGCTGCAATTTGCGCTAAAAGTGTCAGAAGACGCAGACAGCGCGTTCCCCGGCGTGCAGCATGCGGAACAGTGAGGGGTTCTCATAGGCACATGCAGGCGACCGGTACCCGCGGCACTGGGCCTCACCGCCCCACTCCCCCCAACTGCCGCGGGTGCCGGTTCATCCGAACCCCCGGACCGGAGACGGACGTGCCGTGAGTGAGCGGACCATTCCCCGCGGCGGTCCTGCCGCGAGCCCCGGCGGCGGATTCTGGGACGCACTGGACGTACCGGAGCGCGCGGCGCTGCGCGCGGCCGGCCGGTCGCGGACCTACGCCCCGCGGGTGCCCCTGTGCTACCAGGGCGACGATTCCGACCACATCATCATCATCGAGTCGGGCTGGGCGAAGGTCACCTCCGCCGGCGAGGACGGGCGCGTGGTGGTGCTCGCCGTGCGCGGGCCCGGCGACCTGGTCTGCGAGAGCGCGGTGCTCGGCCGCCGGGAGCGGTCGGCGACCGTGCAGGCGCTCGACCACGTCCGGGCGCTGGTGGTCCCCGCGGCCCGGTTCACCGCCTTCCTGGACGCCCATCCGCGCGTGTGGCTGCTGGTCAGCGGCACGTTCGTGCAGCGGCTCGACGACGCGGACCGCAGGCTGCAGGCGCACGTGTCGGCGCAGGGCGCGCGGCGGCTGGCGCTGCTGCTGGACGGGCTCGCCGAGCTGTCGGCCCGGCACGCCCCGCCGGGGCCGGACGGCGCGATCGCCATCGGCCCGCCGCTGTCGCAGGAGGAGCTCGGCAGCTGGATGGACGCCTCCCGCGAGACCGTGGCGCGGGCCCTGGCCACGCTGCGGCGGGAGGGCCTGGTCAGCACCGGCTGGCGCAAGATCACCGTGGAGGATCCGCCGCGCTTGCGGGAGTTCGCGCAGAGCTCCGAGGAGTGAACCCGCAGGATCGGGCCCGTCCGCGCGGCGCCGGAGGGCGGGTGGAGTGCACACCGGGCGCACGCCTTTACATTGTAGATTCGGATTAGGGCGGCGCGTTCGTCCCGTACGCTCGGTTCTGTGCCGCGCCGACCGCTGCGACTGCGTACCGCCGAGGCCGACGCCGAGGTCCGTGCGGGGCTCGACCGGATCCGCGCCGAGTACTCGGTGCCCGGCGCGTTCCCGCCCGCCGCCCTCGCCGAGGCCGCGGGGGCCGGCGTGCCGGCCGACGGCCGCGCCGACCTGCGCGGCGTGCCGTTCTTCACCCTGGACCCGCCCGGCTCGATGGATCTGGACCAGGCGATGCACCTGGAGCGGCGAGGGTCGGGTCACCGGGTGCGGTACGCGATCGCGGACGTGGCCGGGTTCGTCCGGCCGGGCGGCGCGCTGGACGCCGAGGCCCGCGCCCGCGGCGTCACGCTCTACCTGCCGGACGCGAACTCGCCGCTGCATCCGCGCCCCCTGTCGGAGGGCAGCGCGAGCCTGCTGCCGGGCCGGGACCGCCCTGCCGTGGCGTGGACGATCGACATCGACGACGGGGGCCGGATCACCGGCGTGGACGTGCGGCGGGCGATCGTCCGCAGCCGCGACCGGCTCGACTACGCCACCGCCCGGCACGACGACGGCGACGCGCGGATCGCGCTGCTCGGCGAGATCGGAGAGCGGCTGATCGCGGCGGAGGCGGCGCGCGGCGGGGTGAGCCTGCCGCTGCCCGAGCAGGAGGTCGTGCACGCCGGCGGCGGATGGACGCTGAAGCTGCGCGGCGACCTCGCGACCGAGGCGTGGAACGCGCAGATCTCGCTGCTGACCGGGCGGGCCGCGGCCCGGCTGATGCTGGACGGCGGCGTGGGGCTGCTGCGCACGATGCCGCCCGCGCCCGCCGAGGCGGTCGGGCGGCTGCGGCTGGCGGCCCGCGCGCTCGGCGTCGCCTGGCCGGGGGACGCCTCGTACGGGGACATCGTCCGCGCGCTCGACCCTTCGCTGCCCCGGCACGCGGCGTTCCTGCACGACGCGGCGGCGCTGATGCGCGGCGCCGGCTACACCGCGTTCGACGGGGCGCCGCCCGAGCAGGCCGTGCACGCCGCGGTCGCGGCGCCGTACGCGCACGTCACGGCGCCGATCCGGCGGCTGGCGGACCGGTACGCCACCGAGGTCTGCCTGGCGCTGGCGGCGGGACGATCCGTGCCGGGCTGGGCGCGGGAGGCGCTGCCGGACCTGCCGGAGGTGATGCAGCGGGCGCTGCGGCGGGGCGCCGACGTCGACCACGCGTGCGTCGACCTGGTGGAGGCGCTGCTGCTGCGCGACCACGTCGGCGAGGTGTTCGACGCGGTGGTGGTGGACGTCAGCGCCGACGGCTCCGGCGGGCGCGTCCAACTGGTGGCGCCGCCGGTGTTCGGCCGCTGCGAGGGGGCGGGGCTGCCGCTCGGCGAGCAGGTCAAGGTGCGACTGGAGGAGGCGGATCCGGCGCGGCGCCGCGTCCTGTTCTCCCCTGCGGCGTGACCGCGGGGCGGGTCAGCGGCGGCGGCCGGAGCGGCGCGGGCGCCAGTTCGTGCTCGTCCCGACACCGGCGAAGTGCAGCGCGATGAGCAGCAGGCCGAGGACGGTCAGCGTCCCGTTGTTGATGGCGTCGGACGCGTAGTCGGCCAGGTCGAAGAGCAGGGCGAGGGCGAAGACGATCGCGGCGACGATCGCGAGCATGGGGGCCTCCGTGGGTCGGGGGCCCCGGTACGGGCCCCTCGGCTGCCTACCGGATCTCCGCGGGCCCGTCCCGCAAACCGCCGGCGCGTTTCGGTCGCCCGTTTTCCGCTCTGGCGGCCGCCCCGGGACGCTACGCGGCGTCGAGGCGCAGGTGCTCTCCGAGTTCGGCGGTGACGGCGGCGTTGAGCCGGTAGGCGGCCTTGACCTCGCGGATGACGCGGTCCTGCTCGGCGGCGTCCCAGGGGGCGGCGTCCAGCAGCGCGCGGTAGCGGTCCTTGTAGGCCTTGGGCTTGCCGGGGAAGCGGTAGAAGCGCACGCCGTCCTCGCCGGCCGACAGCTCCAGGGTCTTGCGCACCTGGACGCCGATGTACTGCCCGCCGGACAGGTCGCCCAGGTAGCGGGTGTAGTGGTGCGCGACGAACCCGCCCGGCCAGTCGAAGCACACCTCGCGGAGGCGGTCGCAGTAGCGGGCCGTCGCCGCGTTCGGCCTGACACGGGCGCGCCAGCGCGGCCCGTAGAAGTGGGCCAGGTCGGCCTCCAGCGCGTCGCGGCGGCGCAGGCCGGGAAGGTCGAACGGGCCGGCGACCGGGTCGGAGGCCATCCGGTCGGCCGCTCGCTCCAGCAGGTCGTAGACGGGGTACAGCTGGGCCACCAGGGCGGCGTACTCGTCGCCGCCGAGCCGGCCCTCGACCAGGGCGCTCATGTAGGCCGAGGTCTCGTTGTCCCCGTGGTCGCTCCAGGTGGCGGCCCGCAGCCGCGCGGAGAACGACGCGTTTACCGACGCCATGTCGGATACGTTACCTACGCTCCGTCGGGAACGTCCAGTGGGGCGCCGAGCGCCGCACGCGCCTCATGGGTCATGCGGACCACCTCGCGGCGCACCTGCGGCCGTTCGGTGAGCCGCTCGGCGAAGGGGATCCGGACGGGGTGCTCGGCGCCGCCGTCGGTGACGGCGAACTCGATGCCGGCGGCGTCCATTCCGGTCATCCGGGCCGCGGTCGCGCCGGACCGGCCGCCGAGCGCGCGGCAGATCGTGAGGCAGTCGGCGGCGTGGTCGTCGTTCATGTGCCGCTTGATCTGCTCCACGACGTCGTCGCCGAAGGGGTCCGCGTCGGTCATGGGCGTGTCCTTTCCGGTGGGCGGAGGCTAAACCGACAGGCCTTTGTAGACCCGGAGGGCGTTGCCGCCGAGGACGAGGGCCAGGGTCTCCTCGGCGAGGCCGAGGGCGGCGACGGCGCGGGCGTTGCGGGCGACGCCGGGGACGCCGGGCCAGTCGGTGCCGTAGACGAACTTGCGGGCCAGGCGCTCCAGGTCGTGGCGGGCGTAGTACTCGGGGAGCCGGCGCGGCGGCAGCCCGGACAGCTCGATCCAGACGTTCTCGCGGGACAGCGCGAGGAACGCGGCGGCGTCGTACCACCAGCCGCGCCCCCCGTGCGCGAGGATGAACGTCAGGCCGGGGAACAGCCGCAGCACGTCGTCGACCGGCGTGGGGTCGGCGTACCGGTTGGCGGAGCCGGGGAACGAGCTGGTGCCGCAGTGCACGACGACGGGCAGGCCCGCGTCGCGGCACACCTCGTAGGCGGGGTAGAGCTCCGGGTCGGCGACGCTGAACCCCCCGTGGACCGGGTGCAGCTTCAGCGCGGCGGCGCCGAACCGCGGCTGCCGCTCGACCTCGTCGCCGATCGGGTAGTGCAGGTGGGGGTTGACGTTGGCGATGGGCTTGAAGCGCCGCGGGTTGTGCTTGAGGAGCGGCACCAGGTCCTCGATGGGCTGCGTGCCGGTGGTCTTCGGGCTGTACTCGCACAGCAGCAGGGCGATGTCGACGCCCTCGCCCTCGAAGTAGGCGTCGACCCGCTCGGGCACGAGGGTGCCGTCGGCGTCGTAGAGGTCCTGCCAGGGGTGCGAGGACCCGAACTCCTCGGCCCACTGCCGCCAGGCCGGCGGCAGCGTCGGCAGCCGGGCGGCGTGCACGTGCGCGTCGACCAGCGGGCGTCCGTCGAGCATGAGCGCCTTCCGTCTCGGGGCCGGGCCGGGCCGGGCCGGTGTCGGGACCGGGTCCGTGTCAGGGCTGGATCCGTGTCAGGGCTGGATCAGGGTCAGTTCGGCGGCGTAGCGGCGGCCGTTCCCGACGTACATGGCGACGGCCTCGGCGTGCCATGTCTCGTCGATCCCGCCGGGGCGGGCGCGGGCGGGGATGCCGAGGGCGGTGTGCTCGGGCGGGACGGCCCCGTCCTCGGTGAGGACGGCGCCGGCGCCGACGACGCCGCGGGTGCCGACGCGGGCGCGGTTGAGGACGACGGAGCCGGATCCGACGAGGCAGCGGTCCTCGACGACGCAGCCCTCCAGGTGGGCGTTGTGGCCGATCACGCAGTCGGCGCCGATGACGGTCGGCCACCGCGCGGTGGTGTGCACGACGGTGCCGTCCTGGACGGACGTGCGGGCGCCGACGGTGATCGTCCCGTAGTCGCCGCGGAGCACGGCGCCGGGCCACACGGTGGCGTCCTCCCCGAGGGTCACCGACCCGATGACGGTCGCGTCCGGGTGGACGTACGCGGACGGATGGATGTCGGGTACCTGGTCTCCCAGCGCGTAGACGGCCATGCGGCGGAGCCTACCCGCGCCGTGTCAGGCGGCGTCCATCGAGTCCCGGGTGCCCGCCGGGTCCTGGGCGTCCACCGAGTCCTGCTCGTCGAGCCAGGCGACGATGCCCTCGACGGCGCCGCGGCAGCTCCCGCAGCCGGTGCTCGCCCGGGTCTCGCGGGCGACGTCGGCGGCGGTGCGGGCGCCGGCCTGCCAGCAGGCGCGGATCTGGCCCTTGCTGACGTTGTTGCACTGGCAGACGGTCGCGGCGTCGGGCATCCGCAGCGGCGACTCGGCCTCGGCGGCGGCGCCGACGCCGGGGAACAGCAGGCCGAGGCGCTCGGCGGGCAGCGGCGCGGCCCGGTCGTAGAGCTGGGTGAGGGTGCCGGCGGTGGAGGTCTCGCCGAGCAGGATCGCGCCGATCAGCCGGCCGTCGCGGATGACGGCCTTCTTGTAGGTGCCGCGGGCGGAGTCGGTGAAGCGGACGACCTCGACGTCGTCGTCATCGTCGCCGAAGTGGGTCTCCCCCATCGACGCCAGCTCGATCCCGGCGGCCTTGAGGCGGGTGATCCGGCGGGCGCCGGTGAAGCGGGCGCCGGGGTCGGTGCCGGCGAGCAGCCCGGCGAGCACGCCCGCCTGCTCCCAGGCGGGCGCGACCAGCCCGTAGACCTCGTCGCGGTGCTCGGAGCACTCGCCGATGGCGCGGACGGACGGGTCGGTGACCGAGCGCAGCTCGTCGTCGACGATCACGGCGCGGCCGATCGCGAGGCCGGCGTCGCGGGCCAGGGACACCTCCGGTCGGACGCCGCACGACAGGATCACCAGGTCGGTGCCGATGACCTCCGTGCCGCCGGCGGGCAGGGCCAGCTCGACGCCGGTCACGACGCCGCCGGCGGTGCGCAGCGCGGCGACGTCGGCCTGCAGGCGGGTGCCGATGCCGAGGGCGGCGAGGGTGCGGGCGAGGACCTTGCCGGCGGCGGGGTCGAGCTGGCGCTCCATGAGGTGGCCGGCGAGGTGCAGGACGGTCACCTCCAGCCCGCGGCCCACCAGCCCGCGGGCGGCCTCGATGCCGAGCAGGCCGCCGCCGACGACGACCGCGTGCCGCGCGGAGTCGGCCAGGTCGGAGATGCGGCGGCAGTCGTCGAGGGTGCGGAACACCAGCGCGCCCTGCGGCAGGCCGTCCTCGAGGCCGGGCATCGGCGGGATGAACGCGGTGCTGCCGGTCGCGAGGACGAGGGTGGCGTAGGGGGTGACGGTGCCGTCGGAGGCGTGGACGGTGCGGGCCTCGCGGTCGATGCGGGTGACCTCGACGCCGAGCCGGGCGTCCACGCCGTGCGAGGCGTACCAGGCGGTGTCGACGAGGCTGATGTGGTCGGGGCGGGTCTTTCCGGCGAGGACGTTGGACAGCAGGACCCGGTTGTAGGGGCGCTGCCGCTCGGCGCCGAACACCGTGACCGGGGTCGCGGCGTCGCGGGCGCGCAGTTCGCCGACGAACCGCGAGCCGGCCATGCCGTTGCCGACGACGACGATGCCGCGGCCCGCCTCGGCTGCGGTGCTCACCGCTTCACCTCCAGGGGAAGGGGCTTGATCTGGTCGCGCTCGACCGCGAAGGCGATGCTCGGGTCGGGGGTCTGGGGGGCGTTGACGAAGGAGACGAACCGGCCGAGCCGGTCGGGGTCGTCCAGGGTGTCGCGCCATTCGTCGGAGTAGGCGGCGACGTGGCGCTCCATGGCGGCGTCGAGGTCGGCGCAGATGCCGAGCCGGTCGTCGACGATGACCTCGCGGAGGTAGTCCAGGCCGCCGTCGAGGGCCTCCAGCCAGCTCGCGGTGCGCTGCAGCCGGTCGGCGGTGCGGATGTAGAACATCAGGAACCGGTCGATGTAGGTGATCAGCTCGTCGTCGGTGAGGTCGGTGGCGAACAGGTCGGCGTGCCGGGGCCGCATGCCGCCGTTCCCGCCGAGGTAGAGGTTCCAGCCGTTCTCGGTGGCGATGACGCCGAAGTCCTTGCTCTGCGCCTCGGCGCACTCGCGGGCGCATCCGGACACGGCGGACTTCAGCTTGTGGGGGGCGCGCAGCCCCCGGTACCGCAGTTCCAGGCGGATCGCCATGGCGGCGGAGTCCTGGACGCCGTAGCGGCACCAGGTGGATCCGACGCACGACTTCACCGTCCGCAGGGCCTTGCCGTAGGCGTGCCCGGACTCGAACCCGGCGTCGACGAGCCGCCGCCAGATCCCGGGGAGCTGCTCGACGCGCGCGCCGAACAGGTCGATCCGCTGCCCGCCGGTGATCTTTGTGTAGAGGCCGAAGTCGCGGGCGACCTCGCCGATCACGATGAGCTTGTCGGGGGTGATCTCCCCGCCGGGGACGCGCGGGACGACCGAGTAGGTGCCGTTCTTCTGCAGGTTCGCCAGGAAGTGGTCGTTGGTGTCCTGCAGGGCGGCCTGCTCGCCCTCCAGGATGTGGCCGTTGCCGAGGCTGGCGAGGATGGAGGCGACGGCGGGCTTGCAGATGTCGCAGCCGCGGCCGGTGCCGTGCTCCTCGACGAGCTGGGTGAAGCTCGTGACCTGTCCGGCGCGGACGATGTCGAACAGCTCGGCGCGGCTGTAGTCGAAGTGCTCGCAGAGGGCCTTGCTGACCTCGATGCCGGCGGCGGTGAGCTCGGCGTCCAGGATCCGCTTGACGAGGGGGACGCAGCTGCCGCAGCTCGTCCCGGCGCGGGTGCGGTCCTTGACGCCGGGGACGTCGGTGAGGGAGTGGTCGGCGATCGCGCAGCGGATGCCCTCGGCGGTGACGTTGTTGCAGGAGCAGATCACGGTGGCGCCGGGCAGGTCGCCGCCCGCGGTCTCGGTCCCGCCGAAAAGCATCTGCTCGGGCGGGCCGGGCAGGCTGCCGCCGACGTAGGCGCGCAGGGTCCCGTACGATTCGGCGCCGCCGACGAGGACGCCGCCGAGCAGGGTCTGCGCGTCGTCGCTGACGAGGAGCCTCTTGTAGACGCCGGCGACGGGGTCGGTGTAGGTGACGCCGAGCGCGCCCTGCTCCGGGCCGGCGAACGGGTCGCCGAAGCTGGCGACGTCCACGCCCATCAGCTTGAGCTTGGTCGACATGTCGGCGCCCTCGAAGACCGCGGTGCTGGCGTCCGACAGCAGCCGGTCGGCGACGACCTCGGCCATGGAGAAGCAGGGCCCGACGAGCCCGTGGACGGCGCCGCCGACGAGGGCGCACTCGCCGATCGCCCAGATGGCGGGGTCCTCGGTGCGGCAGGAGGCGTCCACCACGATCCCGCCGCGCTCCCCGACCGGCAGCCCGCTGCCGCGGGCCAGCTCGTCGCGAGGGCGGATGCCGGCGGAGAACACCACGACCTCGGCGTCGATCTCCGCGCCGCCGTCGAGGACGACGCGGCGGACCGCGTCGCCGTCGCCGGCCTCCAGGGCGCGCATCGGGGTGCCGGCGTGGACGGCCATGCCGAGGGCCTCGATGTGGCGGCGCAGCATCGCGCCGCCGCCCTCGTCGAGCTGGCGGGGCATCAGCCACGGCGCGACCTCGACGACGCCGCTGCGCAGGCCGAGGCCCTGCAGGGCGCGGGCCGCCTCCAGGCCGAGCAGCCCGCCGCCGATGACGGCGCCGGTGGTCTTGCCCTGGGCGTACTCGCGGATGGCGTCCAGGTCGTCGATGGTGCGGTAGACGAACACGCCGGGCAGGTCCCGGCCCTCGACGGGCGGCACGAACGGCGCCGACCCGGTGGCGAGGACGAGCGCGTCGTAGGGCTCCTCGCGTCCGGCCGAGGTGGTGACGATGCGGGCCGCGCGGTCGATGCAGGTGACCTTCTCGCCGGTGCGCACGGCGACCTCGCCGCCGTGCGCCGGGTAGGCCAGGTCGGCGCCCTCCAGGTGGGTCGTCAGCGCGACCCGGTCGTAGGCGGGGCGCGGCTCCTCGCCGATCACGGTGATCGTCCACGTCCCGGCGGCGTCGCGCTCGCGCAGGGCCTCCACCAGGCGGTGCGCGGCCGGTCCGTGGCCCGCCACGACCAGCCGTTTGTCCGGTTTGCTGTCGGCTCCCATGAGCCCCGATCCTCGGCGGCCCGTATTTCCCATATGGATCCCGGATGTCACCCACACGTTAACTGGCGCTCACTCCGGTCCCGCCCGCCAGGCGGGCCGGACGGGGGCGGGTCGTGGACCGGCCGGCCGGGGCGGGCGCACGGCCGCGGAGAAGTCGTGCGCCGGATTCGTTCCCTTCGGGGGTTCTGTACGAGAAGGTCGGATGATGAAGGGCAGGGCAGTGCGACGGATCATCGGTGCGTCCCTCGTCGGCCTCGGCGTGTTCCTCCTCGCCGCCGCCGTCCTCACCCGGTTCTACGTGGCCCCGACGCTGATCGGCGCGCCGCCGGACCTGTACCAGGTGACGCGGCTGAGGGCCGAGAACGCCTCCTACCTGGACGCGGCGTCGGCCACGCCGCGCTCGGGCGCCACGGTGGTGGCCACCAACACGGTCCGGGGCGATCCGGGCTCCACCCATGACGGGGTCGCCGTCTGGGACACCACGACGATCGTCCAGGACGTCGGCCGCGGCACCACGATCGAGATCCAGAAGCAGCGCTACGCCTTCGACCGGCGCACCGGGGAGCTGCGGAACTGCTGCGGCGCGGCGGTGCAGGGCGACACCGGGGTGCGCATGTCGGGGATCGGCCTGTTCTGGCCGGTGGACGTCCGCAGGCGGGGCCTGGAGCTGTTCGACCCGGCGACGCGGCGCACCTGGCCGGTCGCCTTCGACGGGGAGGAGCGCGTCGCGGGCGTGGCCGCCTACCGCTTCGTGGCGCGCATCCCGGAGACGAAGGTGGCCGGTGAGCTGCCGCCGGTGCCGGGCGAGCTCCTCGGGCGCCGCGCGGGCGGCGCGGCGGTGCCGGTGGACCGCTACTACCAGGCCGAGGCCACCTACTGGGTCGATCCGCGCACGGGCGCGCCGATCGACCAGCGGCAGCGGGTGCTGTCGACGCTCCGCCCGAAGGAGGGCCCCGGCCGCCTGGTGGTCGCCGACCTGACCCTGCGGATGACGCCGGAGTCGCGCAAGGCGCTGATCGGCAGGTCGGAGGACGGCGCGCAGAAGATCCGCCTGCTGGAGACCGCGGGGCCGCTCGCCGCGGGCGGGGCCGGCCTGCTGCTCGCCGTGGCGGGCCTGCCGCTCACCCTGCGGGGCGGGCGGGAGCGGGGCCGGCGCGGTACGGCCCGGCGCTCGGCCGCCCGTCCCGGTCGTGCACCATGGAGTGGTGACTGAGGTTGCTGAGGACGGGACGGGGACCCGCCTGCGGGTGCTGGCCGACCTCGTCTCTGACGGCGACGTGGTGGTGCTGAGCGGCGCGGGCCTGTCGACCGAGTCGGGCATTCCCGACTACCGTGGGGAGACGGGGCGGCGCCGGCGCGCGGAGCCGATGACCTACCAGGCGTTCACCGGGAGCGAGGCGGCGCGCCGCCGCTACTGGGCGCGGAGCCATCTCGGGTGGCGGCACATCGCGCGGGCGCGCCCGAACGCCGGGCACCGGGCGGTCGCCGCGCTGCAGCGGCGGGGGCTGCTGGCCGGGATCATCACGCAGAACGTCGACGGGCTGCAGCAGGCCGCCGGGGCGGACGGCGTGATCGAGTTGCACGGCGCCCTGGACCGGGTGGTGTGCCTGTCCTGCGGCGAGCGGACCCCGCGCACCCGGCTGGAGGAGCGGCTGCGCGCGGCCAACCCGGGCTGGGAGGAGCGGGTGGCGGCGGTCTCCCCCGAGGCGGTCAATCCCGACGGCGACGCCGTCCTCGCCGACGCGGCGGTCGAGCAGTTCCGCCTCGTGGGCTGCGAGCGGTGCGGCGGCCCGCTCAAACCGGACGTGATCTTCTTCGGGGAGAACGTGCCGCCGGCCCGCGTTCGCGACTGCTACGCCCTGACCGAGCGGGCGGGGGCGCTGCTGGTGCTCGGCTCGTCGCTGACGGTGCTGTCGGGGTACCGGTTCGTCCGGCACGCGGCGCGGCACGGCGTCCCGGTCGCGATCGTCAACCGGGGCGCGACCCGCGGCGACGGGCACGCCCTGGTCACCCTCGACGCGCCGCTCGGCGCGGCCCTCGGCGCCCTGCTGGGCGAGCTGGACGCCTAGCGCCCGCTACCGGCCGCCGCCGAGGACGGTGGTGACCGGCGGCGCGGGGCTCGCCGGACGGCCCTGGTTGCCGGGCGGCGGCGCGTCGGTGACCCGCGGCGGGTCGGGCAGCGTGTCGCCGGTGACGAAGCCGGTGCCCTCCAGGAACTTGAGGTTGGCGCGGACGAACGGCTCGGCCTGCTCGGCGAACGTCCGCATGAGGGTGTTGCGGGTGCTGCCGCGGACCGCGCCGATCATCGCGTAGGTCTGGCCCTGCGCGGTCCGCATCCGGGCGACGGCCGTGCGGTCGTACTCGTTGCCGGACTTGCCGCTGATCTCCGACATCCAGCTCTGCTGGTCGGGGGTGGGCTGGTTCGGCAGCGGGACGTTCAGCCGGGCGGCGACGGTGCGGTCCAGCGTGTCGAGCCGGACATGGCGGCGGGCGATCTCGGCGAGATTGCGGCGGGTGGCGGTCCGGGCGGCGCGGCGCTGGGCGTCCCGGGCGACGGGGATCTCCCAGAGCGCGGCCTGCCGGATCGACACGATGAGGGCGCGGTCGGCGGGGCCGAGCGGGCCGAAGCGGGTGTTGACGGTGGACTGGGCCTCGTCGCCGTTGTCGGCCTGGGGCGCCACCGCACCGCCGTCGGTCGCCTGGCGCCCCACCGGCGTGCAGGCGCCGAGCAGCAGCGCCGCGACGAGGCCGCTCGCCGCGATGGCCGGTCGGGGGGTGCGCATCGGCGGCCGCCTTTCGGATCGGTCGAGAGTTCGGGCGTTACGCAGCGGTACGCGCGTCCGGGCCCGAAGGTTCACCGCGGGGCGGTCAGGTCCAGCCGAGCTGGACGAGGGTGGGCACGCGGGGTTCGCCGCCGGCGTCGGTGAAGGCGCGCAGGGCCTCGACGAGGACGTGCCGCTGGTCGGCGGGCATCCGCGACACGACCTCGGCGATGTCGGCGCGGCGGCGGGCGGTCACGTCGTCGACGATGGCGCGCCCGGCGGCGGTGAGCTGGATGCGGATCTCGCGGCCGCTGTCGGGGCTGGCCTGCCGGTCCACCAGCCCGGCGGCGACGAGCCGGTCCACCATCCGCATCGCGGTGGACGGGTTCACCTCCAGCAGCCCGGCGAGCGTGACGAGCTTGGCCGGCCCCTGCGAGGACAGCACGACCAGGAGCCGGAACTGCGGCAGCGTGACGGCGTCCTCCACGGCGGCCAGGGAGCGCACGGAGATGGCCACCAGCAGCCGGGACGCGGTCAGCAGCGCCGAGGTGACCTCGTCGACGCCGTCGTCCGCCCGCTCGCTCATGACGACTTTCTACAACGCCGGGACGGGTGGGCGCCAACCCCTCCACGGAACGCTCCAGTCAATGGCGGGTCAGGCCCCGCCTCGGCGAGCAGGAGCGTGGTGGAGTCCCACGCCGGCGTGCCGTCGGCCTCGGGCGCGTCGGTGGGGACGGTGGAGGCGGACGCGGCGAGCGCGGTCACCGGCCGTCCTCCGGCAGCAGGCCGGCGAGGAGCTCGGCGAGGTGGCGGGGGCGGGCGGCGGTGCCCGCCTCGATCTGGGTCCGGCAGGAGAATCCGTCGGCGAGGACGGCCGTCCCGGGGGCGGCGTCCCGCACGGCTGTCCACACGCCCTGCTCGGCGATGGCCGTGGAGGTTTCGTAGTGGCCCGCCTCGAAGCCGAAATTTCCTGCGAGCCCGCAGCATCCGGCGTCGAGGACCGCCACCTCGACGCCGGCGCGGGACAGGACGCGGCGGTCGGCGCCGAAGCCCATGATCGCGTGCTGGTGGCAGTGCGGCTGGGCGATCGCGCGCACCCGGGGGGTGTCGAGCCCGGCGACGACATCGTGGGACGCGAGGGGCGAGGCGCCGCCGGTCTCGCGCTGGTGCTCGTCGAGCAGTTCGGCGAGGGTCCTGGTCTGGTCCCGCAGCCGTCGCACGTCGTCCTCCAGGGGGTCGCCCTCCATCAGCTCGGGGGCGTCGGCGCGGAACACGGCGGTGCAGCTGGGCTCCAGCCCGACGACGGGGACGCCCTCGCGCAGCCGGGGCGCGAGCGCGCGGACGGTGCGCCGCAGGACGCGGGCGGCGACGCCGAACTGCCCGGTGGAGATCCAGGTCAGGCCGCAGCACAGCGGGACGGGCGGTACCTCGACCCGGTATCCGGCGGCCTCCAGGACGCGGACGGCGGCCTCGCCGATGTGGGGGTGGAAGGCGTCGGTGAAGGTGTCGGGCCACAGGACGACGCGCCGGCCGCCGCCGCGGCGCGGTGGGCGGTCCTTGAACCGGTCGGTGAACCGGCGGCGGGCGAAGCGGGGCAGGTCGCGGCGCGGGTCGATGCCGCCGGCCCGTTTGCCGATCCCGGCCAGGACGGGCAGGTGCAGCGCGGTGTTGGCGGCGCCGGGCGCGAGCGCGGCGATCCGGGCCCACACCGGCAGCCAGCCCATGGTGTAGTGCGCGGGCGGCCGGATCCGGTGCCGGTAGTGGTGGGCGAGGAACTCGGCCTTGTAGGTGGCCATGTCCACGTTGACGGGGCAGTCGCTGCGGCATCCCTTGCAGGCCAGGCACAGGTCGAGGGCGTCGCGGACGTGCTCGGACCGCCACCCGGCGGTGATGACGGCGGCGCCGGCCGGTCCGGGCGCGGACGGGTCCGGCAGGCCGTCCCCGGGCGGGGCGCCGCCGGGCATGCCGCGCATCATCTCCATGAGGACGCGGGCCCGGCCGCGGGTGGAGTGCTCCTCCTCCCCCGTGACCCGGTAGCTGGGGCACATCACCCCGCCCGACGACGCCCGGCACCTGCCGATGCCGACGCAGCGGGCGGCGGCGTGGGTGAACCGGTGGCGGTCGCCGGGGAAGGAGAAGTGCGTGTCCGGCTCGGCCGGGTGGTAGGCGAGGCGGTCGAGGTTCTCGTCGAGCCGGTACGGGTGGACGATCTTGCCGGGGTTCATCCGGTCGCCCGGATCGAAGATCGCCTTGAGGCGCTCGAAGAGCCGGACCACCTCCGCGCCGAACATGACCGGCAGCAGTTCGCCGCGGGACTGGCCGTCGCCGTGCTCGCCGGACAGGGAGCCGCCGTAGGAGGCGACGAGGCGGGCGGCGCGCCCGGCGAACTCCCGGTACCGCGCGGCGCCGGACTGGTCCGCCAGGTCGAACGGGATGCGGGTGTGCACGCAGCCCTGCCCGAAGTGCCCGTAGAGGGCGACGGGGTCGTAGCGGAACTCGCGGATGAGGGCGCGGAAGTCGCGCAGGTAGTCGCCGAGCCGGTCGGGCGGGACGGCGGCGTCCTCCCAGCCCTCGTGGGTGTCGGGGTGCCCGGGCGGGTAGGCGGTCGCGCCGAGCCCGGCCTCGCGGACCCTCCAGAGCCGCTCCTCCTCGGCGGGGTCGTGCAGGAAGCCGCAGCGCGGCGGGTTCGGCCCGCTCCGCATGTCCCGGATCAGGGCGCGGGCCCGCTCGTCCACCTCGTCCCGGGTGCCGCCGCCGAGGCGGACCATGAGCCAGCCGGCGCCTTCGGGCATCTCGGCCAGCACGTCGGGGCCGGCGAGGTGGTCCTGTTCGGCGAGGTCGAGGAGGGTGTCGTCCATGCCCTCCAGGGCGAGCGGCCGGGACGGCAGGACGCGGGGGACGGCGTCGCCGGCGGCGGCGATGTCGTCGTAGCCGAGGACGACGAGCGCCTCGTGCGCGGGGACCGGCACGAGGCGGATCTCGGCGCGCAGCACGGTGACCAGCGTGCCCTCCGAGCCGACGAGGGCGCGGGCCACGTCGAAGTGCTTCTCGGGCAGCAGCGCGTCGAGGTTGTAGCCGGACACGCGGCGGGGGATGTCGGGGTAGCGGGTGCGGACGAGCTCCATGCCGTCGTCGCGCAGGGCGCGCAGCGCCCGGTAGATCTCGGCGCGGCGCCCGCCCGCGGCCTGGACGGCCTCGTAATCCTCGTCGGAGGTCTCCCCGACCCACATGCGCAGCCCGTCGTAGGTGAGCACTTCCAGCCGGGCGACGGAGTCGGCCGTCTTCCCGTACGCCTGCGCGGACGCGCCGCAGGAGTTGTTGCCGATCATCCCGCCGATCGTGCAGGTGTCGTGGGTGGACGGCTTGGGCCCGACCATGAGGCCGTGCGCGGACAGTTCGTCGTTGAGGTCGTCCAGGCAGGCGCCGGGCTCCACGACGGCGCGGCGCGCGTCCGGGTCCACCGAGAGCAGGCGGTGGCAGTACTTGGACCAGTCGATGACGACGGCCTCGTTGACGCACTGTCCGGCCAGGCTCGTCCCGCCGCCGCGCGACAAGACGGGCACGTCGTGCTCGGCGCAGACCCGGACGGTCTCGGCGCCGGCCTCGACCGTTCTCGGTACCACCACCCCGATGGGGGGCCGCCGGTAGTTGGACGCGTCGTGGGAGTAGGCGGCGCGTGATCCGGGATCGAACCGGATCTCGCCGTCGACCCTCTCGGCGAGCGCGCGCCGCAGGCCGTCCGTTCCGCGGGCGGTCGCGCCCGCGCGCCGCCGGTCCCTCCTGGTCTTCTTCACCGAAACCGCCATGGCGGTACGACTACCCGGGCTCCTCGGTTCAACCGTGGACCGGCCCCGTTTATGCGGCCGGGCGCGGTCAGCCGGTCCGTTCGCGGACCAGGGCGGCGAGGTTCATGCGGGCGACGCCGCGCAGGCCGGGGCGCTGCGCCAGCCAGGCGACGGCGATCACGGTGAGCGCGGACCAGGCGTAGGTCGCGGGCCGGATGTCGGTGTGGAACGCCATCAGGTCGCTGTTGAAGGCGGCGAGGAACGCGCCGGTGGCCAGCCGCCCGGCGATCAGGCCGGGGACGGCGCCGGCCGTCACGACGAGGAGGTTCTCGGCGGTCACGAGCCGGGCGAGCCGGCGCCGGCCGACACCTGCGGCGCGCAGGGTCGCCAGTTCGGTGCCGCGTTCGGCGAGGTTGACCGACAGGGTGGCGAACAGGACGGTGAAGGCGAGCAGGCCGCCGAAGACGAGCATGACGGCGACGAACACGTAGAACAGGTCCATGTAGTCGTCCATGGTCTGCTCGAGCGCCTGGGCGTCGGTGTAGGCGACGACGCCGGGCCGCGCCGACAGGGCGCGCTGCAGGGCGGCGCGGTCGGCGCGGGGGTCGAACCGGGCGAGGACGGTGTCGGGCCCGGCGGCCGGCGCCCACGCGGCGACCTGGCCGAGGGTGGCGTAGGCGCGGGTGCCGAGCGGCTCGTCGACGAATCCGGCGACGGTGGTGGTGACCGTGCGGCCGTCGCCGAGGCGGAGCCCGACGCGGTCGCCGGCGTCCACGCCGAGCCTGCCCTTCAGGGCCGCTCCGATGAGCGCGCCCTCGCCGGGCAGGGTCCGCTCGCCGCCGCCGGGGGTGAGGAACCGGTGCATGCGGGTGCGGGCGGGCAGCCCGACGAGGGTGGTGGAGTACTCGCCGCCGCCCGCGGTGATCGTGACGGGGACGCGGGCGGACGGTTCGGCGGCGCGCACGCCGTCCGTCCCGGCCAGGGCCTTCAGCGTGGCGCCGTCGACGGGGCGTGCGAGGGTGAGTTCGGCGTCCTGCCGCTGGACCTGGTCGAACTGGCGGGAGACGGTCGCCCGGGAGGAGTCGAGCATCCCCCACGAGACCAGGATCAGGACGAGCGCGAGGACGACGCCGGCCATCGTGTAGAGGGTGCGGCGGAACTGGCGGGTGGGCCCGCGCAGCACCAGCCACGCGCCGGCGGGCAGCCGTCCCGCGGCGGGCACGGACCGCTGGAGCCGGGCGAGGAGCCCGCCGCCGCGGGCGGCGGGGACGGCGCCGCGCATCGCCTCGGCGGGCGGGACCCGCGCGGCCGACACCGCGGGCGCCAGGGCGGCCAGGGCGGCGGCGACCACGCCGAAGGCCAGTCCGGCCGCGACGGTGGACGCGCGGATCGACACCAGTGTCTCGGGCAGGCCGATGGCGTCGCCGTACAGGCGGGTGACGGTCCCGGCGAGAAGGAGCCCGGCGGCCACGCCGGGAACGGAGCCGGCGAGCCCGACCGCGACCCCGGTGGCCAGGTAGTGCGCGATGAGCGTGCGGCGGCGGAACCCGCTGGCGCGCAGCGTCCCGATGACGACTCGGTCGCGTGCGACGCGGCGGGTCAGCACGACGTAGACGGCGACGCCGGCGGCGGCGAGGAACAGCATCGGGAACATGACGGCCAGTTCGGAGAACCCCTCGATGTCCTCGGCGAGGGTGGCGTTGCTGGGCTGCTCGGCGCGGGTGAGGGCCGCGCCCGCGCCGTGGCCGCGGGCGGCGGCGGACAGGGCGGCGTCGAGACGGGGGGCGTCGCGGCGCCCGGCGCCGGTGTAGAAGACCGCGACCTGGTTGGGGGCCGTGGTGCCGGCGATCTGGCGGGCGAGCGGCTCGGGCACGAACAGGACGCCGAACGATCCGGGCGCGGGCAGCACGTTCTGGCGGTCGGCGGCGGGCCACAGGTACTCGGGTGAGGACGCGGTGCCGCGCACGCCGAGGTTCCGCCACGCACGGCCGTCCCAGGCGGCCACCTCGGAGCCGGGCCCGAGGCGGGCGTGGTCGGCGATGTGCTTCTCGGCGAGGACACCCGCGGGGGCGGCGGGGTCGAGGTAGCGGCCGTCGCGCACCTTCACCCGGTTGACCGCGGGCTGCGCGGCGGCGGGGAGCCCGACGACGCGTCCGACGAGGGTGGCGCCGTCCGGCATGCGCAGCGGGACGTCGGCGACGGTCCGGGCGGTGACGGCCTGGACGCCGGGGCGGGCCCGGGCCTGCGCGGTGATCGCCGCGGTGTCGCCGCCCGTGACGGTGAGGTCGGCGAACCGGTACTTGCCGAAGAGCGCCTGGTACCCGGCGTCGAGGTTCTTGTAGGCGTCGTAGGAGGCGCCGAACAGGGCGACGCCGAGCATCACCAGCACCACCGCCGACACCAGCTGGGCGGGGCGGCGGCGCAGGTCGCGGCGAAGCTTGACGTTGAGGGTGCTCACCACGTCACCTCGGCGGCGGTGGCGGGCGCGGCCTGCGTGGTGACCTCGACGACGGCGCCGGAGCGCATCCGGATCGTGCGGTGCGCGAGCGCGGCGATCGCGGCGTTGTGAGTGACGACCAGGACCGTGCGGCCCTGCCGGTTGAGGTCCTGCAGGACGCGCAGGACGCCGCGCCCGGTCTCCAGGTCGAGCGCCCCGGTCGGCTCGTCGCACAGCAGCAGCGCGGGGTCCTTGGCGATGGCGCGGGCGATGGCGACGCGCTGCTGCTCGCCGCCCGACAGCTGCGCGGGGAAGTGGGCGGCGCGCTCGGCGAGCCCGACGGCCTCGAGCGCGGCCCGCGACCGCTCCCGGTCGCCGCGGCCGGTCAGCTCGGCGACCAGCCGGACGTTCTCCAGTGCGGTCAGCGACGGGACCAGGTTGAAGAACTGGAAGACGAACCCGACGGTGTCGCGCCGGTAGGCGGTGCGGGCGTCCTCGCCGAGCCCGGTGATGTCGCGGCCGCCGGCGATGACCTCGCCCGCGGTGGCGGGCTCGATCCCGCCGATGAGGTTGAGCAGGGTCGTCTTGCCCGATCCGGACGGGCCGAGCAGGACGGCGAAATCGCCCTGCCGCACCTCCAGGTCCACGTCCTTGAGCGCGTGGACCTCGGCCGGGCCGGTGCCGTAGGTCTTGCGCGCTCCGCGCAGCAGCACCGCGAGCGGCGGCTCGCCGTGCCCGTCGCGGTCGTTCTGGGCGACCGCCCGCTCATGGCCGTGTCGCGTCATCGCCGTCTCCTTCGTCGTCGTCTTCGCGGTCGTCGCGGCCGGTGGGTGCGGCGGGCGGCCGGAGCAGGGCCGTCAGCCCGGCGATCGACGCGCCGATGTCGGCGCCGGGGGCGATCAGCGCGTGCAGGAGCAGCCCGTCGATCAGCGCGGTGAGCACGACCGCGAGGGCGGCGGGGTCGGCGTCGGGGCGCAGCAGCCCGGCCGCCCTGTCCTCGGCGAGCCGGGAGGCCAGCAGGTCCCGGAACACGCGGATCTGCCGTTCGCTCTCGGCTCGCAGCTCGTCGTCGCGGAGGCCGTGCACGAGCGCTTCCATGACGACGCGTCGGCCGGGCGTGTCGGCGCTGCGGTCGATGAGGTCCCGGACGGCCTCGGTGACGCCGTCCAGGACGTCGCGGGCCCGCAGGATCGTCTCGACGGGGCCTTCCAGTTCCTTCTCCACGGCGTGCATGACCGCGGCCCGGCGCAGCGCGCCCACCGACCCGAAGTAGTAGTGCACGAGGGCGTTGTTGGCCTGCGCCCGGTCCGCCACCACCCGCGAGGTGACCGCGGCCCAGCCGCTCTCGGCCATCACCGCGACGGCCGCCTCCAGCAGCCGCAGCCGGGTCGGCACCGCGTCGTCCCCCATCTCCACTCCCCCGGATCTCGGTTGGGCATCTGCTTAAAGCAACTGCCCAAACGGTAGGCCGGATCGTTGCAGTATGCAAACTTCTGGGCGGAGAAAGCCCCCGGGGCGCGGGACCACGGGGGCGGCTTGCGCGGGGACGACCCGCCGGTGTCAGGCGTCGCGGCGTTTGAGGAGGAACGCGGCGAGGGCGAGCAGCACGACGGTCCACAGGGCGAACACGCCGTAGCCCTGCCAGGGGGTGAGCAGGTCGTCGGGGCCCTGGTGGGCCTTGGCGATCAGGGTGCCGGCCTCGGAGGGCAGGTAGGCGTGGACATGCTCGCCGATGCTGCCGGGGAGCAGCGCGGCGAGGGGCGCCAGCACGAGGACGAACCCGATCACGCCGGTGATGCCGCCGGCGGGGTGCCGCACGATCGCGCCGATCGCCAGCGCGAACAGCCCGAGCATGGCCAGGTAGAGGCCGCCGCCGATGACGGCGCGCAGCACTCCCTCGTCGCCGAGGGACACCTCGGCCTTGCCACCGAGGATGGCCGCGCCGATGAAGAACGACACGAACGACACGGCGACGCCGAGGGCGAGGACGACCAGGGAGAACACCAGGGCCTTGGCCCACAGCATCGGCAGCCGCCGCGGCACGGCGAGCAGGCTGGCGCGGATCATGCCGGTGGAGTACTCCGAGGCGATCACCAGCACGCCGAGGACGCAGACGGTCAGCTGGCTGAGGAAGAACCCGCTGCCGAGGATCATGCTGACCGGGTCGGCGGTGACCTGGGCGCGGTCGCCGGGCTGCATGTTGTCCCACTGCGCGACGGTGAGGCCGACGAACAGCGCGGTGAACCCGAGGTCGAGGACGACGAGCAGGATCAGCGACCACAGCGTGGACCGGACCGTGCGGATCTTCGTCCATTCGGCGAGCAGGAGCCGCCCGAAGCCGGGCCGGGGGTGGGCCTGCGCGCCCGCGGCGGGCTCGGTGGTGGCCGTGGTCATCGGGACTCCCCCTCCTCGGCGGGAACGGGCGGCGCTTCGGGAGCGGCTCCGGGCGGAGCCGCGGGAACGGCGGCGCCGGCCGCCGCGGGGGGCGCCGCGGGGGCGGTGCCGCCGACCGCGCCGTACTCGACGCTCTCGCGGGTCAGTTCCATGAACGCCGCCTCGAGCGAGCCACGGCTCGGGGTGAGCTCGTGCAGGACGATGCCCTCGGCGGCGGCGAGCTCCCCGACGCGCGGCGCCTCCATGTGGGTGACGGTGATCAGGTCGCCCTCGCCCGGGGCGACCTTGCCGCCCTCGGCCGCGACGGCGTCGGCGAGCCGCCCGGCCTCGGGGCTGCGGACGGTCACCGTCTTCTCGGTGGAGCGCTCGATGAACTCCTCGGTGGAGCAGTCGGCGATCAGCCGGCCGCGGCCGATGACGATGAGGTGCTCGGCGGTGACGGCCATCTCGTTCATGAGGTGGCTGGAGACGAACACGGTGCGGCCCTCGGCGGCGAGGTGCTTCATGAGGGTGCGGATCCAGACGATCCCCTCGGGGTCGAGGCCGTTGACGGGCTCGTCCAGGACGAGGACCGACGGGTCGCCGAGCAGGGCGGCGGCGATGCCGAGCCGCTGCCCCATGCCGAGGGAGAAGCCGCCGGCGCGCTTGCGGGCCACGCCGGTGAGGCCGACGAGCTCGACGACCTCGTCGACGCGCTTCCTGCCGATGCCCTGCGTCTGCGCCAGGCACAGCAGGTGGTTGTAGGCGCTGCGGCCGGTGTGCACGGCGCGGGCCTCCAGCAGCGCGCCGACGACCCGCAGCGGGGCGTTCAGGTCGCGGTAGTGGCGGCCGTGGATGCGGGCGTCGCCGCGGTCGGGGCGGTCGAGGCCGAGCAGCAGCCGCATGGTGGTCGACTTCCCGGCGCCGTTCGGGCCGAGGAACCCGGTGACCCGCCCGGGCACGACCGTGAACGACAGGTCGTCCACGGCGGTCTTGTCGCCGTAGCGCTTGGTGAGGTTCTCCGCCTCGATCATGCCTCTTCCCGGGTTCGTCCGTCACGGATGCTGGTGATCGTGATCACACTAGCGCGGAGGCGAGCGGCTCGGATCCTCCTGCAAGCCGATCCGTCTCCGCCTCCGGCATGAGACCGCACAAGGCGAGACGCCCTCCACGCGGCGGGAGGGCGTCTCGTCCGGCGTTCCGGGCGTCGGTCAGGACGCGGTGACGCCGTCGGCGGCGTTGACGTCCTTGTGGAACCGCTTGTGGACGTACAGGCGCTCGCCGAGCGTCTCGCACCGCCACCACAGGCCGCTCGGGGGGCCGATGCGGGTGTTGCGCGGCAGCTCGCGCACGACCTCGTTGACGGGGGTCATGCGCATCCGCCCGGACCTGCACACCAGGATGCGGCGGTCGGTGACCACGACGACCCGGTAGGCGTTGCTGAAGATGATGATCCAGATCGAGATCAGGGCGAAGTACTGGCTGGTGGTCTGGGCGCCGAACACCGCCTGGATGTTCTCACCCGGCTGCAGGACGTGGGCCGCGTTGGCGCGCATCTTGTCGCGGATGGCCACGGTCGGGACCTTTCTCGGGGTACACAGGGGGTGCCCGGCTCCCACGGTCTCATGGCGGCCGGGCGTCCCTGATTGTCGCATCGGATCAGCGCGGCCCGTGCCGGTTTCGCATCCTCGGCGAGCTTTGCGGCCCGGCAGGCGGAACCCCCCGTTATTGACCGTCTGTCAATAGGTGCGGGAGGATGGCGGGGCAGGCCCCGACCCCCGGGAGGTTCCGTGCCCGCCACACCCCGCGTCCCGACCGAGCGCCCCGCCGCCCGTCCCAACGCCGGCTCCCCGGGCGGCGCCGAGGACCGGCTCGCCGCCCTGCTCGCCGACCGGGACGTCCTGCGGACGCTGGCCTCCGAGCCGCTCGTCGGCCTCGCCGCCGGGCGGGCCCTCCTCATGCAGCTCGCGCATCCGGCCGTGGCGCGGGGCGTCGCCGAGCACAGCGACTTCGCCGACCGCCCCCTCGCCCGCCTGTTCGGCACCCTCGACTTCCTGCTGATCACCACCTACGGGACCCCGGACCAGGTGGCGCGGGTCGCGGCGAAGGTCCGCGGCATCCACACCACCGTCCGCGGCGACGGCTACACCGGCAACGACCCCGACCTGCAGCTGTGGGTCAACGCGACCCTCATCGACTCGGCCCTGCACGTCCACGAGCGCCTCATGCGCGGCGGCGACGACCCCGACTTCGCCGAGGCCTACTACCGCCAGGCCAGGATCGTCGCCGACGTCCTCGGATGCCCGCTGGAGTCCCAGCCGCCGGACCTGGCCGCGTTCCGCGCCTACATGGCCGAGACGCTCGCGGAACTGGAGGTCACCGGCACCGCCAGGGAGGTCACCGCCGCAGTCCTGTGGCCGCGCCGCCTGCGCGCCCTGTTCCCGGCACTGGCCGTGTTCCGCCTCGTCACCGCCGCGCTCCTCCCCGACGAGCTGCGCGCCGGGTTCGGGCTGCCCTGGACCCCGGCCCGCCGCCGCGCCGCCGGGGCGCTGCTGGGGACCGCCGCGCTCACCCACCGGGTCACACCCCGCCCGCTGCGGCGCCCGCCCGAACGGCTGCTGGTGCGCCTGGCCGCCTACCGCGTCGACCGGACCCTGTCGGCCCGCCGCGCCCGGCGCCGCGCGGGCTGAACCGCCGCTCGGCGGCCCCCGCTAGGCGACCGAGGAGTACGCCACCACGCCGCGGCGCATCGCGTCCATGGCACGGCGCGCGGTCTTGCGGAGGTGGCTGTTCGGCGGGGCTGCGTCGACGACCTGCCCGAGCAGGTCCAGCAGCTGCTTGACGGCGCGGACGAAGTCGCCGGCGGTCAGGTCGCTCTCCAGCAGCACCTCGTCGAGGTCGTCGCCCCGGGCCCACCGGTAGGCGGTCCACGCGAACCCCAGGTCGGGTTCCCGCAGGAACGACACGCGGTTGTCGCGCTCGACGGCGTCCAGCTCCCCCCACAGCCGCACCATCGCGGCCAGGGCGTCCTGCGCGGCCCCGCCCGGGGTGCGCGGCGGCGCGGCGTCGTCCGGCTGCCGCGACTCGTACACCAGCGCGGACACGCACGCCGCCAGCTCGGCGTGGTCGAGCTTCTCCCACAGCCCCTCGCGCAGGCTCTCGGCGGTGAGCAGGTCCAGCTCGTTGTAGATGCGGCCGAGGCGGCGGCCCTCCTCGGTGACGGAGTCGCCGTCGAGGTAGCCGAGCTGCTGCAGGACCGCGCACACCCGGTCGAACGTCCGGGCGATCACCTGGGAGCGGCCCTCGACGCGGCGGCGGAGCTGCTCGGTCTCCCGGTCGAGGCGGTGGTACCGCTCGGCCCAGCGGGCGTGGTCCTCGCGCTTGTCGCAGCCGTGCACGGGGTGCCGGCGCAGCTCGGCGCGCAGCCGGGTGATCTCGGCGTCGTCGGCGGCGGCGGAGTCGCCGCGGGACCGCCGCCGCTCCCGGACGTCGTCGGGGACCTTGTTGCGGAGCGTGGAGGCCAGGTCGCGGCGGTCCTGCGGGTTGCGGGGGCTGAACGACTTCGGGATGCGGATCCGCTCGACGGGCTCCACGGCGCGCGGGAAGTCCTGGATCGACAGCCGCTGCACCGACCGGTTCACCGTCAGCACCAGCGGCGCCGGGCCGTCGGAACGGCGCCCGACACCCGGGTCGAGGACCACGGCGAGCCCGGACCGCCGCCCCGACGGCACGATGATCACATCGCCGGGCCGCAGGTGCTCCAGCGACCGGGCGGCCTCGGCGCGGCGCGCCCCGGCGCGCTCGCGCGACAGCTCCGCCTCCCGGTCCGACAGCCGCCGCCGCATCGCGGCGTACTCCATGAAGTCGCCGAGGTGGCACTGCGCCGCCTTCGCGTACCCCTCCAGCGCCTCCTCGTTCTTGTGGACCTGCCGGGCCAGGCCGACCACGGCCCGGTCGGCCTGGAACTGCGCGAACGACTCCTCCAGAAGAGTGCGCGCCCGTTCGATGCCGACGGCGCCGACGAGGTTGACCGCCATGTTGTACGACGGCCGGAAGCTGGAGTTCAGCGGGTAGGTGCGGGTGCCGGCGAGCCCGGCGACCGACGCCGGCTCCACGTTCGGGCCCCACACCACCACCGCGTGCCCCTCGACGTCGATGCCGCGCCGCCCGGCCCGCCCGGTCAGCTGCGTGTACTCGCCGGGGGTGAGGTCGACGTGCGCCTCGCCGTTCCACTTGTCGAGCTTCTCGATCACCACGGTGCGGGCGGGCATGTTGATGCCGAGCGCCAGCGTCTCCGTCGCGAACACCGCCTTGATCAGCCCGCGGGTGAACAGCTCCTCGACGATCTCCTTGAACGTCGGCAGCATCCCGGCGTGGTGGGCGGCGACACCGCGCTGCAGCCCGTCCAGGAAGTCGCCGTAGCCGAGGATCCGCAGATCCTCGGGCGCGATGTCGGCGGTGCGCAGCTCGGCGTGCGCCCGGATCTCCTCCGACTCCTCCTTGGAGGTCAGCCGGATCCCCGCGTGCAGGCACTGCAGGACGGCGGCGTCGCAGCCGGCGCGGCTGAAGATGAACGTGATCGCCGGGAGCAGCCCGGCACGTTCCAGCCGCTCGATCACGTCCGGCCGGGCCGGCGGGCGGAACCGCTGCGGGCGCGGCGCGCGGCGGCGTCCCGTCCGGCGCCCCTGGTTGACCTTGGCGCGGCGGACCTCCTCCACCGCCATCCGGGTCAGCTGCGGGTTCAGGCGCGCCTGCCGGTCCTTGCCCTTGCCGGTGTCGACGAACAGGTCGTACAGGCGGGTCCCGACCATCATGTGCTGGAACAGCGGCACGGGACGGTGCTCGTCCACGATCACCGCGGTGTCGCCGCGCACCTCGTGCAGCCACTCGCCGAACTCCTCGGCGTTGCTGACGGTCGCCGACAGCGCCACGATCCGCACCGAGTCCGGAACGTGGATGATCACCTCTTCCCAGACGGCGCCGCGGAACCGGTCGGCGAGGTAGTGCACCTCGTCCATGACGACGAACGCGAGGCCGGCCAGGGTCTGCGACCCGGCGTACAGCATGTTCCGCAGGACCTCGGTCGTCATCACGACGACCGGGGCCTCCCCGTTGACGCTGTTGTCGCCGGTGAGCAGCCCCACCTTCTCCGGCCCGTACCGGCGGACGAGGTCGGCGTACTTCTGGTTCGACAGCGCCTTGATCGGCGTCGTGTAGAAGCACTTGGTGCCGCCGGTGAGGGCGAGGTGGACGGCGAACTCCCCCACCACCGTCTTCCCGGATCCGGTGGGAGCGGCGACCAGGACGCCGCTGCCGTCCTCCAGCGCCTGGCACGCCTCCAGCTGGAACTTGTCCAGCTCGAAGTCGTACAGGGTGCGGAAGTCCAGCAGGGCCGGGCCCTGCCCCGCGGTGCGCCTGCGGTAGGCGGCGTACCGCTGGGCCGGGCTCTCCCCGGCCGACGTCGTGTCGGGGGTGGTCATGCCTTCGAGCCTACGGTTCCGACCGTCCCCACCACCAATCCGGCCCGCCCGGCGGCGACAGGACGGGCCCGGGTCGTCAGGCGGCGCGGTCGGTCAGGCGGGCGGACGGTCAGACGGGCGGACGGTCAGACGGCGCGGTCGCCCTTCTCCAGCTCGGCGTCGATCCGTTCCAGTTCGAGCGGGGACGCCTCGTCGTCCGACAGGCCCTCGTAGGGGTCGGGCCGGCGGGCGATCCGCCGGTCGTGGAAGAACGCGAGCAGCTCGGCGACCTCGAACAGCAGGATCGTCGGCAGCGCCAGCGCCAGCATGGTGAACGGGTCCTGGCTGGGGGTGGCGACCGCCGCGAACACGAACACCCCGAAGATCAGCATCCGCCGGGACTTGCGGATCCGCTCGTGGGTGAGGACCCCGACGAGGTTCAGCATGACCACGAACAGCGGCAGCTCGAACGTCAGCCCGAAGATGAACAGCATCGCCTGGGCGTAGCCCAGGTAGTCCTGCACGCCGACCAGCACGGTCGTGTCGCCCGGCGCGAGCCCGATGAAGATCTTCAGGCCCTTGTCCATCGTCAGGTACGCCAGCCCGCCGCCGAGCACGAACAGCGGCACCGCCGCCGCCATGAACGTGTACGTCCAGCGGCGCTCCTTCTGGTACAGGCCCGGCGCCACGAACGCCCAGATCTGGTACAGCCAGATCGGCGACGACAGGACCGCACCGACGATCAGCGCGACCTTCAGGTGGATGAAGAAACCGTCGAAGATCCCGTGCACGACCAGGTCGCACTTGCCGTTCAGGCAGTGCTCCGGCGGGATCCGCGTGTACGGCTGCTTCAGGAAGTCCCAGATCGGGTCGAACAGGATCCACCCGACCAGCGCACCGGCCACCAGACCCAGGATCGCCTTGATCAACCTGTTCCGCAGCTCACGGAGGTGCTCCATGAGGGGCATGCGGCCGTCGGGGGCGGCGGCGTCGCGCCTGCTCAGCTTCATCGTGGGCAATCAGGCTCGGTGTTCGGCGACAGGAATCGGGGGGCGGGGCCGGGGGTCAGCCCTTGTGGATCCGGCCGGGGTCCGACACCGGCACACCCTGGATCGGCTCGCCCGAGCCGAGCGCGCCGCGCGGACGCTGCCCGGCCTCTCCGGAGGCCGCCTCGCGCTCCAGCCGCGCCGCCTCCTCGCGGAGCCGCGCCGCCTCCTTGCGCGCATCGTCACCCTGCGCGGCCTGCGCCGTCTCACCGGACTTGGCGGTGCCGTCGTCCTCGTCGTCGTGCAGGCCCTTGGTCTCGGCCTTCAGGATCCGCGCCGACTTGCCCAGCGACCGCGCGAGCTGCGGAAGCTTCGTCGACCCGAACAGCAGCAGAACGACCGCAAGGATGATCAGAATCTCGGTCGTGCCAAGTCCAGCCATGTCAATCCTCTTCAGCAGGGGCCCGTTCAGGACGATCGTACGCCCTCCCCGGGCGGTTGTGACGACCGAGCCTCATCGAGACGGGACAGTTCATCGCGCAGCGCCGACTGCTTCGGCTCCAGCCGCCGCCTGGTGCGTTCCAGCTCACGTCCGAAGCGCCGCACACCCAGCCACACCTTGAACGCGCACCAGGCGAGCACGGCCAGACCGGCGAAACCGAGCGACACCGACACCGAGACCCACGCCACGCCGCCACGCTATCCGATCAACCCGACGAGCGCCCACGTCCGCCGCTCAAGCCTGTGCCCTGTGGGGGGACGACCCCCCACACCCCCCGGTTCGCTGGCGCTCAAGCCCGTGCCCTGTGGGGGGACGACCCCCCACACCCCCCGGTTCGCTACCGCTCAAGCCAGGCCATACCGGGACAACGCCTGGAGCGCGTCCTCGCGGACGCCGTCCGCGAGGTGCGGGGGCGCGACGACACGGCCCTGGTCGCCGAGCCGCAGGGCCAGGCCCCGCACCCAGCGGGGGTCGGGGGTGCGCAGCACCACCCGCAGCCGCCCCTCCCCGAGCTCCTCCACGCTCTCGCACGGGTAGTAGTCGGCGACCCACCGGCCTCGCGGGGACAGCTCCAGCGTCACCGCCTCGTCCTGCGGCGACGGGCGGAACAGGCCCGCGTCCACGTCGATCGGCTCCGCGTCGTCCGGCACCTGCGCGGGGACGTCCAGCACGGACAGGTCGGCGATCCGGTCCAGCTTGAACAGCCGCACCGCCTCCGCCCGGCGGCACCAGCCCTCCAGGTAGGTGTTGCCCTCCACGACCAGCAGCCGCATCGGGTCCACGTCGCGCTCGGTGTTCTCGTCCCGCGCCGGGACGTAGTACGTCAGGTGGACGCGGCGGCCGGCGGCGATCGCGTCCCGCAGCACCCCGACCGCGGTGCGGGCCGGGTCACCCGCGCCGCCGTAGGCGTCGACCTCCACCGCGACCTGGCTGGACACCGCCGCCGCGGCGCCCGCCGCGCTCTCCAGCTTCGCGATCACGCGGCTGAGCGCGTCCCGGTCGTCCAGGCCGGGGATCCCCGCGAGCATCCGCAGCGCCACCAGCAGCGCGCTCGCCTCGTCCACCTTGAGCCGCAGCGGCCGCGCGATCGACTCGGCCTCCGCCACCGTGATCTCCCCGCCCTCGTAGGACAGGTCGATCGGGCAGTACGGGTCCGGCGCGCGCAGCTCCACGCACCACAGCAGGTTCAGGTCGTCGATCAGCTGCTTCTGCGTCACCCCGAACGCGGCGGCCGCCTCCTCCAGCGCCACCGAGTCGCGGTTCACCACGTACGGGACGAGCGCCAGCAGCCGCCCGAGCCGGTCCGTGGACGTCGTCGCCGCCGTCTTCGCGGCCGCCTTCGCCGTCATCGGCCGTTCACCTCCCCCAGCTCCGCGTGACCGCTCGTCGCGTGGGCGCCGGCCACGGCCAGCACCGACTTCAGATGCTGGATCACCGCCTCCCGCAGGTCCGGCGGATCCAGCACCACCACATCACCGGCGAACCGCGCCAGATACGGAGCGAACCGGTCCACCTCGCGGAACGTCAGGACCGCCTCGTCCCACTCCCCGTCCCACTCCGGGTCGTCGACGGGCCGCACGTCCCGGGCCCACCGCCGCGGGCCCTGCGCCGCGCCCCGCCGCAGCCGCACCGTCGCCGGCCGCGGCTCGCTCACCGGCTCGCCCCAGTCGAACGCGATCCGCCGCACGTCCACCCCGTCCGGGACGGTCACCGACCCGGCCGGGCCGTCCGCGGCGACCTCCCCGACGATGCGGCTCAGCCGGAAGACCCGCTGCTCGTCGCGGTCCCGGTCGAACCCGACCACGTACCAGCGGCCCCGCCGGCTCACCACGCCCCACGGCTCCAGGTGCCGCCGCGCCACCGACGTCCGGCCGATCCCCTGGTAGTCGAACGCGACCGGGCGGCCGTCGCGCACCGCCTCCCACAGCGCCGGGAACGACGGGTCCTGGGTGTTCACGCGCGGCTCGATGCCCACGGCCGTCGCCGCGTCGGTCTCCACCCCCGCCGCCCGCAGCTTCAGCAGCGCCCCCGACGCCGCCTCCGCCATGCTCGCCCGCTGCCACACCCGCGCCGCGAGGCCGAGCACCGCCGCCTCGTCCGGGGTCAGGTGGATGTCGGGGAGCTCGTAGGCCTGCGGCGGGATCCGGTACCCGATCTCCTCACCGCCGCCGCCCTGCTGGTCGCTGCCCACCTCCAGCGGGACGCCGAGCTCGCGCAGCTCCTCCTTGTCGCGCTCGAACATCCGCTTGAACGCCTCGTCGGACTCCGGGTAACCGGGCACCGCCCGGCGGATCTGCTCCGCCGTCAGATAGCGCCGGGTGGCGAGCAGGCAGACCACCAGGTTCAGCAGCCGCTCGGTCTTGCGCCGCGACACTTCGCCACCACCTCGTTCCCTCCGTGAGCCCCCGGCCCGGCCGACGTGCCGATCGTCCCCGCGTGCCGTCCTCCAGGACGCTACCGTTTCCCGGTGTGATCCGATGGCGCAAAGGCACAGTCGAGGACATCCGCCGTGAATGGCCCGGGGCGGTCGAACTGAACGTCTCGATCGGGGGCGACGGCACCCACCGCGCCCTCGCCTACCCCGCCCTGGTGGGGCGGCCCGAGCCGGGCGACACCGTCCTGCTCAACACTACGGCCTTGGCGATGGGCCTCGGCACCGGCGGCTACGCCATGGTCGTCGCGGTCCCCGACCGGCTCCCCCCGGACCCCGACGGGCCCGGCCACCTCGTCAAGGCCCGCTACACCCCCCTGCAGGCCACCGTCCTCGGCGCCGACGAGCAGGACTCCCCCCACCACGACACCCTGCGCGACGCCGACTCCCTCGACGGCATGCCCGTCATCGTCGCCGACCTGCACTCGGCGCTCCCGCCGATCCTGGCCGCCCTCCTCGCCGCACGGCCCTCCACCCGGGTCGTCTACGTCATGCCGGACGGCGGCGCGCTGCCGTCCTGGTTCTCCATGTCGATCGCCCGGCTGAAGGACGCCGGCGCCCTGGCCGCCACCGTCACCGCCGGGCAGTCGTTCGGCGGCGACCTGGAGACCGTCACCGTCCACACCGGCCTGCTGGCGGCGCGGCTCGTCCTGGACGCCGACGTCGCCGTCCTCGCCCAGGGCCCCGGGAACCTCGGGACCGGCACCCGCTGGGGGTTCTCCGGCGTCTCGGCCGGCGAGGCCGTCAACGCCGCGTCCGTGCTCGGCGGCCGCCCCGTCGGCTCCCTGAGGGTCAGCGAGGGCGACCGGCGCGAACGCCACATCGGCATCTCGCACCACTGCCTCACCGCCTACGGGCGCGTCGCGCTCGCCGCCGCCGACATCCCCGTCCCCGAGCTCGGCGGCCCCTTCGGCGCCCGCGTCGCCGCCGAGGCCGCGCCGCTCGGCGACCGCCACCGCCTCGTCCCCGTCCCCGTCGACGGCCTCCACGACGTCCTCCGCGCCGCCGAGAAGGACTGGGGCGTCCGGCTGTCCACCATGGGCCGCCGCCTGGACGAGGACCTCCCGTACTTCCTCACCGCCGCGGCCGCGGGCCGCCACACCGCCGCGCTGCTCGACTGACCCTCACTGACTCTCACACGGCCACTGGCTCTCACACGGCCGCGGGCTCGGCCTCGCCGGCACCCGCGGCCTCCTCCGCCGTGTAGGACGAGCTGAACGTGAACGCCCGCGGCGACGGCCCGCTCTCACGCAGCAGCGCGAGCCGCTTCAGCGCCTCGCCGACCGTCGGGACGTGCCCCGCCGGGATCCACCACAGGACCAGGTGCGCGTCCACATGCCGCCGGAACCACTCCCGGCGGCGCCGCATCGTCTCCAGGTGCGCGCTGCGGTAGACGAAGTCCCACAGCGCCTCCGACGACTCCCACACCGAGAAGTTCACGATCACGTCCTCGCCGGCGGGACGCATCCCCGTCGCGTCGGCCTCCCCCTCCTCCACCAGTCGCCACACGAACCCGGGCGCGGCGTCGGCGAGCGCGTTGACGGGCTCCAGCAGCGCGACGAAGTCCGCCATGCGCGGATCGTCCAGGGGGAAGTGGAGCGTGGCGACGTTGAACTGGGCGAGGTGGTACCGGGCGTCTTCGGTCATGGCCTCACCTCACCACGCCGCCCCCTCTATGTCAATCTTCGTTGTTTTTAGAAGATTCGGCCGCGACACAGCACCACCCCGGCCGCGGATCCATCCGCACCCGCACCCGCGACCCCTCCACCAGCCCCTCGAGCAACGCCAGATTCATCCCGCACACCAGCGGCGGGAACTGCTCCGCCACCGCATGGAACGGGCAGTTCCGCATCCGCAGAACCGCCCCGCCCTCATCACGCACAGGCTCATACCCGCGACCGGCAAGAACCTCCGCCACATCGTCCAGATCCCCGCACGACCCGCCCCCGCGCAGAGCCCTCCCCCGGCGCCGCGCCGCGTCCTGAAGCTCCATGTCCAGACCGGCCGCCTCCGCCGCCTCCGCCAGAAGCCCCGCCGCCGTCCGGTAATCCCGCGCCGGCACCGACACGCCCCGCTCCACCGCCGACCGCCGGTACACCTTCGCCGGACGCCCCGCCCCCGGCCCCGACCGCCCCGTCAACCGCCGGCTGCCCGCCTCCAGCAGCCCCGCGTCCACCAGCTTGTCCAGATGGAACGCCGCCAGCGTCCGCGCCACACCCGCCGCCTCGGCGGCCTCGTTCCGCCCCACCTCACGGCCCTGCGCCGTCACGAACTCGTACAACCGCCGCCGCAGCGGATCCTGCAGCAGCGCGATCGCGTCGATGTCCTCCACCCCGCCATTCTATGAACAACGAGGATCCCGTTTAGAAAGCCTCAGTGCGCACCCAGCAGATCCACCACGAACACCAGCGTGTCGTTCCCCTTGATCCCGAACTGCGCCAGACCCTTCGACCCGTACCCCAGCGACGGCGGCACCACCAGCAGCACCCGGCTCCCCACCCGCTGCCCCACCAGCCCCTGGTCCCAGCCCTTCATCACCTGACCGGTCCCGATCACCGCCCCGAACGGATGCCCCTCCGACCACGACGAGTTGAACACCTTCCCGTCCCGCCAGAAGTACCCCGCATACTGCAGCGCCAGCAACTGGCCCTTCCGCACCGCCGGGCCGTCCCCCTTCACCAGCACCCGCACCTGCAACTTCCGCGGCGGCGCCGAACGCGGCATCGTCACCACCGGCGCCTGCCCCGCAGCCGCCTCCCCCACCTTCGGCAACCGCGGATCACCCAGCGGCGCCTGCTTCTCACCGTGCGGACCCGCCGCCCGCGGATACACCGCCCGGACGTCCAGCACGTACACCAGCGTGTCACCCGCACCCACCTGGTGCTTCGGATCCCCCTCATCCCCGAACCCGTCCTTCGGAGGAATCCGCGCCACCACCCGCGACCCCGGCCGCACCCCGTCGAACGCCTTCGTCAACCCCGGCACCAGCCGACCCGTCGGGAACGCCCCCGGCTGCCCCTTGGCGTAACTGCTCGCCAGCAGCTTCCGCCCACCCTTGTTCCACCGGTAGCCCACATAATCGGCCACCACCAGATCACCCTTGCGCGCCGCCGTCCCCTTGCCCTCCTTCACGGTCTTCACCGCGAACGAATCACCCGGCTCGCCCTTCGGGAACCGCACCTGCGGCAACTTCCCGAAATCCCCGCTCACATCGACGTCCACCCCACCGCCCGAACAGGCGGACAACGCCAACGGCGCGGCCAGCACGACCACGGACAACAACCGAACACCACGGCGCATACACGGTCCTTCGGGGGGTCACGAGCGTCACTGCGCGCTCACCCTACCGCCCAGGTGACCTGCCAGTAGCGTCCGGCGCGCACAACACCCCGCGCCGGAACACCACACACCCGACCTCCCGCTACATACCGGCGATCAGCTTGTCCACCCGCTCATCCACCGACCGGAACGGGTCCTTGCACAACACCGTCCGCTGCGCCTGATCGTTCAACTTCAGATGCACCCAGTCCACCGTGAAATCACGCCGCTTCTCCTGCGCCTTCCGGATGAACTCCCCCCGCAACCGCGCCCGCGTCGTCTGCGGTGGCACCGACTTCGCCTCGAAGATGTCCAAATCCCGCGACACCCGATCCACTGACCCCCGCTTCTCCAGCAGGTAGTACAACCCGCGGTCACGATGCACATCGTGATACGTCAGATCCAGCTGCGCCACACGCGGCGACGACAACGGCAGATCGTACTTCCGCCGATACCGCTCGATCAGCTTGTACTTCGTCACCCAGTCGATCTCACGCGACACCAGATCCAGATCACCCGTCTCCACCGCACGCAGCGTCCGCTCCCACAGCTCCAGCACCCGCTTCGCCGTCGCGTCCCCGCCACGCGCGTCCACGAAGTCGCGCGCCTTCCCGAAATACTCCTTCTGGATCTCCAGCGAACTCGCCTCCCGGCCGTTCGCCAACCGCACCTTCCGCCGCCCCGTCATGTCATGACTGACCTCCCGGATCGCCCGGATCGGGTTCTCCAGCGTCAGATCACGCATCACCACCCCGGCCTCGATCATCCGCAGCACCAGGTCCGTCGCCCCGACCTTCAGCAGCATCGTCGTCTCACTCATGTTCGAGTCACCGACGATCACATGCAGGCGCCGGAACCGCTCCGCATCCGCATGCGGCTCATCCCGCGTATTGATGATCGGACGCGACCGCGTCGTCGCCGACGACACACCCTCCCAGATGTGCTCCGCCCGCTGCGACACGCAGTACACCGCACCACGCGGCGTCTGCAGCACCTTCCCCGCCCCGCAGATGATCTGCCGCGTCACCAGATACGGGATCAGCACATCCGCCAGACGGCCGAACTCCCCATGCCGCCCCACCAGATAATTCTCATGACACCCGTACGAGTTCCCCGCCGAGTCCGTGTTGTTCTTGAACAGGTAGATGTCGCCGGCGATACCCTCCTCACGGAGCCGCCGCTCCGCATCCACCAGCAGACCCTCCAGGATCCGCTCACCCGCCTTATCATGCGTCACCAGATCCACGACACTGTCGCACTCCGGCGTCGCGTACTCCGGGTGACTCCCCACATCCAGATAGAGCCGCGCCCCGTTCCGCAGGAACACGTTGCTGCTACGACCCCACGACACCACCCTGCGGAACAGATAACGCGCCACCTCATCCGGTGACAACCGCCGCTGCCCGCGGAACGTACAGGTGACGCCGTACTCGTTCTCAAGCCCGAAGATGCGCCTGTCCACACCATGACCCTATGCGGCGCAGCCCTCACTTGGCAGTCTCAACAGCCCACCGTTTCCCCGCCGCCACCCACCCCGCAAACGCCGCAGGCCCGCCACGGCAAGGGCACCACACCCCAACCACGACGGGCCCGGCACCGGCCCGCCACCCCACCGGGCGACGAACCGGCCCAACTCACTCCTCGTCCGCCCCCGAACCGGCAGCGCCCTCACCGGCACCCTCATCACCCTCAGCGGCCTCCCCGCCGCCCGACGTGATCCCCGACCCACCGTCGTCCCCCGCCGACAGCAGATCACCGATCCGCGCCGCCGACAGCCGCCGGAACAACCGATGCTCACGATTACGGTCCAGCACGGCCACCTCCAGCGACCGCGCCTCCAACCGCCGCTCCGAATCCTGCGCCTCCAGCGCCCGGACCGCCGTCCGCAACGCCTCCTCCAGCGACGAACCCTCCCGGTACCCGTCCTTCAGCGACTGCGCCACCGCCTCGGCCTGCCCGCCCATCGCGACATAACCGTGCTCATCCGCCACCGAACCATCGAACGTCAACCGGTAGATCTGATCCGTCTCCGCGTCCTCCCCCACCTCCGCGACGACCAGCTCCACCTCATACGGCTTGTTCGTCTCCGTGAAGATCGTCCCCAGCGACTGCGCGTACACGTTCGCCAGACCCCGCGCCGTCACATCCCGCCGGTCGTACTGGTACCCGTTGATGTCCGCGTACCGCACCCCGCCCAGCCGCAGATTCTCGAACTCGTTGTACTTCCCCACCGCCGCGAACGCGATCCGGTCATAGATCTCACTGATCTTGTGCAGCGCCCGCGACGGATTGTCCGCCACGAACAGGATGCCGTCGTCGTACTGCAGCACCACGACACTGCGGCCCCGCGCGATCCCCTTACGCGCATAGTCCGCCTTGTCCTTCATCTGCTGTTCGGGCGACACATAGAACGGCATGGACACCGGTCAGGATCCCTTCTATCGCAGCGGGGCGGTCGGACCGCCCGGCGAGTCGTAACGTCCATCGACGACGGCCTGCGCCAACGCGCCCACCTCGTCCTCGCCCAGCCGGCGGTACCCGTCCGACGTCACCGACGCCACCACGGGAAAGATCCGGCGCGCCAGATCCGGACCACCCGTCGCCGAATCGTCATCGGCCGCGTCGTACAGAGACTGCACGCACACCAGCGCCGCATCCTCCGCCGACAGATCCGGCCGGTACAGCTTCTTCAGCGCACCCCGCGCGAACACCGACCCCGAACCGATCGAATGGAAGTCCCGCTCCTCGTACCGGCCACCCGCCGGATCGTAGGAAAAGATCCGCCCCTCGTCCCGATCCTCGTCGTAGCCCGCGAACAGCGGCACCACCGCCAGACCCTGCATCGCCATGCCCAGGTTCTGCCGCACCATCGTCGCCAGCCGGTTCGCCTTCCCCTCCACCGACAGCGTCCGGCCCTCACGCTTCTCGTAATGCTCCAGCTCCACCTGGAACAACCGCACCATCTCGATCCCGATCCCGGCCGTCCCCGCGATCGCGATCGCCGAGAACTCATCCGCCCGGAACACCTTCTCGATGTCGCGCTGCGCGATGACGTTGCCCGCCGTCGCACGCCGGTCCCCCGCCATCACCACCCCGCCCGGGAAACCCACCGCGACGATCGTCGTACCATGCGGGATCTCATCACCCGCACGCGACGCGGGCGGCGTCCGCCCACCGGGCAGCAGCTGCGGGGAGTACGCCCCGAGGAACTCCGTGAACGACGACGTGTCCGGGCTCGCGAACAACCCCGGCAGACGTCCGGTGTACGAATCGTGGGACGCCACGCGACTCCCTTCCCCTCCACATGCGCCGGATCTCGACCCCCCGGCGCGGACGTCTACGACCCTACTGTTCAAGGTCGCCCGCGCGCATGCCACGCTCCCCCGCCCCGATCAGCCCACGGCGAACCCGCCCGCGCCTCCACACCGGACCGGGAAGCATCCTGGAGCCCGTCAACGCGCTAGTTCCTCGACCATGAGCGCGTATGAATCCTGGATCTTCTTCAGGCACTGAGAGAGCCATGTCGGCCCCTCGTGGTCGTCGTCAACCACCCATATCGTCCTGCGGTGGCGTCCGTCCGCCTCTCGATGACGTTCCCAGTCGGCCTTCGCCGCCCTCCGTGGATCCACGTCGGGGACCGTGAACGACAACCGGATCGCCCCTTCGTTCGAGGGCATCTCCCTGACCAGCTCGCCCAGTAGGTAGTCCGCCGCTCGCCTCAACGAGACCGGATCGTCGCCGAACTGGCCCATCCCAGTGTTGCAGCCACTGCACGCGATCCCGCGTACGGCACCGGTAGCGTGATCATGGTCGATGTGCTCCGCCGGGAACTCGAAGCAGACCGCACAGTGACCCGACTGCATCGTGAGCAGCCAATGCGCATCCGCGTCGTCGATCCCGTACCTCCGGCGCAGATGCTGCTCGCGGGAGCCGCTGGCAGGCCTCACCCTCCTCCACCATTCGCGCTCTTGCAGGTACCGGCGGCCGGCGAAGACGGGCCTGCCGAGCTCGAGGACCAAGCTCCGCGCATGTGAGCCCTCGAGTTCGAGGTACTCGGCGGCGAGCCGGAGACGTTCCGGATCGTCTCCGAACTGCCCCAGCCCTCCGTTGCACTTGAAGCACAGGACCCGGCGGACGAGCCCCGTTCTGTGATCGTGATCTACCTGCTCCGCCGCGGACCGCAAGCAGATGACGCACATGCCGCCTTGATCCGCGATCATCTGGCCGACCTGGTCCTCGGTCAGGCCGTAGCGATGCTTCAGCAGATAGTTGCGTGCGCTTCCATGCTTGCGGTTCCTGTTCTCTGCCATGACCTTGGCATGGCATGGACGGCAGTAGTGGGTCAGCCCTGACCGGGACGCACGGTTACGCCCGAACTCATCGACCGATTTGATCTCTGTGCACTGCGGGCAGTACTTCATCCCTTCAGGGACATCCGAATGTCTGCGGTACGGTCGGGCTTCCTTGCTTAGATTCGCCTGTTTCTTTCGGTACGCGCGGCTGTTGCGTAGGCCGAAGCAGACCTTGCAGTAGTAGGCCAGGCCGTCGCTGGACGACTTGTTCTTCCAGAACTCCGTCGAGGGTTTGATCATGCCGCAGTCGCGGCATTTTTTCGAACGCATGGGCGAGACCTTAACGGTCTCGCCCACACCTTCGATGCCGCTATTTGGTTATGCGGAGAATGTCCACATCCGTTGCCCGATCAGAATGGCCGAGCAAATCGGACATATGGGTTCATTCCCCCCCTTTTTGGATATATGCACGGACAAAGTCTTCTGCGTTCTCTTCCAATACTTCGTCTATTTCGTCCAGAATTGAGTCCACGTCGTCCGTGAGCTTCTCCTGGCGCTCCTGCACGTCCTCGGTGGTCGTGGCCTCGGTCTCTTCGACCTCTTCCGTGCGCCGGGTGGTCTGCTTCTGACCGCCGGTGTCCTTCGTGGCCATTCGGTACCTCCGCTCTGCCGGTCCTTCGACCCTATCTCCGATCTTCGGCCGCCAGCGAATCTTGAAGACCCGTTTCGCCGCCTCCACCCCGGGGGCCGGGGACTTGCTCGGGTTATCGCCGGTCGGTGCACCGGTGAAACGGGCATAGCGGTCACGAAACCGAGACCTCGGCCGTCGCCGCAGGTCAGCGGAGTGCGTTCGAATTCGATAGCTGCGCTATCCGACGGGTGCGCGAACGGGCCGGGCGGCGTTCTCGCCGCCCGGCCCGGAGAGGCTCTGCCCGGAAAGGCTCTGGTTCAGCTCTGGCCGGTGAGGGTGGCCACGAGGTCGGCCGCGGTGCGGCAGCGGTCCAGGAGGGCGCCCACGTGCTGCTTGGTGCCGCGCAGGGGCTCCAGGGTGGGGACGCGCTGCAGCGACTCCCTGCCGGGGACGTCGAAGATGACGGAGTCCCAGGAGGCGGCGGCGACGGATTCGGCGTACTGGCGCAGGCAGCGGCCGCGGAAGTAGGCGCGGGTGTCCTCGGGCGGGTCCTCGACGGCGTCCTGGACCTCGGCCTCGGTGATGACGCGGTCGATGCGGCCGCGGTCGACGAGGCGGTTGTAGAGGCCCTTGTCGGGGCGGATGTCGGTGTACTGGAGGTCGACGAGCTGCAGGCGCGGGTGGGACCAGTCGAGGCCGTCGCGGCTGCGGTAGCCCTCCAGGAGGGAGAGCTTGGCGACCCAGTCGAGTTCGCGGGAGAGCTGCATGGGGTCGTCGCCGAGGCGGTGCAGGACGGATTCCCAGCGGTCGAGGACGTCCCTGGTCATCTCGTCGACGTCGGCGCCGAAGCGGTCCTCGACGTATTTGCGGGACTGCTCCAGGTATTCCATCTGGAGTTGGACGGCGGTCATCTTGCGGCCGTCGCGGAGGGTGAGCAGGTGCTTGCAGGACGGGTCGTGGGAGACGGCGCGGAGTGCGGCGACGGGCATGTCGACGGAGAGGTCGACGGTGAGGAAGCCGTCTTCGATCATGGCGAGGACGAGGGAGGTGGTGCCGAGCTTGAGGTAGGTGGAGAGCTCGGCCATGTTGGCGTCGCCGATGATGACGTGGAGGCGGCGGTATTTCTCGGGGTCGGCGTGAGGTTCGTCGCGGGTGTTGATGATGGGGCGCTTGAGGGTGGTCTCGAGGCCGACCTCGACTTCGAAGAAGTCGGCGCGCTGGCTGATCTGGAAGCCGTCGCCGCGGCCGTCGACGCCGATGCCGACGCGGCCGGCGCCGCAGACGACCTGTCGGGAGACGAAGAAGGGGGTGAGGTGGCGGACGATGTCGGCGAAGGGTGTCTCGCGGCGCATGAGGTAGTTCTCATGGCAGCCGTAGGAGGCGCCCTTGTTGTCGGTGTTGTTCTTGTAGAGCTGGATGGGGTGGGTGCCGGGGACGAGTGCGGCGCGCTGGGCGGCGTCGGCCATCACGCGTTCGCCTGCTTTGTCCCAGATGACGGCGTCGCGGGGGTTGGTGCATTCGGGCGCGGAGTACTCGGGGTGGGCGTGGTCGACGTAGAGGCGGGCGCCGTTGGTGAGGATGACGTTGGCGAGGCCGAGGTCCTCGTCGGTGAGCTGGGTGGGGTCGGCGACCTCGCGGGCGAGGTCGAAGCCGCGGGCGTCGCGGAGGGGGTTCTCCTCCTCGAAGTCCCAGCGGGCTCTGCGGGCCCGTGCGGCCGATGCCGCGAGGTAGGCGTTGACGACCTGGGACGAGGTCACCATCGCGTTGGCCCCTGGCTGGCCGGGTACGGAGATGCCGTACTCGGTCTCGATGCCCATCACCCGCCGAACACTCATATCGTCGAGCCTATCGGGGCCGGGAGGGTGGAGCCATGGGGCCCGCTCTTCGCGGGGGGTGTGGCGTGGCAGGCGTAGGCGGCGGCCCCTGGTGTGGGGGCCGCCGCGTACGGTGTCACGGTCAGGGCCGGGTCAGAGGTACTGGCCGGTGTTGGCGACGGTGTCGATGGAGCGTCCGGCTTCGGAGCCCTTGGTGCCGGAGACGAGGGTGCGGATGTAGACGATCCGCTCGCCCTTCTTGCCGGAGATGCGGGCCCAGTCGTCGGGGTTGGTGGTGTTGGGCAGGTCCTCGTTCTCGCTGAACTCGTCGACGCAGGCGGCGAGGAGGTGGTTGACGCGGAGGCCTTTCTGGCCGGTGTCGAGGAACTGCTTGATGGCCATCTTCTTGGCGCGGTCGACGATGTTCTGGATCATCGCGCCGGAGTTGAAGTCCTTGAAGTAGAGGACTTCCTTGTCGCCGTTGGCGTAGGTGACCTCCAGGAAGCGGTTCTCCTCGCTTTCGGTGTACATGCGCTCGACGGTGCGCTGGATCATGGCCTCGATGGTGGCCTCGGTGGAGTTGCCGTGTTCCTTGAGGTCGTCGGGGTGCAGCGGGAGTCCGTCGAGGATGTACTTGGAGAAGATGTCCTTGGCGGCTTCGGCGTCGGGTCGTTCGATCTTGATTTTGACGTCGAGGCGGCCGGGCCGCAGGATCGCGGGGTCGATCATGTCCTCGCGGTTGGAGGCGCCGATGACGATGACGTTCTCGAGGCCTTCGACGCCGTCGATCTCGCTGAGGAGCTGCGGGACGATGGTGTTCTCGACGTCGGAGGAGACTCCGGATCCGCGGGTGCGGAAGATGGAGTCCATCTCGTCGAAGAAGACGATGACGGGGGTTCCGGCGGAGGCCTTCTCCCGGGCGCGCTGGAAGACGAGGCGGATGTGCCGCTCGGTCTCGCCGACGTACTTGTTGAGGAGTTCGGGGCCTTTGATGTTCAGGAAGAAGCTCTTGCCTTCCTGGCCGGTCTTCTCGGCGACCTGTTTGGCGAGGGAGTTGGCGACGGCCTTGGCGATGAGGGTCTTGCCGCAGCCGGGGGGTCCGTAGAGCAGGACGCCCTTGGGTGGCCGGAGCTGGTGCTCGCGGAAGAGGTCGGCGTGCAGGTAGGGCAGTTCGACGGCGTCGCGGATCATTTCGATCTGCGATCCGAGGCCGCCGATCTCGTTGTAGGAGATGTCGGGGACCTCTTCGAGGACGAGTTCTTCGACCTCGGCCTTGTGGATCTTCTCGTAGGCGTATCCGGAGCGGGGTTCCAGCATGAGGGAGTCGCCGGCCCGGAGGGGGACGCCGCGGAGGGGTTCGGCGAGCTTGACCACGCGCTCCTCGTCGGCGTGCGCGATGACGAGGGCGCGTTCGCCGTCGTCGAAGAGTTCCTTGAGCATGACGACTTCGCCCTGCTCTTCGAACTTGAGTGCTTCGACGACGTTGAGGGCCTCGTTGAGCATGACCTCTTGGCCGCGCTGGAGTTCGTCGACGTCGACGGCGGGGCTGACGTTGACGCGGAGTTTGCGTCCGCCGGTGAAGATGTCGACGGTTCCGTCGTCGCGTGCTTCGAGGAAGACACCGAATCCGGAGGGTGGTTGTGCGAGCCTGTCGACCTCCTCCTTGAGTGCGACGATCTGTTCGCGAGCCTCTTTGAGGGTCGCTACGAGTCGCTCGTTCTGCCCGGTTACCGCGGCAAGGTTGGCCTGTGCCTCATGGAGGCGTTCTTCTAGAACACGTACTTGGCGGGGGGATTCCGCGAGCTTGCGGCGCAGCACGGAGATCTCCTCCTCCAGGAAGGAGATCTGCGTTTGGAGGTCTCTGACCTCCTTTTCGTGCTGCGCCCTGCGCGCCCCAGCATCGTCACGAGCGGCCACGCCCCGTCACCTCCTCACGAAGAGAGCCGACGACCTACTGAGACCCTACCTATCTGGAGGGCTTCCGTAACCTGCCCATTCGGTGTTCGTGTCGTGCGGGGGTGTTCGGGGAGGGTTGCGGGGGGTGTCGTGGGGGTGGGGTGGGGTGGGGTGTTACGGCGCTTGGACCTGCGGTTTCGTGGGTGCCGGTGGGGTGTGGCGGGGGGATGCGCGGTGGGTGTCGCGGGAATGTGATCTAGGACTCTGCGGTGGGGTCGGGCGTGGCGTGTCCGTTGGCGGTGGGGTGGGCGCCTTTGGCGGGGCGGCGGCGGCGTACGGGCGGGGTGACGCCGTCGGCGAGGCGGCGGGCGGTGACGAGGAAGCCGGTGTGGCCGATCATGCGGTGGTCGGGGCGGACGGCGAGGCCGTCGACGTGCCAGGTGCGCAGGAGGGTTTCGAAGGCGTGGGGTTCGGCGAAGGAGCCGTGGGCGCGGAGGTCTTCGACGATGCGGGACATCTGGGTGGTGGTGGCGATGTAGGCGCAGAGGATGCCGCCTGGGTTGAGGGCTTTGGCGACGGGGTCGAGGGTTTCCCAGGGGGCGAGCATGTCGAGGACGACGCGGTCGGCGCCGGTTTCGGTGAGGGTGTCTTCGAGGGAGCCGACGGTGAGGGTCCAGGAGGGGTGGGGGGCGCCGAAGAATTTCTCGACGTTGGTGCGGGCGATGTCGGCGAAGTCGGGGCGGCGTTCGTAGGAGTGGACGTGGCCGTGTTCGCCGACGGCGCGGAGGAGGAAGCAGGTGAGGGCGCCGGATCCGGCGCCGGCTTCGATGACGCGGGCGCCGGGGAAGATGTCGGCCATGGCGATGATCTGGGCGGCGTCCTTGGGGTAGACGACGGCGGCGCCGCGGGGCATGCGGAGGGTGAAGTCGGTGAGGAGGGGGCGGAAGGCGAGGTATTCGGTGCCGCCGGTGGAGCGGTACACGGTGCCTTCGGGGTTGCCGATGATGTCGTCGTGGGGGACGGAGCCTTTGTGTGAGTGGTAGTGCTTGCCGGGTTGGAGGGTGATGGTGTTGATGCGGCCTTTGGGGTCTGTGAGCTGAACCTGGTCGCCGGGGCGGAAGGGGCCGGTGGGGGCGCGGCCGGGGATGGGGGTGGTGCGGTGCGGCGTGGGTTCGCTCATGGGGGTCAAGGCTAGCGGCGGGTGGGGGCGGGTTCGGCCGTGCCGCGGGTGGGGCGGGGGGTTCAGATGCCGGTGAAGGTGCGGTCGACGTCGGTGGTGGCGAGGACGCCGTAGACGCGGCCGTCGGGTTCGGTGAGGAGGTACTCGGAGGCGGGTGCGCGGCGGAGGGCGTCGAGGAGTTCTTCGCCGGCGAGGGTGGCGGGGAGGATGAGGTCGTCGTCGATGCCGCGGGAGAGTTCGCCGGCGGTGATCCAGGGGCGGCGGTGTTCGGGGGTGGCGGTGACGGCCTTCTCGTTGACGAGGCCGAGGGGTCTGCCGTCGTGGTCGGTGATGACGATGGCGCCGGCGTGGTCGTCGTGGGCGCGGCGGATGGCCTCGGCGAGGGGGGTGTCGGCGGTGACGAGGGTGGCGCGGCGGGCGAGGTGGCGTGCGGAGAGGTGGGGGATGCGGTCGCGGACGCGTTCGGCGCGGATGGCCTGGGTGGCGCCGACCCAGATGAAGGAGGCGACGAGGGCGGACCAGAGGAGGGCGAGCCAGCCGATGCCGCCGTCGTCGGCGGTGGTGTAGGTGGCGAGGTAGGCGCCGGCGATGAGGCAGGCGATGGCGACGGCGCGGCCGACCCAGCCGGCGAAGATGGCGCCGTTGCGGCTGTTTCCGGTGGCTTTCCAGACGGCGGCGCGGACGAGGCGGCCGCCGTCGAGGGGGAGGCCGGGGAGGAGGTTGAAGAGGCCGACGAGGAGGTTGGCGAAGGTGAGGGCTTCGAGGAGGAGGAGTGCGACGTCGGGGAGGGTGAGGGTGGCGTGGGCGAGGAGGCCTGCTCCGGCGAGGAGGAGGTTGGTGAGGGGGCCGGCGAAGGCGATGAGGAATTCGCGGCCGGGGGTGGGGGCTTCGCGTTCGATGGCGGTTTCGCCGCCGAGGATGTGGAGGGTGACGGAGCGGACGGGGAGTCCGAAGGCGCGGGCGGTGACGGCGTGGCTGAGTTCGTGGACGAACACCGAGCCGTAGAGGAGGACGGCGTAGGTGAAGGCGACGAGGTAGCTGGCGGGGCGGGTGACGACGTCGTGGACCTGTCCTTCGAACATGACGGTGACGAGGGCGGCGACCAGGAACCAGCTGGGCGAGACGTAGACGGGGACGCCGAGGATGCGGCCCATGCGGAGGCCGGGTCGTTCGGGGCCGTGGCCGTCCGGGCCGGGGGCGCCGGCGGGTGTTGTGCCCTGGGTCGGGGGCGCGCTGTGTGTCACGTCTTCGATGCTACGGCCCCGGGTGGGGCGGGGTGGTGCCGGGCGTGCGGGGTGTGGGGCGGGTGCGGGATTTTCGTCGGCGGTGTCGCCTACGCTGCTGTGCCATGACGACGACGGAGGCGGGTGGCGGGGTTTCGGCTGTGGCGGTGGTGGGGTCGTTGTCGCCGTCCCGGGCGGGCGATTTCATGACGTGTCCTCTGTTGTACCGGTTTCGGGTGATAGATCGGATTCCGGAGCGTCCGAGCGCGGCGGCGGTCAGGGGGACGCTGGTGCACGCGGTGCTCGAGCGGCTGTACGACCTGCCGACGGAGGCGCGGACGCCGGAGGCGGCGCTGGGGATGCTGGGGCCGGAGTGGGAGCGGCTGCTGGAGGCGGAGCCGGAGCTGGCGGAGCTGTTCGGGGACGGCGAGGCCGGGGACGCCGACCGCGAGGAGTGGCTGGGCCAGGCCCGGCGGATGGTGGAGCGGTACTTCACGCTGGAGGACCCGCGGCGGCTGGAGCCGGCGGAGCGCGAGCTGTTCGTGGAGACGGTGCTGGATTCGGGGCTGAAGCTGCGGGGCTACATCGACCGGGTGGACGTGGCGCCGAGCGGTGACGTGCGGATCGTGGACTACAAGACGGGGACGGCGCCGCGGGCGGACTTCGAGGCGCGGGCGCTGTTCCAGATGAAGTTCTACGCGCTGGTGCTGTGGCGGTTGCGGGGGCGGGTGCCACGTTTGCTGCAGCTGATGTACCTGGGCAACGGGGAGATCCTGCGGTACGAGCCGGACGAGGCGGATCTGCGGGCGACGCAGCGGAAGGTGGAGGCGCTGTGGGCGGCGATCCGGCGGGCGATGGAGTCGGGCGAGTGGCGGGCACGGGCGGGGCGGCTGTGCGACTGGTGCGACCACAAGGAGCGGTGCCCGGAGTTCGGGGGCACTCCCCCGCCGCTGCCGGCGGCGCCGGTGGACCGTCCGTCGCCGGCGGACCTGGAGGGGGCGCCGGCGGGGGCGGGTGCGGCGCTGGTGCGAGAGCACGACGATCTCTAGGGTGGGGCGGGCGGTGCCCGGGTCATCCTTGGGGAGGACCGCGGATCCGCGTCCAGGAGGGGGTCGGACCTGCCGCGGCCTCCTAGGGTGAGTGTCGTGTCACCCCGCATCCGTGGACTTCACGCCGTCCGCGCCTGGTTGCAGGCGCGTCCGACGGCGGCCGACGCGTTGCTCGCGCTGGGGCTGCTGGTGGTGGGCCTGCCGCAGATGTTCGTGGGCGAGTTCCCGCGGGGCGGCGGCCTGGAGGACTTCCGGAACCCGGACGTGTGGGACGGGCTGCTGGTGTCGGTGGTGACGCTCGCGCTGGTGTGGCGGCGGCGGCATCCGATGCCGGTGCTGGCCTTCATCATCGGCGGGGAGCTGGTGTTGTCGGCGGCGCAGTATCCGCCGTCCGTGCCGGATGTGGCGGCGTTCCTGATCGCGGTGTACAGCGTGGCGGCGCATCGGGGGCTGGCGCAGAGCGCGCTGGGGGGCCTGACGGCGTTCGTCTATTTCGTGGTGTACCTGGTGATGCTGCCGGTGGCGATCTCGCCGGTGGTGGTGATCACCGACTCCGCGCTGGTGATCGGCGTGTGGGTGCTGGGCCGGAACCTGCGGCTGCGGCGGGCGTACTTCGCGGAGCTGGAGGACCGGGCGGCGCGGCTGGAGCGGGCGCGGGGCACGGACGCGCGGGCGGCGCGGATCGAGGAGCGGTCGCGGATCGCGCGGGAGCTGCACGACGTGGTGGCGCACCATGTGAGCGTGATGACGGTGCAGGCGGGGGCGGCGCGGCGGATCATCGACAAGGACCCGGGGAGCGCTCGGGAGGCGATGTCGACGATCGAGGAGGTCGGGCGGACGGCGCTGAGCGAGATGCGGCGGATCGTGGGGGTGCTGCGGACGGACCGGGACCAGGACCGGGCGGGGCGGGAGCTGGCGCCGCAGCCGGGGCTGGGCGATCTCGGGGAGTTGCTGGACCATGTGCGGGAGACGGGGCTGTCGGTGCAGTTGTGGATCGAGGGTGAGGCGCGGTCGCCGTCGCCGGGGGTGGACGTGGCGGCGTTCCGGCTGATCCAGGAGGCGCTGACGAACACGCTGAAGCACGCGGGCCCGCAGGCGCGGGCGTGGGTGCGGCTGTACTACGGGGACGACGACCTGACGGTGGAGATCGAGGACGATGGGCGCGGCACGGCGACGTTCATGGCGGACAACGGGGACAATCCGGGTCATGGGCTGGTCGGCATGTACGAGCGGGTCGCGCTGTACGGTGGCGAGTTGAAGATCGGGCCGCGGGTCGGCGGCGGGTTCGGCGTGCGGGCCCGTTTCCCGCTGGAGGCGTGAGCCGGTCCGGGCGCCGGGTCCGGCGGGCCCGGCGGGGCCGTAGGGTTGGCAGGGCCGCCGTGGAGCGGCGGTCCGGTGAGGCGAGGAGCTGGCGATGATCGGTCCTGGACTGCGGCGGGCTGGGGCGGCGCGATGACCGCGGTGCGGGTGCTGCTCGTCGACGACCAGCCGCTGCTGCGGACGGGGTTCCGGCTCATCCTGGAGGCGGAGGCCGACATCGCGGTGGTCGGCGAGGCCGGGGACGGCGCGGCGGCGGTGGAGATGACGCGGTCGCTGCTGCCGGACGTGGTGCTGATGGACATCCGGATGCCGGGTGTGGACGGAATCGAGGCGACCCGGCGGATCATCCGGGAGGGCGCGGCGTCGCACGACCCGAAGGTGCTGATCCTGACGACGTTCGACCTGGACGAGTACGTGATCGAGGCGGTCCGGGCGGGTGCGAGCGGGTTCCTGCTGAAGGACTCCCCGCCGGAGGACCTGGTGCAGGCGATCCGGATCGTGGCGGAGGGCGACGCGATCGTGGCGCCGTCGGTGACGCGGCGGCTGCTGGACAAGTTCGCGAACCGGCTGCCGTCGGTGCGGGACGCGGCGCCGCCTCCGGGGCTGGACACGCTGACCCAGCGGGAGCGCGAGGTGCTGGCGCACGTGGCGCGCGGCCAGTCGAACGCGGAGATCGCGGCGGAGCTGGTGGTCAGCGAGACGACGGTGAAGACGCACGTGGGGAACGTCCTGGCGAAGCTGGGGCTGCGCGACCGGGTGCAGGCCGTGGTGTACGCGTACGAGACGGGGCTGAGCAGGCCGGGCCAGAGCTGACCGGGCCGGAGTCGCCCGTCGGCCGCGTGCCGCGGGGCCGGGGTCTCAGGGTGGACCTCAGCGTGGATCCCTGAGGCACCCCCGGCGCACGGGGGGTGGAGGTCTACTCCGGGAGGACGACGGAGGGTCGGCTCCTCCTGCCGTGGGTGGACGGCCAAGTCCGTTCCCTGGGTGCATCAAACGGGAAGAGCGGGCTTCTACTGTTTCAAGTGTCGGACCGCCGGGGGTAACGACGCGGTCCGGGCCCCCTTTCCTGGCTCACTCACACACGGGAGTATCACGTGACGAACACCGCCCCATCGACCGCCGGCGCGCAGACCGCGCCCGGGGCGGGCGAATTCGCCGCTCGTGCCCAGCAGATCGCGAAGGTGTACGGGCGCGGCGACGCCCAGGTCGTCGCGCTCGACGGGGTCACCGTCGGCATTCCCCGCGGCCGGTTCACCGCGATCATGGGCCCGTCCGGGTCCGGGAAGTCCACCCTCATGCACTGCATGGCGGGGCTGGACTCGGTGGACTCCGGGCAGGTGTTCATCGGGGACACCGACCTGACCCGGCTGAAGGACAAGCAGCTGACCCGGCTGCGCCGCGACAAGATCGGATTCATCTTCCAGGCGTTCAACCTGGTGCCGACGCTGACCGCGCTGGAGAACATCACGCTGCCGATGGACATCGCCGGGCGCAGGCCCGACAAGGACTGGCTGGACGGCGTGATCGACACCGTCGGGCTGCGGCCGCGGCTCAAGCACCGGCCCACCGAGCTGTCGGGCGGGCAGCAGCAGCGGGTGGCGTGCGCCCGCGCCCTCGCCTCCCGGCCTGAGATCATCTTCGCGGACGAGCCCACCGGGAACCTGGACTCGCGGTCCGGCGCCGAGGTCCTCGGCTTCCTGCGCGATTCGGTGCGGCGGATGGGCCAGACCATCGTGATGGTCACCCACGACCCGTCCGCGGCGGCCTACGCCGACCAGGTGCTGTTCCTGTCCGACGGGCAGATCGTCGACACGATGACCGGGCCGACCGCCGAGCGGGTCCTGGAGCGCATGAAGGGCTTCGACTCCGCCGGCCACAACACCCGCCCCGCGGGCGCACCGGAATCCGGGGTGTCGGCGCGATGATGGGCAAGGTCACGCTCCGCAACCTCGCGGCGCACAAGATCAGGCTGGTGCTGACGGCCGTCGCGGTGATCCTCGGCGTCGCGTTCGTGGCCGGCACGCTGATCTTCACCGACAGCATGAACAAGCAGTTCGACGAGCTGTTCAGCCGGGTCGGCGCGAACGTCGCCGTGGACGTGCGGGCCAAGAAGGTCGTGGACGGCGACGACGACGGCATGGCGGCGCAGCCGGTGCCGGCGACCGTTCTGAAGGCGCTGCAGGGCGTCGAGGGCGTCAAGGACCCGCAGGGTAACGTCAACGGGTACGCGGCCGTCGTCGGCAAGGACGGGAAGATCGTCGGGACGGCGCAGGACGGGCCGCCGCAGATCGGAGCGAACTGGACGGGCGGCGGGTCCTACGACCTGAAGTCGGGGCGCGCCCCGCAGGGCCCGAACGAGGTCGTCATCGACGCCAGGACGGCGGAGAAGGGCGAGCTCGCCGTCGGCGACACCACCCGGGTCGTCACCGCCGGGCCGCCCGCGAACATGAGGATCGTCGGGCTGGTCGACACGGGGAACCTGATGGGCGCGACCCTCACCGCGTTCGACACCCCGACGGCGCAGCGGCTGATGCTGAAGCCCGGCTACTTCAGCGACATCGAGATGGGCTCCACCGGCGTGCCGGAGTCCGAGCTGCGCGACCGGGTCGCGCGGGTGCTGCCGGCCGGCATGGAGGCCGTCACCGGTGAGCAGCTCCGCGAGGAGTCCAAGAGCGACATCGCGCAGATGATGAGCTTCTTCCGCACGTTCCTGCTCGCGTTCGCGCTCATCTCGATCTTCGTCGGGTCGTTCATCATCTTCAACACGTTCTCGATGCTGGTCGCGCAGCGGACCCGGGAGCTGGCGCTGCTGCGCGCGATCGGCGCGGCCCGCGCGCAGGTGACGCGGGCGGTGATCGGCGAGGCCGTCGCGGTCGGCGTGGTCGGGTCCACCCTCGGCCTCGCGGCCGGCGCGGGCCTGGCGTCGCTGCTGCAGTCGCAGATGGGCGACGCGGGGCAGGGCGGGCTGACGTTCACAGCGACCCCGGTGATCTGGTCGTACGCGGTGGGGATCCTGGTGACGGTCGTGTCGGCGTACTTCCCGGCCCGCCGCGCCGCGAAGATCCCGCCGGTGGCGGCGATGCGCGACGATGTGGCGCTGCCGCAGCGGTCGCTGCGGATCCGTGTCGCGCTCGGGTCGCTGCTCACCCTCGCCGGTGCCGGGCTGATCGGCGTCGGGCTCGCCGGGAACGGCGGGAACCCGGCGATCCCCGTCGGCGCGGGCGCGTTCGCGGTGTTCATCGGCGTGGCGATGCTCGCCCCGGTGATCAGCGTGCCGGTGATGAAGGTGCTGGGCGCGCCGTTCGCGCGGCTGATGGGGTCGCCCGGCCGGCTCGCGCGGCAGAACGCGCTGCGCAACCCGCGCCGCACCGCGGCGACCGCCGCCGCGCTGATGATCGGCCTCGCGCTGATCACCACGGTGAACGTGCTCGGCGCGTCGATGCGGGCGTCGGTGGACGAGCAGGTGGACGCGCAGTTCGGCGCGGACTACCTCGTCCAGGCCGAGGGCGCCGGCGGTGTCGGCGCCGAGGTCGCGCAGAAGATCGGGTCGGTGCCCGGGGTGGCGGCGGCGTCCCCCACCTACGAGGGCGACGCCAAGATCGCGGGGAAGAAGGCGTCGTACATGTCCGGCGACGTCCCGGCGGTCGTCAAGGGCGCCAACCTGGAGATCACCTCCGGTGGGGCGTCGATCGGCGGCACCGGGATGATGGTGGACGAGAAGACCGCGGAGGACAACGGCTGGAAGGTCGGGACGGCGGTCCCCGTGCAGTTCACCGACGGGAAGACCGAGCGGTTGACGGTGACGGGCGTGTACGCCAAGAGCGACCTGATCGGCAGCCGCATCATCTCCCAGCAGGCGTACCTGCGGCACACGGTGAAGCCCTCGGTCGACGCGATCGTGGTGGACGCCGCGGCGCCGTCGGCGGCGACGAAGACGGCGATCGAGTCGACGCTGAAGGACTACCCGAACCTGAAGGTGTCCGACCAGGCGTCGCTGAAGGCCGACGCCCGCAAGCAGATCAACGGGTTCGTGACGTTCCTGACGATCCTGCTGGTCATGTCCGTCATCATCGCGGCGGTCGGGGTCATCAACACCCTCGCGCTGTCGGTGATCGAGCGGACCCGGGAGATCGGGCTGCTCCGCGCGATCGGGATCTCCCGGCGGCAGCTGCGCCGCATGGTCCGGCTGGAGTCCATCATGATCGCCGTGTTCGGCGCGGCGCTCGGCATGGGCATCGGGGTGGCGTTCGGCGCGGCGCTGCAGAACGCGCTCGCCGACCAGGGCCTCGGCGTCCTCGCCGTCCCGTACGGGACGCTGGTGGTCTACCTGGTGGTGGCCGCGGTCATCGGTGTCCTCGCGGCGCTGTGGCCGGCGTGGCGGGCCGGGCGCATGGACGTCCTGAAGGCGATCTCCACCGAGTGACCCGCACGCGGCAGGCATAGGCGCAGCGGCGGCAACGGAGCCGCAACGGAAAGACCCGGTCCCCCCGGAAGGAGGGGCCGGGTCTTTCCTCGTGCGGGAGGCACGCCGGGAGAGGCTACTCCGCGGGCTCGGCGGCGTCGGCCGCGCCGTCGCCGGCGGGGGCGGGCGCCACCGCGGCCTTGGCGACCGCGTCGGTCGCGCTGACCGTGGTGTTCTCCGGGAAGTGGCAGGCGGCCTGGTGCCCCGGGGACAGCTCCACCAGCGGCGGCTCGACCTGCTTGCAGATGTCCTGCGCCTTCCAGCAGCGGGTGTGGAACCGGCAGGCGGGCGGCGGGTCGAGCGGGCTCGGCACGTCGCCCTGCAGCCGGATCCGCTTGCGCTCGCCGCGCTCGCTCGGGTCCGGGATCGGCACCGCCGACAGCAGCGCGTTGGTGTAGGGGTGCATGGGCCGCTCGTACAGGTCGGCCCGGTCCGCCAGCTCCACGATCTTGCCGAGGTACATGACGGCGACGCGGTCGGAGATGTGCCGGACCACCGACAGGTCGTGCGCGATCACCACGTAGGTGAGGTCGAGCTCGTCCTGCAGGTCCTCCAGCAGGTTGACGACCTGCGCCTGCACCGACACGTCCAGCGCCGACACCGGCTCGTCCGCGATGATCAGCTTGGGCTTCAGGGCCAGCGTGCGGGCGATCCCGATGCGCTGCCGCTGCCCGCCGGAGAACTCGTGCGGGTACCGGTTGTAGTGCTCGGGGTTCAGGCCGACCAGCTCCAGGATCTCCTGGACGGCCTTCTTCACGCCCTGCGGGGCCTCGATGTTCTGCAGCCGGAACGGGGCCCCGACGATCGCGCCGACCGTCTTGCGCGGGTTCAGCGACGAGTACGGGTCCTGGAAGATCATCTGCAGGTCGCGGCGGAGCGGCCGGAGCCGGCCCTGCGACATGTGGGTGATGTCCTCACCCTCGAAGGTGATCTTCCCGAAGCTCGGGTCCAGCAGCCGCATGATCATCCGGCCGGTGGTGGACTTGCCGCAGCCCGACTCCCCCACCAGCCCGAGCGTCTCGCCCTTGCGGACCGAGAACGACACCCCGTCGACGGCCTTCACCGCCGCGACCTGGCGGCGCAGCAGCCCCGCCGTCACCGGGAAGTGCTTGCCGAGGTTGTCCACCTCCAGCAGCAGCTCCCCCTCCCGCGGGGCGCGGGTCTCCTCGTCCGCGGCGGGCTGCCCGGCCGGCGTCTTGGTCGTGTTCACAGTCTCGTTACCACCCGTGCTCGTCACAGCTTCGCCCGGATCTCGTCGTTCCAGATCTGCCGCCGCTTCTCCAGGGGCAGATGGCACGCCGCCTTGTGGCCGGGCTCGACCTCCAGCAGCTCCGGCCGCTTGGTCGTGCTCTTGCCTTCGTTGAGGTCGGCGTAGGGGCAGCGGGGATGGAACGCGCACCCGGACGGCACGTTGATCAGGCTCGGCGGCGACCCCTCGATCGGCAGCAGCCGCTCCGACCGCTCCCGGTCCAGCCGCGGCATCGACCCGAGCAGCCCCCACGTGTAGGGGTGCAGCGGCCGGTGGAACGCGTCGTCGACCGAGGCGTACTCCGCCGCGCGGCCCGCGTACATCACCAGGATGTCGTCCGACAGCTCCGCGACCACCCCCAGATCGTGGGTGATCATGATGACGGCGGAGTTGAACTCCTGCTGCAGGTCGCGGATCAGGTCCAGGATCTGCGCCTGGACGGTCACGTCCAGCGCCGTCGTCGGCTCGTCGGCGATCAGCAGCTCCGGGTCGCACGACAGCGCCATCGCGATCATCGCGCGCTGCCGCATGCCGCCGGAGAACTGGTGCGGGTAGTCGTCCACCCGCTTGTCCGGCTTGGGGATGCCGACCTTGCCGAGCATGTCGATGGCGTGCTTGCGGGCCACCGCCTTCGACACGTCGTTGTGCACCCGGTAGGCCTCGATGATCTGGTGGCCGACCGTGTAGAAGGGGTGCATCGACGACAGCGGATCCTGGAAGATCATCGCCATGTTCCGGCCGCGGAGCCTGCGCACCTCCGCCTGCGAGGCGCCGACGATCTCCTTGCCGTCCAGCCAGATCTCGCCCGACACATCGGCGTTGCGCCGGTTGTGCAGGCCGAGGATGCCGAGGCTGGTGACGCTTTTGCCGGACCCGGACTCCCCCACGATCCCAAGGGTGCGGCCGCGCTCCAGCTGGAACGACAGCCCGTCGACGGACTTCACCAGCCCGTCGTCCGTCGGGAAGTGGATCTTCAGGTCGCGGACCTCCAGGAACGCCGTGGGGGCGTCGCCGGTGCCCGCGGTGTCCGCGGCGGGAGCGGTACCGGTCATCAGCCCAGCCTCACTCTCGGGTCGACGATGGCGTACAGCATGTCCACGATCAGGTTGATCATGACGATCGAGGTCGCCGTGAGCAGCGTGACGCCGAGCACCATGGGCAGGTCACCGCCCCGGATCGAGCTGATCGCGAGCTGCCCGAGCCCCGGGATCCCGAAGGTGTTCTCGGTCAGCACCGCGCCGCCGAGCAGCAGCCCGAGGTCCAGACCGAAGATCGTCAGGATCGGGGTCAGGGACGCGCGCAGCGCGTGCTTGGTGACGACGGTCCTCTCCGGCAGCCCCTTCGCGCGGGCGGTGCGGATGTAGTCCTCGTTCATCGTCTCCAGCATGCCCGCTCTGGTGAGCCGCGCGTACATCGCCGCGTAAAGGAACGCGAGCGTCACCCAGGGCAGCACCAGCGCCTGGAACCACCGCACCGGATTGTCGGTGAACGGGGTGTAGCTGCCGCCGCCAGGGAAGATCTTGAGTGTGTAGGAGAACAGCGCGAGGGACACCAGGCCGGTGAAGTAGATCGGCAGCGACACACCGCTCAACGCGATGATCATTGTCGTTCTGTCCCAGATCGTTCCTCTTCGCAGCGCCGACACCACGCCGGTGGTGATGCCGCCGGCGAGCCAGACGATCGCGGCGCCGAGCGCCAGCGACAGCGTCGCCGGGGCGCGGTCGAGGAGCGTCTCCAGGACCGGCTGGCTGCTGCGGAACGAGTACCCGAGGCACGGCGCGGGGCAGTGGTCGGTGACCGGGCCGGCCTTGTAGTCCTTGCCGACCGCGATGGCCTTCAGGTAGTTGCCGTACTGCACGATGACCGGCTTGTCGAGGCCGAGCCGTTCCTTGGTGTCCTGGATGGCCTCGGCGGTCGGGGCCTTGCCCACGTACGACGCCGCGATCTGGTCGGTGGTCTGCCCCGCCAGCTTCGGGAGCCAGAAGAAGATGCCGAAGGTCACCAGGCTGACCAGCAGCAACATGATGACGGCACCGATGAGGCGCCGGATGATGTATGCGAACACATTGCTCGGCCCCACCCGCCGGCCGGCGGGACCTGTGGGTCCCGGACCGGCCGGCGGGCGTCGCCTTCACCTGCCTTCAGATGGACGCACGGACGAGCGGAGGTGTCACTCCACGCCCATGTTCAGGTAGTCGTACATGCCGCCGTAGGCGTAGGTGATGCCCGCGTTGGTGACACGCTTCGGCCGGTACATCAGGGCCTTGGCGTAGATCAGCGGGACCTCCGTGCCGGACTGCATGACCAGCTTGTCGATCTCACCGTAGGCCTTCATGCGCGCGGCCTTGTCCGGGTTGGCGATCGCGTCGTCGAGCGCCTTGTTGATCGCGGGGTCGTCCAGCTCGGCGAGGTTGTTGCCGCCGGACGGCTTGATCGCGTCACCGTGGACGATCTGCGCCAGGAAGCCGTAGCCGGTCGGCCAGTCCGCCGCCCACGCCATGATCATCATGCCGATGCCGTGGTCGTGCACGTACTTCGGCACGCCGACGTACTTGTTGAAGTAGTCACCGGCCGGGAACTGCACGATGCTGACCTTGATGCCGACCTTGGCGAGGCTCTGCTGGATCGCCTCGGCCATCGCGACTTCCTTCGGCCGGTCGGACCGCGCCGAGATCTTGCTGGAGAAGCCCTCCGGCTTGCCGCAGGCCTGCAGCTCCTGCTTGGCCTTGTCGAGGGTGGCCTGGTCGAGACCGCCGCCCTCGGCCTGCTTCTGCGGGTACAGGTCGAACTTGGTGTAGCCCTCCACCGACGGCGGCAGCACCGTGGTGGCGACGTCGCCGCCGGCCAGCGGGCCTCCGTAGGCGGTCTGCGCGGCGACCTTGTCGGTCGCGTACTGCACGGCGAGGCGGCAGTGGACGTTGTCAAGCGGCTTGACGTGCTGGTTCAGCGACATGAACCGCAGGAAGCCCTGGACGGGGTTGTCGACGTACGGCTTCTGCTCGGGGGTCAGCACCTTCGGCTGGGTTCCCGACTGGACGCCGACGCCGGTGATGTCCATGTCCAGCGCGCCGGACAGCAGCCGCTGGTCGATGTCGTCCGCGTTCTGCTTGAGCTGGATGTCGATCTTGTCGGGCAGCGCCTTGCGGATCGGGTCCGTGCTCTGGTTCCAGTGCGGGTTCCGCGACAGCTGCATCGACTTGCCGCGCGTGTAGTTGTCGACCTTGTACGGACCGCTGGAGACGATGGAGGTCTCGTACTTGGTGCCGGTGTCCTTGGCCTTCGGCACCGGCATCGTCTGCGACATCGCGACCAGGTAGTCGAACTCCTGGAACGGCGTGTTCAGGTGGAAGACGATCGTCTGGTCGTCGGGGGTCTCGATCGACTTCAGGCCTGCGTCGCTCTTGTCGTCGTACGGGCCCTTGTAGGCGGGCTTGTTGTCGACGAGGTACTGCTTGAAGTACTTCGGCCCGAGCTGCAGCTCCTTGGTGTAGTTGCTGCGCTCGACCGCGTACTTGACGTCCTTGGACGTGACCGTGGTGCCGTCGTCGTACTTGACGCCGGTCCGCAGCTTGTAGGTCCAGGTCTTGCCGCCGTCGCTGGACTGGCCGAGGTCGGTGGCGAGGTCGGGGACGACCTCGTTGCTCTCGGTGCCGGCGGCGGGCTTGAACGTCGTCAGCGCGCGCCCGTACTGGCGGGCGATGTTCTGCGAGAACGCGTAGTACGTGTTGCCCGGGTCCGGCGAGTCGAAGTCGTCGGAGTCGCCGAGCTTGAGCGTCCCGCCCTTCTTGTCCGACTTGTTGACGACCTCGTTGACTCCGGCGTTGTAGCCGGGCCCGCTCCCGGACCCTTCGGAGTCTCCGCCGCCACAGGCGGCGAGCCCCGCGGCCGCGACCAGCCCGGCCGCCAAGACCGCGATTGGTCTCATCTTGTTCATGTGCAGGCGCACCCCTTCAAATAGACGGGTCGGATGAACCCGAGTCACTTGCCCCGAGGGTCGAGAGCGTCCCGCAGCCCGTCACCGAAGAGGTTGAAGGCGAGGACGGTGATGAAGATGGCCATACCCGGGATGATCATGTACATCGGGTCCGAGGAGTAGATCGGCACCGCGAGGGTCAGCATGCCGCCCCAGGACGGGGTCGGCGGGATGACGCCGACGCCGAGGAACGACAGCGCCGCCTCGAACAGGATGTTCGTCGGGATCAGCAGGGTCGAGTAGACCAGGATCGGGGCGACCAGGTTCGGCAGGACCTCCTTGAACAGCACGTAGCCGTTCTTGGCACCCATGCTGCGGGCGGCGTCGACGAACTCCCGCTCCCTGAGCGACAGCGTCTGCCCCCGGATGATGCGGCCGATGTAGGGCCAGTTGAAGAACCCGATGACCACGACCAGCACCGAGACCCGCAGGCCGTTGCCGTTCAGCCCGAACGCCCCGTCGGACACCACGCCGACCAGCGCGATCGCGAACAGCAGCAGCGGGAACGCCAGGAACGCGTCCATGGCCCGGCTGATGAGGTAGTCGACCCAGCCGCCGAAGTAGCCCGCGGTGATCCCCATGACCGTGCCGATGACCACCGACAGCAGGGTGGCCAGGAACGACACCAGCAGCGAGATCCGGGCGCCGTGCACGATCCGGGCGAGCATGTCGCGGCCGGTGCCGGGCTCGACGCCGAGCCAGTGCTCGCCGCTGATGCCCGAGTGCCAGAACCCCGACTTCGGCCGGTTGTAGGTCGGGTCGATGAGGTTCTGGTGGTAGGTCAGCGGGTTCTGCACGAAGTACGGGCCGAAGATGGCGATCAGGATGAGCAGGACGACGATCAGCGCGCCGGTCAGGGCGACCTTGTCGCGCTTCAGCCGCATCCAGGCGATCTGCCCGAGGGAACGCCCCTGGATCTTCTTTCGGTCGACACCGGCGAGGACCGATTCCGGTTGCGCCTCGGTGTCGGATCCGCTCACCTCGATGGGTGCGGCCACGCTCCATACCTCCTACCGTCCGGCCACTGGTTCGGCCACGCGTCGGCGCGTGACCGGCGGCCGCGGAGATCATCCGCTGCCTCCATGCCCGTTACGCCGCGTTTGCTGAAGGGAAACGTAGTCCTTCGGGCACGACTGTCCATCCGTGAAGCGACCTTCGCCAGTACCCGTATCTGACTTGTGATCTCGTCGTCATCTGGGCAACACGCGCTCGTACAGCACGCCGGACAAATCGTGCGAATAGTACGTACGTGTCAAGCTGGACAGGCAAGCCGCGGGCGGTCTAGACCGGGAAAGTTTACCGTACTGAGTCCGTTCCGAGATCGAACGTCCGCAGGTCAGCGCCGCGACGGACAGAAACGGCGGGCCGGGACGCACCCCTGGAAAGGGGTCGTCCCGGCCCGCCGGCGCCTCGTGCGCGGTGGGACCGCGGTGCGGTCAGGAGATGCCGCGGTCGCGCAGGATCTTCTCGATCTCCGCCATCTCGGGGTCGCCGCCGCCCTGCGCGGGCCCCTCCACGGCGCGCTTCTGCTTCTTCTCCGAGCGGCCCGCGGCCTTGGACTCCGCGCCTCGCCCGGCGGCCTTCCCACCGCCCGCCGCGCCGGCGCGGCGGCTCAGCATCGCCCCGGACGTCATGTAGAGCAGGACGGCCAGGCCGGCCACGACGACGCCCGCCCACTTCACCGGGCTGAACACCAGGTCGGCGAAGAACCCGGTCACCCCGGTCATCGCCGCCGCCAGCGGGACCAGGGACAGGGAGGCACCGCGCATCCCGGCCCCGGCGCCCCTGCGGCGGAAGGCGCCCCAGCTGATCACCAGCCCGACCAGGGTCACCCCGATGCTGATCGCGTAAATGACTTCGTCGCTCATGGCGGGCCCCTCACTCCGTGCGGTGGTGCTCCCTCCATCGTCACACGCGAGGCGGCGGTCCTGCTCCTCCCGTCGGACGGTTTGCGCCCGCTGCCGTCTCCTCCCTCGGCGGTACCCGCCCCCTAGGGTCCACCCCGCGGGTATCAGGCGGGGCGGGCGGCGCGGGTATCAGGCGGCGAGCGAGCGCAGCATCGCGAGGTCGACCTCGCGCAGCGAGGAGACCACCGTGCGTCCCGGCGCGGGCGGTATCGGCAGGACGCCGGGGACCGCGACGGTGGCGCAGCCCGCCGCCTCCGCCGCCGCGACGCCGTTCGGCGAGTCCTCCAGCACCACGCAGCGGGCGGGGTCGGCGCCGAGCCGGGCCGCGGCCGTCAGGTAGGGCTCGGGGTCGGGCTTGACGCGCTCCACCTCGTCGCCGGCGACGCTGAGCGCGAAGTAGGCGCGGCCGACGGCGTCCAGCACCGGCTCGATCAGCCGCCGGTGGCTGGAGGACACCAGCGCCGCGGTCACCCCGGCCTCGCGGACCTCGCCGAGCAGCTCCTTGGCGCCCGGCATCAGCGGGACGCAGGCGCTCAGCCGCTCGGCCATGCCGTCCAGCATCCGGCGGCCGACCTCCTCGCGCGAGGCCGAGGCGCCGGTCAGCTCCAGCATGTAGTCGGCGGCGACGTAGAGGGAGCCGCCGACGAGGTGCTCCTGGTGGGCGGGGCTCCACTCGCCGCCCAGCCACGCCATGACCTCCGTCTCGACCTCCAGCCACACGCGCTCGGAGTCGATGAGCAGGCCGTCCATGTCGAACAGCACGGCCTGCAGGCCCCCACGGGTCACGATTCTCCTCATCCGGTCGATCCTGGGTCGATATGCAGCCCTCCACACTAGCCGCCGTGATCAGCGCCTCTTCTTGGACGGGCCGTGCAAGAAGGCCGTGACGGATGGGTCGGCGGACCGATACCGTTCCCCCAGTGACTACCAACGGGTAAGGAACGGCATGAGCGCGTACCGCATCGTCCTCGTCGGCACCGACGGCTCCGACTCCTCGTTCCGCGCGGTCGACCGTGCCGCGCAGCTGGCCGCCGCCACCGGCGCCACGCTCCTGCTGGCCTCCGCCTACAGCCCCATGCCCGAGCGCGAGCGCGCCTCCGCCGCCGACCGGCTCGGCGACCTGGCGTACAAGGTGCAGGGGTCCACCCCCGCCGACGACGCGCTGCGGGCCGCGCGGGAGCGCGCCGTCGCGGCCGGCGCCACCGACATCCAGCAGGTCGCCGTCGAGGGCGACGCCGTCGACGTGCTGTCCAAGCTCGCCAAGGAGCGCGAGGTGGACCTGCTGGTGATCGGCAACCGGGGGCTCAACAGCCTCGCGGGCCGCATCCTCGGGTCCGTGCCGGCCAACCTGTCGCACCGCTCCCCCTGCGACGTGCTGATCGTCCACACCACCCCCAAGGGCAAGTGACCCGATCGTGACGTGGTTCCGCCGCGGGCGTACAGGGCGGGGTCTGCCCTGCGGAGGGGTGGGGTAGGTCACTGTCAGGACGTAGGCTGACAGCCACCGATCATGAGCGGGGCCCCCGCCCCGGGAATGACGGCCCCCGTCGGTGACGCTGTACCTGGGCGTCGGAAGGAGGCAGCGCGTGGTCGAGCTCGAAAGCGTGCCGGAACTCGTCGATCCTGTGCTCGTGGCCGCCTTTGAGGGCTGGAACGACGCCGGCGAGGCCGCCAGCGGGGTGATCGCCCACCTGGAGTCGACCTGGGAGGCGGTGCCCATCGCCGAGCTCGATCCGGACGACTACTACGACTTCCAGGTCACCCGCCCGATCGTGGAGATGACCGACGGCGAGACCCGCGGCATCACCTGGCCCACCACCCGGGTGTCGTGGGCGCGCCTGCCGAACGGCAAGGACGTCGTGCTGGTGCACGGGATCGAGCCGAACATGCGGTGGCGGTCGTTCTGCCGCGAGCTGGTCGGGCTGATGCTCGAGCTGGAGATCCGCAACGTCGTGCTGCTGGGCGCGCTGCTCGCCGACGCCCCGCACACCCGCCCGGTGCCGGTCACCGGCGCCGCGTCCGAGGCCGGGCTCGTCAACACCCTGCACCTGGAGCCCGCCCGCTACGAGGGGCCGACCGGCATCCTCGGCGTCCTCCAGGACGCCTGCGCCAAGGCCGACCTCGACACCGTGTCGCTGTGGGCCGCGGTCCCCCACTACGTCGCGCAGCCGCCGTCGCCGAAGGCCACCCTGGCGCTGCTGCGCCGCGTCGAGGACCTGCTGGACGTGACCGTCCCGCTCGGCGAGCTGCCCGAGGAGGCCCGCGCCTGGGAGCACGGCGTCAACGAGCTCGCCGAGGAGGACTCCGAGGTCGCCGAGTACGTCCGCACCCTGGAGGAGCAGAAGGACGCCACCGAGCTGCCGGAGGCGAGCGGCGACGCCATCGCCCGGGAGTTCGAGCGCTACCTCCGCCGCCGCGACCCCGGCTGATCCCCGGCGGCCCCGGCTGATCCCCGGCCGGCGGCTCCTCGGCGGCTCCGCCTCTGGGCGGCTCCGGGCGGGCGCGGCTACACTCGGTCGTGTCCGAGTCTCCCCGGCGATGGCCCGCGCACGCCGCGAAGTGCGCCCCCTCATGATCTCCTCTTTCCCGAAGGGCGGTAGCGCCCGGGGCCGGTGAGCCCCCGCCGGGCGGCCGCGTCGATCCGCGTCCGCACGCCGCGCGAACTGCGCCGCCAGCGCCGCGGCCGCGCCCACACCTGCTGGGACCACCTCGTCGTCGCGCCCCTGTGGCCCCTGCACGGCGCCAACCTCGGAACCCTGCTGCGCACCTGCGACGCCGTCGGCGCCTGCATGGCCGTCCCCCGGTTCCCGTGGGTGCCGGAGGCCCTCGACCGCGGCAACACCCTCCGCCGGCCCGCCTGCGTCCACTGGGTGCACGACCCGCTCGGCTGGCTGGAGCGGCAGCGCGAGGCCGGCTCCCGGGTCGCCGGCGTGGAACTGGCCGACGAGGCGGTGCGGCTCGCCGACCTGCCCGCGGCGCGCGTCCGGACGGTCGTGGTGCTCGGCCACGAGCAGACCGGCATCCCGCCCGAGGCACTGGACCTGCTCGACCTCGCCGTTGAGATCCCTATGGTGGGTACCGGCAGCAGCCTCAACGTGGCGGTCGCCGGTTCGCTGGTCCTGTACAAGCTGGCGGGCCTGCTGTGACCCCGCGACCGCCGACCGAAGGGAGCGCGGGACCTTGCCGGAGCCCCGGCCGCTGAACGAGCACGACCCGCGACGCCTCGGCCGCTACGCGCTGCTCGGGCGGCTCGGATCCGGCGCCCAGGGCACGGTCTACCTCGGCGAGGGCGACGACGGGCAGCGCGTCGCGGTCAAGCTGCTGCGGGTCCAGTTCGAGGAGGACGACACCGCGCGGGCCCGGTTCGTCCGGGAGGCGGAGGTCGCCAAGCAGGTCGCCCGGTTCTGCACCGCCCAGTTCCTGGACGCCGAGGTCGCCGGGGACAGCCCGTACCTCGTCAGCGAGTACGTCCCCGGCGAGGCGCTGAACCGCCTCGTCGCGCGGGACGGGCCGATGCGCGGAGGCGCGCTGGACCGGCTCGCCGTCAGCACCGCCAGCGCCCTCACCGCCATCCACCGCGCCGGGATCGTGCACCGCGACCTCAAGCCCCACAACGTGCTGCTCGGCCCCGACGGGCCCCGGGTGATCGACTTCGGGCTGTCTCGGGTGCTGGACGCCGCGAGCGCGGTGAGCAGCCGCGCCGTCGGCACCCCCGCGTACATGGCGCCCGAGCAGGTGTCCGGCGGGGACGTCGGCGCCGCCGCGGACGTGTTCGCCTGGGGGGCGACGATGGTGTTCGCGGCGACCGGGCGGCCCCCGTTCGGGTCCGACTCCGTCCCGGCGGTCATGTACCGGGTGCTGCACCACGAGCCCGACCTCGGCGCCCTGGACGGCGAGCTGCGCGAGCTGGTCGCGGCGGCGCTGGACAAGGACCCCGCGCGGCGGCCGACGGCGGCGCAGCTGCTGCTGCGGCTCGTCGGGCACGAGGACGCCTTCGAGTCGCCGCCGGCCGGGCCCGGCTCCGCCGGGCCCCCGCCCGCACCGCCGGTGCCCCCGCCGGACGGCACGGACGAGGGCGCGGCGGACGGCACGGGCGGCGACGGCGACGGCGACGGCTCCACGACGCTGCCGCCCGCGGCCACCGCGCCGAACCCCGACGGCGGCCGTCGCGGCAGGCGGCGGCTCGGCCGGGCGCTGGCCGCCGCCGTCGCCGCGGCCGTGGCCGCGGCGGCCGCGGGCGCCGCCGGGTACCTGCTGCTGGACCGGCGGGGCGGCGAGCCGTCCGGGACGGCCGGCGCCGGCGGCGGGCGGGTCACCGCGCCTGCGACGCCCGGCGCCCGCTCGCCCGCGTCCTCGCCGTCCCGGAGCCGGACGTCCCGGCAGCCGGGCACCACGGCGCCGGGCGGCCCTGGACAGGGCGAGGGGACGCGGCCCGGCGGCGGAGGCGGCGGCGGGCCGACGCACACCGACGACCCGCCGCCGGGCCCCGTCGTGCTCGGCTCCCCCGACCCCGGCAGGTACTGCGGGGCCCGCGGACGCGACGCCGAGTTCCGGTCCGGCGACTGGTACTGCGTCCCCCGCGGCTCCGACATCGGCGTCGACACCCCGATCACGATGACGCAGGTCTGCGCGGCGCAGTACCGGCCGGACGCCGAGGCGCGCCTCCGCGGCGACGCCGGGAGCCCGTCGGCCTGGGACTGCTACGTCATGGAATGAGGCGCCGCAGGTACCGGCCCCGGGTCGCGCACCGAGGTCAGAGCGCGACGCCGAGCAGGGTGTCGGCGATGGCCCGGGCCTGGGACGGGGCGGCGGTGTCGGTGCCGGCGGTGGCCGCCCAGGCGTCGACGGCCGCCAGCGCGGCGGGGGCGTCCAGGTCGTCGGCCAGGTGGCCGCGCACCGCGGCGGCCAGGTCGGCGGCGGGCGGGCCGGACGGGCGGGCCACGGCGTCGCGCCAGCGGCGCAGCCGCGCGGACGCCTCGTCCAGGGCCTCCGGCGTCCACTCCCAGTCGGCGCGGTAGTGGTGCGCCAGCAGCGCCAGCCGGATCGCCATCGGGTCGGTGCCGGCCTCCCGCAGCCTGGACACGAACACCAGGTTGCCGCGCGACTTCGACATCTTCTCGCCGTCCAGGCCGACCATGCCGGCGTGGACGTAGGCGCGGGCGTGGGGCCGCTCCCCCGTGGCGACCTGGGCGTGGGAGGCGCTCATCTCGTGGTGCGGGAACGCCAGGTCCGAGCCGCCGCCCTCGACGTCGAACGCCATCCCGAGGTACTCGATGGAGATCGCCGAGCACTCCACGTGCCAGCCGGGGCGGCCCTCGCCGAACGGCGACTCCCAGCCCGGCTCGCCGGGGCGGCGCGCCATCCACAGCAGCGCGTCGAGGGGGTCGCGCTTGCCGGGGCGCTCGGGGTCGCCGCCGCGCTCGGCGAACAGCGGCGCCATCTCCCCGCGGGTCAGGCGGCTGACCTGCCCGAACGCGGGGTCGGACGCGACCGGGAAGTACACGTCGCCGTCGACCTCGTAGGCGGCGTCCCGGCCGCGCAGCTTCTCGATCATCTCGACGATCAGCGGGATCGCCTCGACCGCCCCGACGTACTGGTCGGGCGGCAGGATCCGCAGCGCCGTCATGTCGCCGCGGAACAGCTCGATCTCCCGGTCGGCGAGCTCCCGCCAGTCCTCGCCGGTCTCGCGGGCACGTTCCAGGAGCGGGTCGTCGACGTCGGTGGCGTTCTGGACGTAGTGGACCCGGTGGCCGAGGTCGCGCCACACGCGGTTGACGAGGTCGAACGCCAGGTAGGTGTTGGCGTGCCCGAGGTGGGTGGCGTCGTAGGGGGTGATGCCGCACACGTACATCCGGGCGGTGTCGCCCGGGGACGTGGGACGCGACGTCCCCGTCCCGGTGTCGTGCAGGCTCAGCGGCCGGGTCGCGGCGGGCAGTCCCGCGTCGGACAGGCTCGGGACTTCGGAGGCGGGCCACGATCGCATACCGAAAGCTTATCCATGCGCACTTAACGGCAGGAATCCGAGATCACCCCGTCTGACCGGGACGGGGCGGCCGCCGGCGGAGGCCGTCAGCGCAGCCGCACGCGCGGGTCCAGGATCGAGCAGCCGATGTCGACGAGCAGGTTCGCGGCCACCACGAACAGCGTCACCAGCAGCGTCACCCCGATGATCACCGGGGTGTCGCCGAGCGCGATGGACTGCTGGACGAGCTGCCCCACGCCCTGCAGCCCGAACACCTTCTCGGTGACGATCGTGGAGCCGATCAGCACGCCGAGGTCGATGCCGAGCTGGGTGACGACCGGGGTCAGCGCCGCCCGCAGCCCGTGCCTCCATACGACGCGGCGCCGCGGCAGCCCCTTCGCCCACGCCGTCCGCACGTAGTCCTCGCCCAGCGCCTCCAGCATCGCGCCGCGGGTGAGGCGCGTGTAGGCGGCGAGCATGAGGAACGCCAGCGCGATCCACGGCAGGACCATCCGCTGCAGGAAGTGCTCCTGCAGCGGCGGCCCCGCCTCGAACAGGTGGACGCCGTGCCGGCCGGGCCCGGTCGCGCACAGCTGGAGCAGCGCCAGCGCCATCACGAACGGCGGGGTGGACAGGCCGATCAGCGTGACCACGGTCGAGACGCGGTCCCACAGGCCCCGCGCCCGGGTGGCGCTGAGCACCCCGAGCGTGACGCCGCCGGCGAACCACAGGACCGCGGCGCCGCCCACCAGCAGCAGCGTCGTCGGGAGCCGGGCGCCGATCAGGGCGGTGACCGGCGTCCCGTTGACGTAGGAGTCGCCGAGGTCGCCGCTCAGCAGCCGCCCGGTGAACCGCCAGTACTGGACGAGAACGGGCCGGTCCAGGCCGAGGTTCTCGCGGATCTGCCGCAGCGTGTCGGCGGTGGCGCGGGGCCCGCCGATGACGCGCTCCACCGGGACCGGCGAGACGTGCAGGAACACGAACACCAGCGTGGACACCAGCCACAGCACCACGGCCGCGTAGAGCAGCCGGCGGACGGCGAAGCGCGCCACGGGCGCTCACCCGCCCCCGGCGGACCGGTCGCCGCGCGGGTCGAGGGCGGCGCGGACGCCGTCGCCGAGCAGGTTGAACGACAGCGTGGTCAGCAGCAGCAGGACGCCGGGGACGGCGAGCAGCCACCAGGCGGTGCGGTACACGTCGCCGCCCTCCCCGAGCATCGACCCCCAGCTCGGCATCGGCGGCCGCACCCCGGCGCCGAGGAACGACAGCGTCGCCTCGAACACGATCGACGCCGGGATCAGCAGCGAGGTCAGCACGGTGATCTGCGCGACCAGGTTCGGCAGCAGGTCGCCGACCACGATCCGGGTGCGGGACGCGCCGAGCGCGCGGGCGGCCTCGACGAACTCGGCGCGGGTGAGGGCGATCACCCGGGCGCGGATGATCCGGCCGAACGAGGCGAAGGAGAAGAACGCGATCACCGCGACCGTCATCGTCAGGCTCGCTGCGGCCGAGCCGATCTGGAACGTGGTGGACAGCGTGATCGCGACGAGCAGGTACGGCAGCGCGAGGGTCATGTCCATCAGCCGGGCGAGGACGGCGTCCACGGCGCCGCCGGCGAACCCGGCGAGGGTCCCGGCGGCGGTCCCGGCGACGGCCGCGAGCAGGGCCGCGAGCACGCCGACGGCCAGGGAGATCCGGGCGCCGTAGGCGGCCCGGACGAGGACGTCGCGGCCGAGCTGGTCGGCGCCGAGCGGGAACGCGCCGCACGGCCCGCGGGGCTGCCCGCCGGCGTCCAGGCCCGTCTCGGGGAACGTCGCGTGGTAGGGGTGGCCGGTCAGGTGCGCCCACAGCGGCGCGAGCGCGGCGAACGCCACGATCAGCGTGAGGACGGCGAGGGCCGCGACCGCCGCGCGGTCGCGGCGGAACCGGCTCAGCGCGAGCTGGAACGGGCTGCGGCCGGGCACCGGGACGACGGGGCGGGCCTGCGGCTCCGGGGGCGGGGCACCGGGCCGGTCGCGCACCGGTGCCGGGCGTGCCGCTGCTGCCATCCGCCCTCCCGTGCGCCGGTGACCGGCCTCCGCGGGCGGCCGGCGCTCCGGCGAAGATCGCGTCGAGTAGCCAACTTAGCACCGTGAGTCATGCTCCGCAGGCACACTTGTCAGACCGGGCGTCACGCGTCCCTCACCGCACGCGCGTCCAGGCCTCCCCGACGCCGGGCGCGGCGCTGAAGTCGTACCGGACGCCGTCGCGGCGGATCGCGACGAGGCTGACCGACGTGGTGCCCCAGACGCGGCCCTCGCCGAGGTCGAGCAGCGGGAGCAGGGACCGGTGGTCGGCGCGGGGCAGCCCGTCGCCGTTCACCAGGGGCAGCCACGCGCCCCACGCCCACTCCGGCGGGTCCTCCGGCCCCGGCTCGGGGCGCGGCGCGGCGGCCAGGCGCGGCCGGAAGTGGGAGAGCCGCGCCTCCATGTAGGCGTCCTCGGTGTCGCCCTCCGGCTGGTCGAGGCCCTCCAGCCCGCTGTTGACGACCAGGTGCAGGCCGGGGCCGAGGTCGCGGGCGGTCAGGGTCCGCCCGTCCCAGCTCCACAGCCGCACCCGGTCGGGTTCGGCGGCGGCGAGGTGGAAGGGGTCGAAGGCGGCGAGGTCGGGGCGGCCGAGCTTGCCGTCGGCGGCGACGCGCAGCGGCAGTTCCCCGCGCGAGGCGCGGCCGTCCTCGGGCGCCATCGCGCCGCGGCCGTTCAGCACCACCACGGCGCGCGGCGCGTCCGGGTCCACGGCGAGCCAGGTGCCGCCCGCGCGGCGGTCGCGGCCGCCGATGAGGCCGGGCCGCTCGGGCCAGTGCCGGCCGGGCGGGTCCCAGTCGCGGGCGAGGAACTCGTCCCGCACGCCGACGAGGAGGACCGGGACCGGGGAGGACGGGTCGACACTGATGATCGCCGTGCACATGCCCCAATTGGAGCATTCCGCCCTTTCCGCCCGTCCGGCGGGGCGCGCGTTACCGGGCCGGGGTCACAGCGGCGGCCAGGGGATGGCGGGCCAGTCCTCCGGCGGGTAGGGGTGGATGCGGTGCTTGAGCATCAGCTCGACGCGCCTGCGGGTCGCGTCGACCTCGTCCGCGGTGAGCAGCTCGGCCAGCCGCGCGCCGAGGGCGCCGCCCCGCAGCTCCGCGTCGACCCGGCCGAGCACCTCCAGGGCCTCGGGGGTGAGGGGCTTGCCGCGCCACTGCCACAGGACCGTGCGGAGCTTGTAGTCGGTGGAGAAGCAGACGCCGTGGTCGCAGCCGTACACGTGGCCGTCGCCGGGCGGCAGCAGGTGCCCGATCTTGCGGTCGGCGTTGTTGACGACGGCGTCGAAGACGGCCATCCGCCGGATCGCCTCGTCGTCGGAGCGCGACAGCGCGACGAGGTCGATGTCGGGGTCGGGCTCCACCCACAGCTGGACCATGCCGGGCCCGTAGGGGCCGTCGCGGTGGACGGTGGGCGGGACGGTGCCCCAGCCCATCGCCTTGGAGACCTCGTAGGCGGCGACCTCCCGCTCGGCGAGGGTGCCGTCGGGGAAGTCCCACAGCGGGCGCTCCCCCGCGACCGGCTTGTAGACGCAGTTGGCCGACAGCCCGTCGTGCTCGATCGAGCAGTAGAGGGTGGCGTTGGAGGCCTGGACGAGCCGGCCCTCCACGGCGAGGCGCCCGGCCGACAGCAGCCGCTCGGCCGCGGCGGTGTCGCGCGGCGAGACCGGGCGGCCGCCCGTGCCCCGCCCGGCGACGTCGCCGGCGGGGGCACGGTCCCGGGAGGACTGCGTCATGCGCTCATTCTCCCGGCCGCGGCGTGCATGATCCAGTACATGTCAGCCGAGGTATCCGTTCTGCCGGGGGCACACGTGCCCCTCGGTGTCGAGGGGCAGGCCGCATAGGGGGCAGGGGGGCCGCCCCGCCGCGACGACCTTCAGCGCCCGCTCGGCGAACGCGCGGGCCTGCGCCGGGCTGATCCGGACCCGCAGCACCGCGATGGCGGGGTCGTCCTCGCCGACGTCGGGCTCCGCCTCGGACTCGGTGACCTCCTGCGCCTCGATCACGACCTGCTCGTCCTCGGGGTCCCAGGCCAGCGCCATCGTGCCGACCTTGAACTCCTCCTCGACGGGCTGGTCGAGGGGGCCGTCGTCCTGCAGCTCGGACGGGGCGACGGCCGGGACGGCGGCCTCGCCGCCGCTGCGCCGCAGCACCTCGTCCAGCAGCTCCTCGAGCCGCTCGGCCAGCAGCGTCACCTGGAACTTCTCCAGGCCGACGCTGGTGACGCGGCGGCCGGAGCGGGCCTGCAGGTAGAAGGCACGGTCGCCGGGCCGCCCGACGGCGCCCGCGACGAAACGCTCCGGCGGGTCGTAGGAGATGACGGGCATGACACCGACCCTACGCGCCGCCGCCGACGACCGCGTCACCCGGACCGGGCCCGCCGCCGCCGTCGCCCTCCGGCGGAGATTCGGGGACCAGCCCGGCGACATCGCCGCCGGTGTCGTTGACCCGCACCGCGAACGGGCGCGTCTCGGTGTAGCGGATGACGGTGAGCGACGCGGGGTCGGCCTGGATGCGCTGGAACTGGTCCAGGTGCAGGCCGAGGGCGTCGGCGACGACCGACTTGATGATGTCGCCGTGGCTGCACACGGCGTAGAGGGCGTCCGGGCCGTGCTCGGCGGCGATCCGCCCGTTCCAGTCGCGGACGGCGGAGACGGCGCGGTGCTGCGCGTCCGCCAGGGACTCCCCGGCCTCGCCGGGGAACCGCGCGGCGCTCGGGTGGGCCTGGACGACCCGCCACAGCGGCTCCTCGGCCAGCTCCTTGAGGGGGCGGCCCGTCCAGTCGCCGTAGCGGACCTCCCCGAACCGCTCGTCCGTCTCCACCTTGCCGGCCGGGCCCGCGCGGCCCGCCGCGATCGCCTCGGCCGTCTCGGCGCAGCGTTCGAGGGGGCTGGACACGACGGCGGCCAGAGGAAGGGACGCCAGGCGGGCGGCGAGCGCGGCGACCTGCGCCCGGCCGCGCTCGTCCAGGCGCACGCCGGGCGTCCAGCCGGCGAGCACCGGGCCGGTCATCGCGGTCAGGCCGTGCCGGACCAGGAGAAGCGTCGTCACAACGGCCACTCTAGGAGATCACCGCGGCCCGTTCGCGTCCCGGATGCGGGAGAATGCGAGGTGTGATCGTCGACAAGGCCATCTACGCGAGCGGCCGGCGCCACGACATCGACGGCGACATCAGCGACGCCTTCGATGCGGCCCGCGCGGGCGGCGACTGCTTCCTGTGGATCGGCCTGTTCGAACCCGACGAGGACGAGTTCGAGCTGGTCAAGGACGAGCTGATGCTGCATCCCCTCGCCTCCGAGGACGCGGTCTCGGCGCACCAGCGGCCGAAGATGGAGCGCTACGACGACACCCTGTTCATCGTGCTGAAGACGCTCGCCTACATCGACGAGACGTCCGACATCGAGGTCGGCGAGATCATGGTGTTCCTCGGCCGCGACTTCGTGGTCACCGTCCGGCACGGCGCCGGGAACCCGCTCGGGCCCGTCCGCAGGCGGCTGGAGGAGTCGCCGGAGCTGCTCAAGCACGGCGCCACCGCCGTCCTGTACGCGGTGTGCGACGAGGTCGTCGACCGGTACGGGCTGGTGGCGCACGAGGTCGAGGTCGACATCATCGGGCTGGAGCGGGCCGTGTTCGACCCGGGCGCGCGGGACGTCACCGCCGACATCTACTCCCTCAAGCGGGAGGTGCTGGAGTTCCGCGGCGCCGAGGACCCGCTTGTCCCCGTCCTGCAGGAGATCGTGAAGGGCCGGGTCGCCGAGTGCGGCACCACCCGCGAGTACTTCCGCGACGTCCTGGACCACCTGCTGCGCGTCGACGAGCAGGTCGACGCGCACAACGAGCTGCTGAACAGCGTGCTGACCGCGCACCTGGCGCTGCAGGGCAAGCAGCAGAACGAGGACATGCGCAAGATCTCCGCGTGGGCGGCGATCATCGCGGTGCCGACCGCGATCGCCGGGATCTACGGCATGAACTTCGACCACATGCCCGAGCTGCACTGGAGCTTCGGATACCCGCTGGTCCTGGCGGTGATGGCGGTCGCGTGCGTGCTGCTGTTCCGGCGGCTGCGCAAGAGCGGCTGGCTCTGAGCGGCCGGCCCTAGCCGCCCTCGCCGGGAGCCGCGTCCGGAGCGGAGGGCGCCTCCGGTGCGGCGGGCGCGGGCGCGGCCAGCAGGACCGCCCACAGGTGCGACTCGGCGCCCCGCTCCTCCAGCCGGCGCCGCATCCGCTCGACGCCGCCGCGCGTGGGCAGCACCAGCCACACCAGCAGCGGGTAGCCGAGCACGAACGCGGCCGCGAACACCAGCTCGCTGTGCCCGACCATCGCCAGCGGCAGGCCCAGCAGGATCACGCCCTCGGCGAGCGCGAACCGCACCAGCACCGCCTGGCGGAAGGCCATCAGCACCGCCGGCGGCGCCGCCTCCGGGCCGGCGTCCGGCGGGATCGGGCGCGGCACCCGCGGCCCGGCCACCAGCACGGACAGCGCCGCCGCGACGGGCGGGAGGAACAGCCACGGCGACACGTCCTCGGAGCCGTCCTCCACGATCAGCGGCGTGAGCGCCAGGATCAGGACGGGCGCCGCGAGCAGGGCCAGCATCATCAGGCGCATCCGGCCGAGCACGGTCTCGCTCCGCAGCGAGGCGAGGTAGCCGGGGTCGTCGGAGGGCCCCGCGCCGAACACAGGCGCCATGTCGGGCCCGCCGTCGCCGTCCGGCGACTTCGGCGAGTACATCGAGAACGGGGGTTGCGCCATGGCTGCGCACTCTAGCCGGGCCCCGGCCCCGGCAATAGACCTCACCAGGATCTTCGCGGGACGCGGGGGCCGGGACGCGGCCGGTCCTCGCTTTCCGCCGCGATCGCGCGGACCGCTACATTGACCGCCTATGAAGGAGCGTCACCTCGGGCGGAGCGGGCTGCTGGTGTCCCGGCTGGGTCTCGGCACCATGACCTGGGGCCAGGACACCGACCCGGACGAGGCGGCGGCGCAGCTCGTCGCGTTCGCCGACGCGGGGGGCACCCTGGTCGACACCGCCGACGTCTACAACGGCGGCGCCGGCGAGCGGATCCTCGGCCGGCTGCTGCACGACGTCGTCGACCGGGACGCGCTGGTCATCGCGACCAAGGCGGCGATCAGGCCGAACGGCCGCTACGACGGCTCCCGCCGGCACCTGCTGCGCGCCCTGGACGCCTCCCTCGACCGGATGGACCTCGACCACGTCGACCTGTGGCAGCTGCACGTCTACGACCCGGCGACGCCGCTGGAGGAGACGCTGTCGGCGCTGGACGAGGCGGTCGCCTCCGGCCGCACCCGCTACGTCGGCGTGTCCAACTACGCCGGCTGGCAGGTCTCCAAGGCCGCCGCCTGGCAGCGCGCCTGGCCGGGCCGGGCGCCGGTGGTGTCCGCGCAGATGGAGTACTCGCTGCTGCGCCGCGACATCGAGCGGGAGGTCGTGCCCGCGGTGCTGGACGCGGGGGCGGGCCTGCTGCCGTGGTCGCCGCTCGGCCGCGGCGTCCTCACCGGCAAGTACCGTACCGGCATCCCCGCCGGGTCGCGGGCCGCCGCCCCGCACTTCGCCGAGTTCGTCCAGCCCTACCTGGACGAGGAGTGCGCCCGCATCGTGGAGTCGGTGGTGACCGCCGCCGAGGGCCTCGGCCGGTCCCCGCTCGCCGTGGCGCTGGCGTGGGTCCGCGACCGGGAGGGCGTGGCCGCGCCGATCGTCGGCGCCCGCACCGCCGCGCAGCTCCGCGCGATCCTGGAGAGCGAGGACCTCACGCTGCCGAACGAGATCCGGCACGCGCTCGACGACGTCTCCGACGTCTCCGAGTCCGCCCCGCAGCCGTGATCCGCGACCGCCCCGTGGTTCGTCCCCGTGTTTTCTCCGTGACCGCCGGGACCGTCCGTGGCACGCTCGGGACGGTCCACCGCCAGCCGTGAAGCCGCGACGGGAAGCCCGTGACCGACAGCCCTGACCAGACCCCCACCCCCGCCGAGCGGGCGGCGCGCGCCGCCGAGGCCATGCGCGCCGCCGAGGCCGCCGCGGAGGCGCTCGACAGACGCCCCGCGGACCCCGCACCCGCGCCGCCGCCGCCCGGGCCGAACCCCGCCCCGGGCGAGGGGCTGCGGGCGCTCACCGCGCTCTTCGCGGAGACGAGCGTGCCCGCCGCGCTCGCCGCACCCGCCGCCACCCGCCTCGGGCCGGACGCGGCGCGGCTGCTGCGCGCCGACCCCTGGCGGCTGCTGCGCGTCCCCGGCGTGCAGCCGCGGCAGGCCGACCACTTCGCCCGCGCCCTCCTCGGCGAGGACGCCCGGCCGGACGACCCCCGCCGCGGCGCCGCGCTCGTCCTGCACCTGCTGACCGAGGAGGCCCGCGCCGGGCACACGGTCACGCCCGCCGCCGACGTGCTGTCCGGGCTGGGGCGGCTGGCGTTCCCCGACCCGCGCGCCGCCGTCGAGGCCGCCCTGGACGAGGCGGAGGTCCTCTCGCTCACCGAGGAGCCCGAGTTCGACGAGGAGGCCTTCGGCGAGGACGCCGAGCCGCCCGAGCCCGAGGAGACCCTCGGCCCGGCGCGGTGGGCGCTGGCCGAGGAGGCCGCCGCCGAGGGCCTGCGGCGGCTGACGCTCACGGCGGTGCCGCTGCTGGACGACGCGGCCGTCAAGACGCTGCGCGACGGGCTGCCCGAGGACCGCTCCCTCGCGCTCACCGCCGCGCTGCGGACAGGCGTGAGCATCCTGCGGGGCACGCCGGACGGCCTCGCCCGCACCGCCGCCGAGATCGCCGCCGCGGCCGCGTCGCAGGGGGTCCGCACCGCGATCGTGACGCCCACCGACCGCGCCGCCGCCGATCTGGCCGCCGCGGAGGGCGCGCTGGACCCGGACGCCGTCACGGTCACCAGCCTGCACCGCCTGCTGGAGCCGCGGGACGACCCGTCCGCCGCGCCGGGCGCCGTGGTCTACGGGCGGGGCGAGCAGCGCCCCTTCGACCTCGACCTGGTCATCGCGACCGACGGCGCGGCGCTGGACGTCGAGCTGTGCGCGGTGCTGGCCGAGGCGTGCCCGGACGGCGCCCACCTCGTGCTGTGCGCGGAGGAGGGCGCCCCGCCGCCGGCCGGCCCCGGGCGCCCGCTGGACGACCTGGAGGCGTCCGAGACGGTGCCCGTCGTCGCGCTCGGCGCCGAGCCGCCGTCCGGCCCGCTCGGCACGCTGGCCGAGGCGGTGCGCGGCGGCGAGCTCATCGCCGTGGACGCCCCGGGGCGGGAGGTCGTCGTGGTGCCCGCCGACGGCGCCGCCGAGGCGGTGCACCGCGCCGTCCAGCTCGTCGCCGACTCGATCCCCCGGGCGTTCGGGCTCGACGCGGGCGACGTCCAGGTCGTCGCGCCGGCGGCGGGCGGCGAGGCGGGCGCCGCCGCCCTCAACGCCGCGCTCAAGGCCCGGCTGAACCCCGGCCCCGGCGCGTTCCGCGGCATGGACCCCGGCGACCGGGTGGTCGTGGCCGCGCCGCTCCCGCACGCCCCGCTCGGCGAGACGGGCGTGGTGACCGGCGGCGGCCCGCACGGGCTGGAGGTCGCCTTCCCCGGCGGCGACGCCGTCATCGCCCCCGCCGACGCGTCCCGGCTGCGGCACGGCTGGGCGGTGACCGCCGCGCTGGCCCGCGGGACGCGGCGGCCCGCCGTGGTCGCGGTCCTGTCCGGCGGCGGGCTGACCCGGCCGCTGGTGGCCACCGCGTTCGGGCTGGCGCTGCGGCACCTGTCGGTCGTCCAGGCGGCCGGACCCGCCCTGGCCAGGGCCGTCCGCGAGGGAGGGTCGCCCGCGCGCCGCACCAGGCTCGGGAGACTGGTGGTCCAGTGAGGTAGGACGGGGGGAAAGAAACCCGCGTGCCGTGGTTTACGCACCCGCCCGTATGGGACACGATGACGGCAGGGTCAGGAAACAGAATACGGTTCGGGTGGAGGAGCGACATGCCCCAGCGGCTCAGGCGGCTCGGTACGGCGTCGGCGGCGGTCTCGGCGGGGGCGCTGGTGCTGCTCCTCTCCACCCCGGCGGAGGCCGCCGCGGCGGAGACGTGCAAGAAGGGCGTCGACCCGGAGAGCACGATCGAGAACTGGAAGTGCAACCTCGGCAACCTCCGCGAGGCCCTCACCCCGAAGAGCCCCACGCCGACGCCGAAGCCCACCCCGTCCAAGACCGTCCGGCCCGCCCCGGAGAAGACCTCGGTGAAGAAGCCGGGCAAGGCACCCGCCAAGGCCCCGCGCAAGCCGTCCCCGAAGCCGCGCGGCGGAGGGGACGCCCCCGTCCCCATGACGGGCGCGGAAGGGCTCAGGCCGTACTCCGGGCAGGCCCCCCCGGCGCAGTCCGGGCTGCCCGGCGTGCTGCCGACCCCCGAGATCGCCGCGAACCCCAACGCCTACCGGTACGCCTCCACCGGCACGGCCGCGGTGCCGCAGACGCGGCTCATCTCCCCCGTCGCCGCCTCCGGGGCCGACGACGGCCGGATGCTCCTCGTCGCCGCCGCAGCGGGCGCCGCCGGCGCGGTCGGGGCCCTCAACGTCAGCGTCGCGGGCCGCGCGCTCCGCCGCCGCCGCGAGGCCCGCTGAGGGTCACGCCGGAAGGATCACGCGGACGTGCGGCCGGGGGGTGCGGTCACGTCGACGGGGCGCCGACGGAGTGCAGGCCGCCGTCGACGTGGACGATCTCCCCCGTCGTGGCGGGGAACCAGTCCGACAGCAGCGCCGCGCACGCGCGGGCCGTGGGCTCGCTGTCCTTGATGTCCCAGCCGAGCGGGGCCACCTGCGGCCACATGTCCGTCATCCCCTCGAAGCCCGGGATGCTCTTGGCCGCCATCGTGGCCAGCGGCCCCGCGGCGACCAGGTTCACCCGGATGCCCTGCGGTCCCAGGTACTTGGCCAGGTAGCGGGCGCACGACTCCAGGCCGGCCTTCGCCACGCCCATCCAGTCGTACACCGGCCACGCCTTGCTGGCGTCGAAGTCCAGCCCGACGACCGAGCCGCCCTCCTTCATCAGCGGCAGGCACGCCATCGTCAGCGACTTCAGCGAGTACGCCGAGGTGTGCACGGCGGTCGCCACGTCCTCCCACGGCGTCTCCAGGAAGTTGCCGCCGAGCGCGGTCTGCGGCGCGAAGCCGATCGCGTGGACGACGCCGTCCAGGTGGTCGAAGCCGTGCTCGCGCAGGTTCCCGGCGAGCGCGCCCAGCTGGTCGGAGTCGGTCACGTCGAGCTCCAGCACCGGCGGCGGGGAGTCCGGGCCGGACGGCAGCCGCTTGGCGGTCCGCTGCGTGAGCGTGGGCCGCGGGTAGGCGGTCAGCGCCACCTCGGCGCCCTGCTCCTGTGCGATCCGCGCGACGTGGAAGCCGATCGAGGCGTCGGTCAGGACGCCGGTGACCAGGATGCGCTTGCCCTCGAGGATTCCCATGACTGTCAGTGCCCCATTCCCAGGCCGCCGTCGACCGGGATCACGGCCCCGGTGATGTAGGCGGCGTCCTCGCCGGCCACGAACCGGACGGCCTTGGCGATCTCTTCCGGCTTCGCGATCCGCCCCAGCGGGATCGCGGCGGTGATGGCCTTCTGCTGGTCCTCGCTCAGCACCGCGGTCATGTCGGTGTCGACGAACCCGGGCGCCACCACGTTCACCGTGATGCCCCGCGACCCGAGCTCGCGGGCCAGCGAGCGCGCGAACCCGACCATGCCGGCCTTGGACGCGGCGTAGTTGGACTGCCCCGGCGAGCCCATCAGCCCCACGACCGAGGAGACCAGCACGATCCGCCCGGAGCGCTTGCGCATCATGCCCTTCACGGCGCGCTTGGCCACCCGGAACGAGCCGGCCAGGTTGGTGTCGAGGACGGAGGTGAACGCGTCCTCGCTCATGATCGCCAGGAGGGTGTCCTTGGTGATCCCGGCGTTGGCGACGACCACCTCCACCGGGCCCTGCTCGGCCTCCACCTTGGCGAAGGCCGCGTCGACGTCCTCGGCGCTCGTCACGTCGCAGCGGACGCCGAACAGGCCCTCGGGCGGCTCGCCCGACCGGTAGGTGACCGCGACCGCGTCGCCCGCCGCGGCCAGCTCGCGGGCGATGGCGAGGCCGATGCCCCGGTTACCGCCGGTCACGAGGACAGAGCGACTCATCACTACCCTCTCGTTGTGGTCGTGGGTGACTGCTGCACGACACTAGCGGCCCCGGGCGGGCCGTGAAGATGTGCCGAACCGACAAGATCCCCTCACCCGGGTTTGTTCGGGGCCGCGCGCGGGCGCGGAGGGTAGGTTGCGGAGGGTGCATGACATCGATCCCGCCTTCACCGCGCTGCCGCTACGCGCGCTCGCCGACGCGGCCCTGTCCCGCGCCAGGGAGCTGGGCGCCGAGCACGCCGACTTCCGGCTGGAGCGCATCCGCAGCCAGACCCTCCGCCTGCACGACGCCGCGCTGGAGACCGCGCTGGACGAGGACGACGTCGGCCTGTCGGTCCGGGTCGTCAAGGACGGCACCTGGGGCTTCGCCGCCGGCATCGACCTGACCCCGGACGGCGCCGCGCGCGTCGCCGCGCAGGCCGTCGAGGTCGCCGGCGTCGCCAGGGCCGTCAACCGCGAGCCGATCGCGCTGGCGCCCGAGCCCGTGCACGGCGAGCGCACCTGGGTCTCCGCCTACGACATCGACCCGTTCGACGTGCCGACCGCCGACAAGATCGCTCTGCTGGCCGGGTGGAGCCGCCGGCTGCTCGGCGACGACCGCGTCGACCACGTGGACGCGACGCTCCTGCAGGTCAAGGAGAACAAGTTCTTCGCCGACCTCGCCGGGACCGTCACCACCCAGCAGCGGGTCCGCCTGCACCCGGTCGTGAACGCCGTGGGCCTCGCCGGCGGCCTGTTCGACACGATGCGCACGCTCGCGCCGCCCGCCGGGTACGGGTGGGAGTGGCTGTCCGGCGAGCACTGGGACTGGGACGGCGAGCTCGCCCGCATCCCGGAGCTGCTCGCCGAGAAGCTCGCGGCGCCGTCGGTCGACCCGGGCGTGTACGACGTCGTCGTCGACCCGTCCAACCTGTGGCTGACGATCCACGAGTCGATCGGGCACGCCACCGAGCTGGACCGCGCGCTCGGCTACGAGGCCGCCTACGCGGGCACCTCGTTCGCCACGCCCGACAAGCTCGGGGCGCTGCAGTACGGGTCGAAGGTCATGAACATCACCGGGGACCGGACGGTCGAGCACGGCCTGTCCACCATCGGCTACGACGACGAGGGCGTGGAGACGCAGTCGTTCGACATCGTCTCCGAGGGGCTGTTCACCGGGTACCAGACCGACCGGCGCATCGCCCGCCTCACCGGCGCCGAGCGGTCCAACGGCTGCGCGTTCGCGGACGCGCCGTCCAGCATGCCGATCCAGCGGATGGCGAACGTGTCGCTCAAGCCCGCGGAGGGCGGCCCGTCCACCGACGAGCTGATCTCCGGCGTCGAGCGCGGCATCTACATCGTCGGCGACAAGAGCTGGTCGATCGACATGCAGCGGTACAACTTCCAGTTCACCGGCCAGCGCTTCTACCGGATCGAGGACGGGCGCCTCGCCGGGCAGCTCCGCGACGTCGCCTACCAGGCCACCACCACCGACTTCTGGAACTCGATGGAGGCCGTCGGCGGCCCGCAGACCTACGTGCTCGGCGGCGCGTTCAACTGCGGCAAGGGCCAGCCGGGTCAGGTCGCGCCGGTCAGCCACGGCTGCCCGGCGGCGCTGTTCCGCGGCGTCAACATCCTCAACGCGCTGAAGGAGGCGGGCCAGTGAGCACGATCAGGCCGCAGGAGGCCGTCGAGCGGGCGCTGTCGCTGTCGCGCGCCGACGACTGCGTCGTCATCGCCGACGAGGCGACCACCGCGAACCTGCGGTGGGCCGGCAACACCCTCACCACCAACGGCGTCACCCGCTCCAGCCGCCTCACCGTCATCGCGCTGCGCCGCACCGCGGACGGCGTCGCGGCGGGCGTGGTGTCGCGGTCGGCGGTCGGCGCCGGCGACATCGAGGATTTGGTCCGCGCCGCCGAGGCCGACGCCGCCGGCAACGAGCCCGCCGAGGACGCCCGCCCGCTGGTCACCGACGGGCCGGCCGGCGCGGCGTGGGACGACGACCCGGCCGAGACCGGCATCGGCGTGTTCGAGGGGTTCGCGCCCGCGCTCGGCGAGGCGTTCGCCGCCGCCGAGGCCGGCGACCGGCGCCTGTACGGGTTCGCCAACCACGTCCTCACCTCCTCGTTCCTCGGCACCTCGACGGGGCTGCGGCTGCGGCACGACCAGCCGTCCGGGCTGCTGGAGCTGAACGCCAAGGGCGCGGGCGGCTCGGCCTGGGCCGGCGTCGGCACCCGCGACTTCACCGACGTCGACGTCCCCGCCCTCACCGGCGACCTCGCCCGGCGGCTGCAGTGGGGCGAGCGGCGCGTGGACCTGCCCGCCGGGCGCTACGAGACGATCCTGCCGCCGTCCGCCGTCGCCGACCTGATGATCTACCTGTACTGGTCGGCGGGCGCGCAGGACGCGCACGACGGCCGGACGGTGTTCAGCGCCCCGGGCGGCGGCACCCGCGTCGGGGAGAAGCTCGCGAACCTGCCCGTCACGCTGTCCAGCGACCCGGCCGCGCCCGGCATGGAGTGCGCCCCGTTCGTCATCGCGCCCTTCTCCGACCGCGACTCGTCGATGTTCGACAACGGGCTGCCGCTGCAGGCCACCGACTGGATCGGCGACGGGACGCTCAAGGCGCTCACCCAGACCCGGTACTCGGCCGAGATCACCGGGCTGCCGGTGACCCCCGCCATCGACAACCTGGCGATGAGGGGGCCGGACGGCGGCGCCTCCCTGGAGGAGATGGTCGCCCGCACCGAGCGGGGGCTGCTGCTGACCTGCCTCTGGTACATCCGCGAGGTCGACCCGCAGAGCCTGCTGCTGACCGGCCTGACCCGCGACGGCGTCTACCTGGTCGAGGGCGGCGAGGTCGTCGGGGCGGTGAACAACTTCCGGTTCAACGAGAGCCCGGTCGACCTGCTGTCGCGGCTCGCCGAGGTCGGCGCGACCGTGCCGACGCTGCCGCGCGAGTGGTCGGACTACTTCACCCGGGCCGCCATGCCGCCGATCAGGATCGGCGACTACAACATGTCGACGGTGTCGCAGGCGTCCTGACGGCCCGAGACCGCGCGTCCGGGGCTCGCTCTGTGTCCGGGGGCCCGGGCCCCGGACGCCGGGCCCCGGACGCGGCAGGTCGCGGTCAGGCGTCCTCCAGGCGGAAGCCGACCTTCATCGTGACCTGGATGTGGGCGACCTCCCCGTCCTGGATGTTCCCGCGGACCTCGGTCACCTCGAACCAGTCCAGGTGCCGCAGGGTCTGCGAGGCGCGCCGGACGCCGTTGCGGATCGCGGCCTCGACGGACTCCGGCGACGTCCCGACGATCTCGGTCACCCGGTACGTGCGATCGGTCATCTCTTCCTCCCGTTGTTTCGGCCCTGCGGCGAAGTTCCGGCCCGTTTCCGAGGTTTGACCCGTACCGCCGTAGCAGGCCGGACCCCTTGGGCTTACCGTGGAATCGTGAAGGTCAATCACCACGACCACCGGGAGCCGGCGGTCTACACGGTCACCGACGCCCCCCGACCCATGTCGGAGGACATCGGCAACCGGCAGCGGCGCTACCTGATCTCCATGGGCGTCCGCACGGCCTGCTTCCTGGGGGCGGTGGCCGCCGCCGTGGCCGGCGCGCCGTGGTGGCTCGCGCTGCTCATGGTGGTGGGGGCCGCGGTGCTGCCCTACGTGGCGGTCATCTTCGCCAACGGCGGGCGCGAGCCGACGGCGTCCGCGTCCTTCGACGACCCCGAGCGCCGGGCACAGAAGCCGGTTTCCGGACAGCGACCGGAAATCCGGTCGTGACATTCTCTTGACTAACCGCGGGGGGTTTCGGTGTACGATTTGTACCGGCGCTCTGGTCCCCCGTCGGAGCGCCCGTGCCGGTGTTCCGGGCCCCCGTCGGAACACCGATGATGCGGCGCCGGGTGGATTGCCCCCGTATCCACCCGGCGCCGCTTTTCATTGTCCGGGCACGTGGGAGGGCCTCCGCGGAGCCGGGAACACCCTCCCCGTGACCCGCGCCTGACCGTCCACCGGGACGAGGGCACATCCTGACGAAAAAGCAAGCACGCAGCCGTGGCCTGGTCCGGCCACGGCCCGAAACCGGGTGACCCCGAACCTTTCGCCTCCGGATCCGTGCGGGGCGCGGTGTCCCCGGACGGACACCCTCCGTCAGAACCTCCCGGCCACCGACCGATCCGATCCGGGCCGTGGTGCGTACTGCTGTGCGGTGACAACCGTCCCCCGCGCCAGAGGGGAGGTCCCGTGGAACCGGGATTCCGGCTGGAGGGCCGCTACCGCATGGAGCACCGCGTCGGCCGGCGCGGTCCCGCCCAGGTGTGGCGCGCGCACGACGAGCTGCTGGCCCGCGGCGTCGCGGTGACGATGGTCACCGTCCCGCGCGCCGAGCGGCGGGCGCGGCGGCGCCTGCGCGACGCGGCCCGCGCCGCCGCGGCGCTCACCCATCCGGGCATCGTGACCACCTACGACTACGGGGAGGCCGAGGACCCCGGCGGCGGCGCGCTGACCTACGTCGTGACCGAGTACCTGAACGGCGAGTCGCTGACGGCGCGCCTCACGCGCGGCCTGCCGAACCCCCAGGAGGCGGCCGGCGTGTGCGCGCGGATCGCCGACGCCCTGGCCGCCGTCCACGCCTGCGGAGTCGTCCACGGCGATCTGAGGGCCGGGCAGGTGTTCCTCACCGCGGGCGGCGTGAAACTCCTCGGCCTCGGCGTCGCCGGCCCGGCCGCGGAGGCCGCGGGCGAGGGAGCCGGGGAGGCCCTCCAGGGCCGGGACGGGCCGGACGAGGAGGCGGGGCGGGCCGCGGACGTGCTCGCGCTGGGCGCGATCCTGGCGGCGTGCCTTCCCGAGACGGCGGACGGGGAGCCGCCGGACGGGGCGGTGGCGGACCTCGCCGGCCTCGCGGCCCGGTGCCGCGCCACCGATCCCGCCGCACGGCCGCCGGCCGCCGAGGTGGCGCGCACGCTGGCGGAGCAGGCCGGCGAGATCCCCGTCCTCCCCCTGCCCGCGGACGCCGCCGACGCCGCGCAGGCGGCGGACGCAGCGGACACCGGGGAGCGGGCACCCGCCCGGCGCGGGCCGGGAGGCGCCCGGCGCGCGGGCGTGCTCGGCGCCGCCGCGGCGGCGCTGGCGCTCGCGCTCGTGCCGCTCGCCGTGACCATGTCCGCGCTGCCGGACCCGGCGGCGGGCGGCGTCACCCTGCCCCTGCCGCCGCGCCCGTCCGCCGAAGGCCCGCCCGACCCGGAAGGGGATCCGAGCACCCGCCGGCCGGGACCGCCGACCCGGACGGCGAGCCCGGCGGTCCCGGCGGCGGACGCGCGCACGGCCGTCGTGGGCGCCCTCGCCCGGCTGCGCCGCGCGATCGACGTGGGGATCGCCCGCGGGGAGGTCGGGCCGCGGTTCGGCTCCGACCTGGCCACCGAGGTCACCACGCTGCTCAACGAGGTGGACCAGGGCCGGCCCGTGGACCTCGGGCGGCGGGTGGCGCGGCTGCGCGCGTCCCTGGACGGGCGGACCGCGGACGAGGTGTCCCCGGCGCGCGCCGCCGGATTCGCCGCTCTGCTCGCCGAGGTGCCCGTTCCGCCCTCCTGACCGCCCGCGACCCAGTCCGGACCCGCCGAAACCCTTGACGGAAGACGCTGATGAGACGAACATCACACCTGGCCCCGCCGAGACAGATCATCAATGTGTCTCACCCGCGGGCCGTCGAGACATGGCGCGACGCGGCCCGGCGCCCCGCTCGTCCGGGCCCACCGGGAAACGGAGAACGGCGATGAGCGGACACGACGACGTGCCCGACTGGGCACCCCGGAACCTGCCGGAGCCGGGCGACCCGGAGACGCCCTACACCTTCCTCGGGGCCTCGCAGCCCGGTGGAGCGCCCGGGCCGCACGGCCCCGGCGCGCGCCCCGCCGGTCCGGGGCCCGGCGGGGCGGGGCCCGGCGGGGCGGAGGCGCCCTTCGACGCGTTCAGCCGGCCCGCCCGCGCGTCCCGCCCGCCGGGGCCGGCGCACGCCGCCGCCAAGCCGCCCCGGGGGCGGTGGCTCCCCTGCCGGGGACGGCCGCCGAGGCGCGTCGGCGGCATCCTGCTCGGGCCGCTCGCGGGCGCGGTCGGCCTGGTGCTGCTGACCGGCCTCGGCGCCTACGCGGTCGCCGCGGCCGGCGACGACTGCTCCGGCGACGACGCCCTCACGCTCACCGTGGCGGCCGCGCCGGACATCGCCCCCGCGGTCATCCGGGCGGCGGGCCGCCTCAACGACGCCAAGAACGAGGTCGACGGGCGGTGCGTCCGCGCGCGGGTGCGGGCCACCGAGCCGGCGGCCGTCGCGACCCTGCTGTCCGGCAAGGGGGTCGCCGGCGTCACCGAGAAGCCGGACGTCTGGATCCCCGACTCCTCGCTGTGGACCAAGCTCGTCGGCACCTCCGACAGGCCCGGGGCGGCCGGGTCCTTCACCGACCTCGGCGGCATGGCCTCCTCCCCCATCGTGCTGGCGATGCCCCGCGGGCTCGCGACGCAGCTGCGCAACCTCGGCGCGCCCGAGCAGCCGTCCTGGAAGGATCTGCTCGCCGCGGCGGGCGCCTCGGACTCCGGGCAGGACCCGGACGCCGGCGGCGGCGTCATCCCGGCGCGGCTGTTCCGGCTCCAGGTCCCCGACCCCGACCGGAGCGCCACCGGGATGGGCTCGCTGATGCTGGCCGGCGCGCTGCTGGCCGACTCGCCGGGCGGCCAGGCGCGGTTCGCCGGCGTGGTCCGCACGATCCGCGAGGGCATCGCGGCGTCGGTCCCGGCGGAGTTCGCCGCGTTCGGCAAGGGCGACACCGACCGCTACCCCGTCGCGCTGGCCCCCGAGCAGGCGGTGTTCTCCTACAACGCGCGCCGTCCTGCCGAGCAGGCCGTCGCGGTGTACCCGGCGGAGGGAACGGTCTTCCTGGACCACCCCGTCACCGTCCTGTCCCGGGACGCGGCCAAGGCCGGCGCGGCCCGCCTGCTGCGGCGGGCGCTGTCGGACCGGGCGACCCGCGACGACGTCCAGCGGCTGGGGTTCCGCACCCCCGGCGGCGCCGCGCCCGCGGCGTTCTCCCCCCGGACCGGCCTGAACCCGCGCGCGCCGAAGGCGCTGCCGCCGGCGCCCGCCGCCGACGTGCGGCGCACCATGCAGTCGTGGGCGCAGCTGTCGCTGAGCATCAGGATGCTCAGCATCATCGACGTGTCCGGGTCCATGGACCAGCGGCTGGTGCCGGGCGTCACCCGGCTGCAGGCCACGGTCCGCACCGCGCAGGGCGGGCTGTCGCTGCTACCGGACGACAGCGAGCTCGGCCAGTGGGTGTTCTCCACCAAGCTGGAGGGCGACCAGGACTGGCGCGAGCTGGTCAGCGTCGGACCGCTCGGCGAGCGGCTCGGCTCCGCCACCCGGCGCCAGCAGATGCTGAGCGCGTTCGCGCAGATCCGGGTGAAGAAGCGCGGCGACACGGGCCTGTACGACACGGTCATGGCGGCGTTCGACTACATGAAGCGGACCTACAAGCCTGAGTACGTCAACTCGGTGCTGCTCTGGACGGACGGCCGCAACGAGGACCCGGGCGGCCCCTCGCTCGCCGAGACGCTGGACCACATCCGCCGCGAGTACGACCCGGAGCGCCCGGTCCTCATCAACATGTTCGGCAACGGCGGCGACGTGGACGTCAACGAGCTGCGGCAGATCGCGCGGCTCACGCGCGGGGACGCGTACGTGGCCGAGACCCCGGAGGAGGTGCAGGCGCTCTTCCTCAAGGCGCTGTCCCAGCGGGTCAACCCCTGACCTCCGCGGCCCCTCTCCCTCGTAGTTGATTCTAGAATGCTATTCGAGTTAGGTTAGCGTTCTGTTAGTTACGCAGGCGAGAGGGGCACGGCGTGCGCCGCACCGTATTCAACGAGGACCATGAGGCGTTCCGGGACATGATCCGGTCGTTCATCGAGGCCGAGGTCGCCCCGGTCTACGACGCGTGGGAGAAGGCCGGCCACCCGCCGCGCGGCTTCTACCACAAGCTCGGCGAGCTGGGCGTGTTCGGCGTCCAGGTGCCCGAGGAGTACGGCGGTGCGGGCGAGACCAGCTTCAAGTACCAGGCCGTGATCTCCGAGGAGTGCGCCCGCGCCGCGGTGAGCTTCGGCGGTTACGGGGTGCACGTCAACCTCGTCCTGCCCTACCTGCTCAAGTACGGCTCGGACGAGCAGAAGAAGCGCTGGCTGCCGCCGTTCGTGTCCGGCGAGATGATGACCGCCATCGCGATGACCGAGCCCGGCACCGGCTCCGACCTCGCCGGCATCCAGACGACCGCGAAGCGCGACGGCGACCACTACATCCTCAACGGCGCCAAGACGTTCATCACCGGCGGCGTCCTCGCCGACCGCGTGCTCGTGGTGGCCCGGACGTCCCCCGCCACGCCCGAGAACCGCCGGGCCGGCCTGTCGATCCTCGCCGTCGACACCACGAGCGAGGGCTACGCCGTCGGCCGCAGGCTGGAGAAGATCGGCCAGCACAGCTCCGACACCGCCGAGCTGTCGTTCACCGACGTCCGGGTGCCCGTCGAGGACCTCCTCGGCGAGGAGGGCCGCGGCTTCGAGTACCTCACCCACAACCTCGCCGAGGAGCGCCTCGGCATCGCGACCAACGCCTACGCGTCCGCCGCCGCCGCGGTCGAGTTCGCCCGCAAGTACGTGCAGGAGCGCACCGTCTTCGGCAAGACCGTCTCCTCGTTCCAGAACACCAAGTTCGTCCTCGCCGAGTGCGCCACCGAGGTCGAGGCGGCCCGCTCGCTCGTCGACCGCTGCATCGAGGCCCTGGACGCCGGGGAGCTGACCCCCGCCGACGCCGCCGTCTGCAAGCTGTTCTGCACCGAGGTCCAGGGACGCGTCGTCGACAAGTGCCTTCAGCTGCACGGCGGCTACGGCTACATGATGGAGTACCCCATCGCGCGCCTGTACACCGACGCGCGGGTCACCCGCATCTACGGCGGCACCAGCGAGGTGCTCAAGACCATCATCGCCAAGGACATCCAGGTCTGACGGAAGGGTGCGCACATGACCGACAACCGTGTGGCCATCGTCACCGGCGCCGCGCGCGGCATCGGCGCCGCCACCGCCGTCCGCCTCGCCAGGGAGGGCTTCGCCGTCGCGGTCTGCGACCTCGACGAGGCCGCGTGCGCGGGCACCGTGGAGACGATCGCCAAGGACGGCGGAACGGCCCTCGCCGTCGGCGTGGACGTCGCCGACTCCGCGGCGGTCTCCGCCGCCGTCGCGCGCGTCGCCGCCGAGCTCGGGCCGCCCGTCGTGCTGGTGAACAACGCCGGCATCACCCGCGACAACCTGCTGTTCAAGATGTCCGACGACGACTGGGACGCCGTCATGTCGGTGCACCTGCGCGGCTCGTTCCTGATGAGCCGCGCCGCGCAGGAGCACATGACGAAGGCGGGCTGGGGCCGGATCGTGAACCTGTCGTCGGTGTCGGCGCTCGGCAACCGCGGCCAGGCCAACTACTCGGCCGCCAAGGCGGGCCTCCAGGGCTTCACCAAGACCCTCGCGATCGAGCTTGGCCGGTTCGGCGTCACCGTCAACGCGATCGCCCCCGGCTTCATCGCCACCGAGATGACGGCCGCGACCGCCGCCCGGATCGGCGTGGAGTTCGAGGACTTCAAGGCCGCCGCCGCCAAGGAGATCCCGGTGCGCCGCGTCGGCGTCCCCGAGGACATCGCCGGCACCGTCGCGTTCCTGGTCGGCGACGACGCCTCCTTCGTCTCGGGGCAGGTCATCTACGTGGCGGGCGGTCCGCGGGCATGAGCCGGCCCGTGCGCGGCGCCGTACCCACGCCGGGGCACGGCGCGTGACGTCGCCGCGGGCGGCCCGCCGCCACGGCCAGGCACGCGACCGGGAGGGGACGGAGGAGTCGCTGCGCGCGGCGGCCATCGCGCTGCTGCGGCGCGGCGGCGTCCTCGCCGGGCTGAACCTGCGGCAGGTCGCCGACGAGGCCGGCGTCAACCGCGGGCTGGTGTACCAGTACTTCGGGTCGCGGCGGGCGCTGCTGCGGTCGGCGCTGTTCCACCGGTCGCGGCTGAACGCCGAGGACGCGGTCGACGCGGCCGGCCTGCCGCTGCGCGAGCGGCTGTCGCGCCTGTTCTGGACGAGCCTGCGCAACCCCGAGCCGGTCCGCCTGGCGGCGCTGCTGGTGCTGGACGGCGACGACCGGCCCCGGGCGCTGCTCAACCGGGGCGCCGACCGGGAGGACCTCGCCGCGGAGGCCGCGGCGGGCCGCCTTCCCGTCGAGGACGTCGAGGCCGTGCAGGCGGCGATCGCGTCCACGATCTGCGGGTACACGCTGCTGCGCGAGCACCTCGCCAGGGAGATCGGCATGCCGGCGGAGGAACTGGACGCGCGCATGGCCCGCTGTGTGGAGGCCATGTTCACCGGCCGCGCGCCCTGACGGGGGCGGTTAGCGGGGGTGGGCCTCGTCGAGCCGCCGCGCCAGGGCGGCCGGTGCGCCGACGAGGGACGGGCCGTACCAGGTGAGGTCGCGCCCGCTGACGAGCGCCGCGTCGATGCCGGGGAACGCCTCGGGACCGTCGTCCTCGGTGAACGCGTACGGCTCGTCGGGCAGGACGACCAGGTCCGCGCCCGACGCGTTCAGCTCGTCCAGCGGAATCTTCGGATAGCGGTCCGGGTGGCCGGCGTACACGTTGGACACGCCGAGCCGGGACAGGACGTCGCCGGTGAAGGTGTCCCGGCCGACGACCATCCAGGGCCGCCGCCAGATCGGGATGACCGCCGCGCGGGGCGGGCGCGGCGCGACGTCCGACCAGACGCGCGCCGCCTCGTCCAGCCAGGCGGGGACCGGGACACGGCACGCCTCGGTGAGCATGCGGCGCAGCGACGCGAGGGCCTCGCCGACGGTGCGGATCTCGGTCATCCACACCGGGATGCCCGCGGCGCGCAGCGCCTCGACGTCGGCCGGGCGGTTCTCCTCGGTGTTGCCGAGGACGACGTGCGGCCGCAGCTCCGCGATCTTCTCCACGTCGGGGTTCTTCGTGCCGCGCACGCGCGGCACGTCCAGGCCCGCGGGGTGGGTGCACCAGTCGGTGGCGCCGGCCAGCAGGCCCGGCGCGGACACCGCGACCGTCTCCGTCAGGGACGGGACGATGGACACGACCCGGCGCACCCGGTCCGGAACGGGGACCGGGGCGCCGGTGTCGTCACGCGCGGTCATGGGCCGGACGATCAGACGTTGCGGCGGTACTGGCCGCCCACCTCGAAGAACGCGGCGGTGATCTGCTGGAGGCTACACACGCGCGCCGCGTCCATCAGCACCGCGAACACGTTCTCGCCCGCCCGCGCCGCCTCCTTGAGCGCGGCGAGGGCGGCCCGCGCCTCGTCGCCGTGCGCCTCCTGGTAGGCGCGGACGCGGTCGAGCTGGGACCGCTTCTCCTCCTCGGTGGCGCGGGCCAGCTCGATCTTCTGCGGCGTCCCGTCGCCGGAGTCCGGGGTGCGGAACGTGTTGACCCCGATCAGCGGCAGGGAGCCGTCGTGCTTGCGCTGCTCGTACAGCATCGACTCGTCCTGGATGCGGCCGCGCTGGTAACCGGTCTCCATCGCGCCGAGGACGCCGCCGCGCTCGCTGATCCGGTCGAACTCCGCCAGCACCGCCTCCTCGACCAGGTCGGTCAGCTCGTCGATGATGAACGACCCCTGCAGCGGGTTCTCGTTCATCGCGAGCCCCCACTCGCGGTTGATGATGAGCTGGATCGCCAGCGCCCGGCGCACCGACTCGGCCGTCGGCGTGGTGACGGCCTCGTCGTAGGCGTTGGTGTGCAGGCTGTTGCAGTTGTCGTAGATGGCGATGAGCGCCTGCAGCGTGGTCCGGATGTCGTTAAAGTGCATCTCCTGCGCGTGCAGGGAGCGGCCGGACGTCTGCACGTGGTACTTGAGCTTCTGGCTGCGCTCGTTGGCGCCGTACCTGTCGCGCATGGCCACGGCCCAGATGCGGCGGGCCACCCGCCCGAGGACGTTGTACTCGGGGTCCATGCCGTTGGAGAAGAAGAACGACAGGTTGGGCGCGAAGTCGTCGATGTCCATGCCGCGCGCCAGGTAGGACTCGACGTAGGTGAACCCGTTGGCGAGGGTGAACGCGAGCTGGCTGATGGGGTTCGCGCCCGCCTCGGCGATGTGGTAGCCGGAGATGGACACCGAATAGAAGTTGCGGACCTTGTTGGCGATGAACCACTCCTGGATGTCGCCCATCATCCGCAGCGAGAACTCGGTGGAGAAGATGCAGGTGTTCTGGCCCTGGTCCTCCTTGAGGATGTCGGCCTGCACGGTGCCGCGCACGGTCGACAGGACGCGCGCGCGGATCTGCGCGGCCTCCTCGGCGGACGGCTCGCGCCCGTGCTCCTCGTAGAAGGCGTCCAGCCCCTGGTCGATGGCCGTATTGAGGAAGAACGCCAGGATCGTGGGCGCGGGGCCGTTGATGGTCATCGACACCGACGTGGTCGGCGACGACAGGTCGAACCCGTCGTAGAGGGCCTTCATGTCGTCCAGCGTCGCGATCGACACCCCGGACGTGCCGACCTTGCCGTACACGTCGGGACGCTCGTCGGGATCGCGCCCGTACAAGGTGACCGAGTCGAACGCGGTGGACAGCCGCGTGGCGGGCTGGCCCTCCGACAGCAGCTTGAAGCGGCGGTTGGTGCGGAACGGGTCGCCCTCCCCCGCGAACATGCGCGCGGGGTCCTCGTTGTCGCGCTTGAAGGGGAACACGCCGGCGGTGAACGGGAACCGTCCCGGGAGGTTCTCCGACCGGAGGAACCGCAGCAGCTCGCCGTGGTCGGTGTAGCGCGGCAGCGCGACGCGCGGGATGCGGCTGCCCGACAGGGACTCGCGGGTCAGCTTGGTGTGCAGCTCCTTGTCGCGGATCTTCACGACCTGCTCGTCGCCGGAGTACGACTCCACGACCGCCGGCCACTCCTCGATCAGCCGGGCGCTGTCCGGCGCCACGTCGCGGCGCGCCTCCTCCAGCAGCGCCTCGACCTCGGAGGCGTCGGTCAGCTCCGCGCGGACCTCGTCCAGCCGCTGGACGCGCCGCACCGCCTCCATCTGCCTGGCCGTGTCCGCGTGGTAGCCGCGCACGGTCTCGGCGATGCCGGACAGGTACCGGACGCGGTTCGGCGGGATGACGGTCGCGGCGCCGGTCGACACCTTCGTCGCGGCCCTGGGCAGCGCCCCGTCCTCCAGCCGCAGCCCGCGCTCGCCCAAGAACTCCCCGAGGTGCTGGTAGAGGGCGGTGACGCCGTCGTCGTTGAAGGTGGCCGCGCTGGTGCCGAACACGGGCATGTCGTCGGGGCGCTGCCCGAACGCCTCCCGGTTGCGGACGAGCTGGCGGCCCACGTCCCGCAGCGCGTCGGCCGCGCCGCGCCGCTCGAACTTGTTGATCGCCACCACGTCCGCGAAGTCGAGCATGTCGATCTTCTCCAGCTGGGACGCGGCGCCGAACTCCGGCGTCATCACGTACAGCGACACGTCCACCAGCGGGACGATCGCGGCGTCGCCCTGCCCGATGCCGGGCGTCTCCAGCACGACCAGGTCGTATCCGGCGGCCTTGCACGCGGTGACGATGTCCTCGATGTTCTCGGGCAGCTCCCGCGCGCCCCGGGTGGCCAGCGAGCGGAAGAACACGCGGCCGCCGTCCAGGGAGTTCATCCGGATCCGGTCGCCGAGCAGCGCGCCGCCGCCGCGCCGCCGGGTCGGGTCGACGGCCAGCACCGCGACGCGCAGCCGGTCGCGCTGGTCGACGCGCAGCCGCCGCACCAGCTCGTCGGTGAGGGACGACTTCCCGGACCCGCCCGTGCCGGTGATGCCCAGCACCGGGACCCGGCGCGCGGCGGCCGCCTCGGCGAGCCGCGCCCGGTCGCCCTCCGGCAGCTTCCCGGCCTGCAGGCAGGTGAGGGTCCGGGCGAGGGCGCGCCGCCCGCCCGCCAGGACCTCCTCCACCGGGGCGGGTTCGGCCGCGAGGTCGACGTCGCAGTCGCGCACCAGCTCGTTGATCATGCCGGGGAGGCCGAGCCGCTGCCCGTCCTCCGGCGAGAAGATCCGCACGCCCGCGCCGGAGAGCCGGTCGATCTCCTCGTGCACGATGACGCCGCCGCCCCCGCCGAACACCCGCACGTGCTCGGCGCCGGCCTCCTTGAGGCTGCGCGACAGGAACTCGAAGTACTCGACGTGCCCGCCCTGGTAGGAGCTGATCGCCACGCCCTGCGCGTCCTCCTCCAGGACGGCGTCGACGACCTCGCTGACCGAGCGGTCATGCCCCAGGTGCACGACCTCGGCGCCCTGGGACTGCAGGATGCGCCGCATGATGTTGATCGCGGCGTCGTGGCCGTCGAACAGCGCCGCCGCCGTCACGAAGCGCACCGGGTGCACCGGCACGTGCAGCTCCCCCGTCACCGTCCCCACCCCAAACCTTGGACTTCCAATATTTGGAAGTTAAAATAGTTTCCGTGCGCGACGCGGTCAAGACCACATACGGTGGCCCGGTGCCCGACATACCCGATCCGATCGCCGAGGCCCACCGCCAGTGGAGCGCCCGCTGGCCCGAGCACGCCGACCACATGGCGGCCGTCACCTCGGTGATGCGGGCCCAGCAGCTCCTGCTCAGCCGGATCGAGGCGGTCCTCAAGCCGTTCGGGCTGACGTTCGCCGCCTACGAGGCCCTGCGCCTCCTGGCCTTCGCCCGTACCGGGACGCTCCCCATGGGCAAGATGGGCACGCGCCTCATGGTGCACCCCGCGTCGGTCACCAACGTGATCGGGCGGCTGGAGCAGCGCGGCCTCGTCGGCCGCCGCCCCTCCCCCGACGACCGCCGCGTCGTGCTCGCCACCATCACCCCGGCCGGCCGCGACCTCGCCGAGGAGGCCACGCTCGCGCTCAACGAGTCGGCCTTCGGCATCGCCGGCCTCCCCGCCGCCCAGGCCGCCGAGCTCACCGCGGCCCTGCGCCAGGTCCGCCTGACCACCGGCGACCTCGGTTAGCCCCGGCCGCCCTGGCCCGACGGCCGGTCGCGGAGGGCTCGGCGGAGCAGCTTCCCGGTGACGGTCTTCGGGATCTCGTCCAGGATCTCGACGGCCCGCGGGTACTTGTAGGCGGCCATGCGGTCGCGGCAGAAGGCGATCAGCTCCTCCGGCCCGGCGTCCGCGCCGGGGCGCAGGCTGACGAACGCCTTGACGGTCTCGCCGCGGTACTCGTCCGGGACGCCGACGACCGCGGCCTCGCGGACGGCCGGGTGCTCGTACAGGACGTCCTCGACCTCGCGGGGCCAGATCTTGTAGCCGCCCGCGTTGATCTGGTCCTTCTTGCGGTCCACCAGGTAGAACCAGCCGCCGGCGTCCATGTAGCCGACGTCGCCGGTGCGCAGCGCGCCGCCCGGCAGGGCCGCCGCGGTCTCCTCCGGCTTGTTCCAGTAGCCGGGGACCACCTGCGGGCCGGAGGTGACCAGCTCGCCGATCTCGCCGGGCGGCAGCTCCCGGCCGTCGTCGCCGACCACGCGGACGACCGTGTCGAACACCGGGACGCCGACGGACAGGGCCCCGGTCACCGGGTCCACCGGCGCCTCGGCGCCGAGCGGGACGGCGTGGGACGGCGAGGTCGTCTCGGTGAGGCCGTAGATGTTGTGGACGTACTGGCCGAAGGCGTCCCGGAACGCCGCGACCGTGCTCGGCGGGATCGGCGCGCCCCCGGAGTAGATCTTGGTGAGCGTGGCCAGCGCGTCGCGCGCCGCGTTCGGGGCGTTGAGCAGCGCGATGAAGACCGTGATCGAGCCGACCGTGAACGTGGCGCGCTCCGCCCGGATCGTGTCGATCGCGCGCGCCGGGTCGAAGCGGTTCATCAGCACGAGCCGGGCGCCGGTCAGCAGCGACAGCGCGACATGCCCGACCATGCCGGTGATGTGGAACAGCGGCGCGACCCCGAGGATCACGTCGCCCGGGCCGATGCCGATCCAGTCGCGGTAGGTCTGGGCGTTGAAGACCAGGTTGCCGTGGGTGTTCATCGCCCCCTTGGGCGGCCCGGTCGTCCCCGACGTGTAGGTGAGCAGGGCGACGTCGTCCGGGGAGGGGCGGGCCGGCGCCGCCGGGGAGCGTCCCGCGAACCGGTCGACCAGGTCCGCGAGGTCGAGCGTGCCGGCCGCGGGACGGTCCGGCTCGGCCACCGTGACGACGGTGCCCACCCCGGTGCCGGTGATCACCTCGCGCGCCACGTCCTCGTAGAGCCCGCTCAGGGCGACCAGGGCGCTCGCCCCGGCGTCGCGCAGGACGAGGTCGAGCTCGCGTGCCTTGTTCATCGGGTTCACCGGGACGGCGATGCCGCCGGCCTTCCAGACGCCGAGCAGCGCGATCACGAACTCCGGGACGTTCTGCAGGTACAGCGCGGCCCGGTCGCCGGGCCGGAGCCCCTCGGCCGCGAGGGCGGCGGCGAAGGCGTCCGAGCGGCGGCCGAGGTCGCGCCAGGTGATCCGCTCGCCGCGGCAGCGCAGGGCGTCGGCGTCCGGGTGCGCGGCCGCGGTGACGGCGGCCATGTCCAGGGCGCTCGCGTACTCGGGCTCGATGCCGGCCGGGATCCCCTCGCCGTAGCGCGCGAGCCACGGGCGGGCGCCGACGCTCATGTCTCCAGGGCTCATGTCTCCAGGCATATCCCAGATGTTTGTGCAGGTCGAGAACGGTGGTTTGTTGACTTATCGGACGGCGATGTCACGGTGGAGAGGTACCGGACTCGCGGAGGTGACGTGATGGCGGCGACGAGGCTGCATGTGCTCGACTGCGGGGCGATGAGCTGCGACCTGACGTGGCTCCTGCTGAAGGCGGGACGGACCATCCGGCCGCGCGGCGAGAAGGGCGCACCGAGCGAATGGGTGCGCTGCACCACCCACGCCGTCCTCGTGGAGACCCCGGAGGGCACGCTGCTGTGGGACACCAGCTGCCCCCGCGACTGGGAGACCCGCTGGGAGCCGAGCGGCCTGCAGGAGTTCTTCCCCTACGACCAGGTCGAGGAGGAGCAGTACCTCGACCGGCGGCTCGGCCAGGTGGGCGTGAGCCCGGAGAACCTCGACTTCGTCGTGCTGTCGCACCTGCACTTCGACCACGCGGGGAACGTCCGGCAGTTCGCGGGGACCGGCGCGCGGCTGGTGTGCAACCAGAAGGAGAAGGACTTCGCGTTCGGGTTCGAGGGCGAGTTCGAGGGCGCGCACCTCAAGGCCGACTACGGGGGCCTGGACTTCGAGACCGTCTCCGGCGACACCGAGTTCCTGCCGGGCGTCACCCTCATCGAGGCGCCGGGCCACACCCCCGGCACGATGGCGATGAAGGTCGACCTCCCCGACACCGGCACGATGATCTTCACGTCGGACGCGGTCTACCTCGGCGACTCCTACGGCCCGCCCGCGACGCCCGCCGCGATTGTCAGCGATCTTGGCGATTGGTACGCATCGGTGGAGAAGATCCGGGGAATCGCGGAGAAGAGCGATGCGACGGTGGTGTTCGGGCACGACGCGCAGCAAATGGACTCGCTGCGGCAGGCGCCCGACGCCTTCTACACCTGAGGACGGTCATGACGAACGAAACGGTCTTCACCTACGGAGCGCCCCAGCTGAAGTTCGGCGAGGGAGCGGCCGACGAGCTCGGCTTCGACCTCGCGCAGCTGGGGGCGCGCCGGGTGCTCGTGGTGACCGACCCCGGCGTCGCCGCGACGGGCGGCCCGCAGCGGATCGCCGACGCGATGAAGGCGTACGGCGTCGAGGCGGCGGTCTTCGACGGCGTCCGCGTGGAGCCGACGGACGCGAGCCTGCGGCAGGCCGTCGAGCACGCGCGGGAGACCGGGCCCTACGACGCCTACGTGGCCGTCGGCGGCGGATCGAGCATCGACACCGCCAAGGCGATTAACCTGCTCACGACGAACGAGGGCGACCTCGCCGAGTACCTGAACCCGCCGATCGGGGGCGGGCGGGCGCCGGAGCGACCCCTGCTGCCGCTGGTCGCCGTCCCCACCACGACCGGGACCGGCGCGGAGAGCACGACCGTGTGCGTCCTGGACGTCCTGGATCTGCGGGTCAAGACGGGCATCAGCCACCCGCGGATGCGGCCGACGCTCGCGGTGGTCGACCCCGAGCTGACGATGTCGCAGCCGTCCGGCGTGACCGCGTCCGCCGGGATGGACATCCTCTGCCACGCCTTGGAGAGCTACACCGCCCGCCCCTTCGACGACTTCGAGCGCAAGCAGCCCGAGCAGCGGGTGCCGTACTGCGGCGCCAACCCGGTATCGGACATGTGGGCGGAGAAGTCGCTGAGCCTGCTGTCCCGGTCGTTCCGCAGGGCCGTCCAGGACGGCGACGACCGGCAGGCCCGCGCCGACATGGCGCTCGCGGCGACGTTCGCGGGGCTCGGCTTCGGCAACGCCGGGGTCCACATCCCGCACGCCAACGCCTACCCCATCGCCGGGATGGTGAAGGACTTCCACCCCGCCGGCTACCCGGACGGGGAGGCGCTGGTCCCGCACGGGATGTCGGTGTCGCTGACCGCGCCGGAGGCGTTCCGGTTCACCTACCAGGCGCGCCCGGAGCGGCACGTGCGGGCCGCCGAGCTGCTCGACCCGCGCCTGGACCGGCCGAACGACCCGGCCGAGCACCTGCCGCTGGCGGTGCTGAACCTGATGCGCGACATCGGCATCCCGGACGGGATCGGCGGCGTCGGCTACGCCGAGGGCGACATCCCCGGCCTGGTGGAGGGCACGATGAAGCAGCAGCGGCTGCTGGCGACCTCGCCGCGCCCGGTGAACGAGGACGCGGTGGCGGAGATCTTCAAGCGCTCCCTGCGGCTGTGGTGAGGCGGGCATGCCGATCTACGAGCTGCGGTGCGAGGCCGGCCACCGGTTCGAGGTGATCCAGTCGTTCACCGCGCCGCTGCCGGCCTGCGCGTGCGGGGCGGCGACGGCGAAGGTCCCGGCGCGGTGCGGGCTGCTCGGGACGGCGTCCGTCCCGCCGCCGCAGGAGATGATGCCGCAGACGTGGCGCGGCACCCGCGAGGGCGACCGCGCGTACGTCACCGAGCTGCGGCGGACGGCGCAGGAGCGGCGCGCGCTGGAGGAGCGGCACCCCGAGCTGGCCGGCGACCGGCGGCCGGTCCTCGCCCACGAGGGCCGCTACGAGCACGCGCCGCTCCGGGCCGGGGACCCGCGCCCGCGTCCGGGCCCGGGGCCGGGTGGTCCGGAGAAGCCCGCCTAGTGGTCGCGGACCCAGGCGTCAATGAGGTCGGCGGCCCAGGGCCGCGAGCGCGGCAGGTAGTGGGTGTCCTCGATGAAGTCGAGCGTCTTGTCGGATGTGCCGAGGGCGTCGAAGATCGCGCGCGCGTCGCTGTCGTAGACGCCCTCGTCGGCGGTGGCGTGGACGACCAGGGACGGCACGGTGATCCGCGCGAGGTGCGGCGCGGCGGAGCACTGCGACGTGCGCAGGCTCCACATCGACAGCCACGAGCGGAGCGTGCAGAGGGAGCCGATGCCGAGGACGCCGTAGTTGGCCTTGACCGGCTCGCCCAGGTAGCACCGATCGGCTTCGCGGTCGGACGGCTCGATGGACGGGTCCATCATCCGCAGGTCGGCCCAGGTGCGGTGGACGGTGAACAGCTCGTCGCGGGCGCGGGTGCCCGTGAGGGCGTCCAGGCGGGCGAGGACCCGGTCGGTGATGCGCTCGTTGCGGGCGCGCTGGGCGGCGCGGTAGCGGGCCTGGAACTCCGCGCCGTAGGGCGGCCCGTTCGCGGGGTCGAACGGGTCGAGGGACGGGTCGGCCGACAGGGGGTCGGTCTCGTCGGTCACCGAGGGGTCCATCCACGCGGTGAGGACCTCGGGGCGGCCGGCGTGGGCGGCGAGGGCGATGAACAGGTCGCCGACGGGGAGGTCCTCGATGGCGGGGGCCGGGCGCATTCCGGCGACGGGCGTGACATTGGGCAGGACCGCCTGGGACTGGTAGGCGGCCATGAGCGACCCGCCGCCGGAGTTGCCCAGCAGGACGATCCGCTCGGCGCCGGCCTGCTCGCGGAGCCAGCGGACGCCGGTGCCGATCTCGGCGAGGGCGTGGTCGAGGAGGAAGTAGGCCTCGTTGCCGCGGAAGCGGGTGTTCCAGCCGAGGAAGCCGTACCCGCGGGCGGCGAGGTGCTCGGCGAGGTAGTGCTCGGAGAAGTCGACGTTGTAGTGGGTCGCGATGAACGCGGTCTTCGGCGGGGCGCCCGCCGGGCGGTGGTAGACGCCCTGGCACGGGTGGCCGCCCGCGCCCGCCCGCCCGGCCACGGGCGACGGCAGCCCCACGAACTCCCTGACGATCCCGCCCATCCCGTACCTCCCGGAACCCGACACCGAATCGCGTTCTGATCGTAGGGGGTGCCTGGAATGGGCGGCCGAGGACCTCCCGTCCCTTGGATGGGCGGAACGATCCCATATGCTGCGGACCACATCCGTTGTGTCGCAAGGAGGCGTGATGGCGGATTCGCCGACGATGACGTACGGCGGCTACCTGAAGCTCGACGAGCTCCTGTCCTGCCAGGAACCGAAGACCCGGGCCCACGACGAGCTGCTCTTCGTGATCATCCACCAGGTCTACGAGCTGTGGTTCAAGCAGATCCTGCACGAGGCCGCGCTGCTCCAGCGCCGGCTGGAGGAGGGCAACAGCGGAGGGTCGCTGCACACCGCGCGCCGCATCGCCAAGATCCTCAAGACCGTGGTCGGCCAGCTCGACGTCCTGGAGACCATGACGCCCCGGCAGTTCGCCGCCTTCCGCGACGCCCTCGGCAGCTCCAGCGGCTTCCAGAGCGAGCAGTTCCGCGAGATCGAGGCGGTGCTCGGCCGGCGCGGGTTCCCCGCCTCGGACCTGCGCGGGGACGAGCGCCTCCAGGCGGCCGTCGCCCGCCCGTCGCTCTTCGACTCGCTGCTGCGCTACCTCGCCGGGCGCGGGCTGCCCGTCCCCAGGGAGGCGCTCGACCGCGACGTCTCCCGGCAGTGGGAGCCGCACCCCGGCGTCCAGAAGGTGCTCCTCGCCGTCTACGCCGACGAGTCCGGGCCGGCCGCCGAGGTGTGCGAGGCGCTGGTCGACGTCGACGAGGGAATCCAGGAGTGGCGGTACCGCCACCTGAAGATGGTGGAGCGCACGATCGGCGCGAAGATCGGCACGGGCGGGTCGGCCGGCGCCGACTACCTGCGAAGCACCCTGTTCGCCCCCGCGTTCCCGGACCTGTGGGAGGTCCGCTCGCAGACCGAGGAGGCCCCGGTCAATGGCGGGTGACCGGGACCGGGTCGCGATCGTCGGCGCGGGCCTCGCGGGCTGCCTGCTCGCGGTGCTCCTCGGCCGCCGCGGCATCCCGGTGACGGTGTACGAGCGGCGCCCCGACCCGCGCGCCGCGGGCGCCGAGCGCGGCCGCTCGATCAACCTGGCGATCTCGGCCCGCGGGCTCGCCGCGCTGGAGCAGGTCGGCCTGCGCGAGCGGTCGCTCAAGCAGGCGCTGCCCATGCACGGGCGGATGGTCCACCCCCTGGGCGGGACGCCGAACTTCCAGCCCTACAGCGCGGACGGCGAACGCGCTATCAACTCCATCAGCCGCGCCGAGCTCAACCGGTCGCTGCTGGACACCGCCGAGGCGACCCCGGGGGTCACGCTCCGGTTCTCCCAGCGCGTCACGGGCGTGGACACCGCGGCCGGGGCCGTCCTACTGGAGGGCGGCGACGCCGAGCCCGCCGGCGTCGTCCTCGCCGGGGACGGCGCCTACAGCGCGGTCCGCCGGTCCCTCGAGCTGGGCGAGGACGCCGACTTCCTGGAACACGGGTACAAGGAGCTGACCATCCCGCCGACGCAGGACGGCGGGTTCGCCCTCGACCCCGACGCGCTGCACATCTGGCCCCGCGGCACCTCGATGATGATCGCGCTGCCGAACCTCGACCGGTCGTTCACCTGCACGCTGTTCTGGCCGAAGGACGACCTCGCCGCCCTCGACACGCCGGAGAAGGTCACCGCCCGCTTCGAGCGGGACTATCCGGACGCGGCCGGCCTGATGCCCGGCCTTGTCGACGACTACGCGGGCAACCCGGTCGGCTCGCTGGTCACCGTCCGCTGCCGGCCGTGGACGGCGCGCGGGGACGGCGCGGTCGTGGCCCTGCTCGGCGACGCCGCGCACGCGATCGTCCCGTTCTTCGGGCAGGGCGCCAACTGCGCCTTCGAGGACTGCATCGAGATCGACCGGTGCCTGACCGAGACGGGCGGGGACTGGGCCCGCGCGCTGACCCTCTACCAGGAGCGGCGCAAGGCCAACACCGACGCGATCGCCGAGATGGCGCTGGACAACTTCGTGGAGATGCGCGACCGGGTGTCGTCCCCGGTGTACCGGGCGAAGCAGGCCGCGACGCACGCCCTGGAGCGGCGCCTGGCCGGACGCTACGTCTCCCGCTACGAGCTGGTGTCGTTCTCGACGATGCCGTACGCGGAGATCCCGGCCCGGATCAGGCGGCAGAACCTGGTGCTAGCCGCGGCCGTCGCCGGTGCCGCGGCGGCCATCGGCCTCGGCGCACGCGCTCTGCGCCGCCGTCTGTAGCGCGGCGTCGCGGCGCCGCTGCCGGCGGCCGGCGGCGAGGTCGGCGCCGGCCGCGGCGAGCGCCGCCAGCACGAACCCCAGGATGACGATGAGCCCGTGCCGGAACGCCGCGGCCCAGTCCCCGGCCGTCGCGGCGACCGTCGCGAAGAACACCGAGCCGGCGGCGGCGATGCCCATCGCGGTGCCGACGCGCTGGCCCGTCTGCAGGACGCCCGCCGCGCTGCCGCCCTCGGTGGAGTCCACCTGCGACAGCGTCAGCGTCTGGTTCGGCGAGATGACGAGGCCGGTGCCGACGCCGGCCACCGCCAGCGGGGCCGCGGTCGCCCAGGCGACCCCGGCGCCCGGCACCAGCTCGACCGCGACCCAGGCGGCCCCGAGGCCGGCCAGCACCAGGCACAGGCCGGCGGCGACGAGCGACCGCCCGTAGCGCGTCACGACCCGGCCTCCGGCCGCGGACGCCGCGCCCGACCCGACCGCGAACGGCGTGATCGCGAGGCCCGCCCCGAGCGCGCTGTAGCCGAGGCCGTTCTGCAGGTAGAGGGTGAAGATGAAGAAGACCGCGGTGAACCCGGCGAAGAACAGCAGGGCGATCGCCGCGCCCAGCGTGTAGGAGCGGAGCCGGAACAGCGCGAGGTCGACCATCGGCGCCCCGGCCCGGCGCTCCCACACGGCGAACGCCGCGATCAGGACGGCGCCCGCGAGGACCAGCAGCCATTTCAGACCCGTCCTCCACTGCTGCTCCTGGACGAGCGGCAGCAGCACGCAGAAGACGCCGGCGCCGAGCAGGACCACCCCGAGGGGGTCCAGGCCCTGCCGCTCCCCGTAGACCGGGGCCGGCAGCAGCCGCCACGCCAGGAACAGCGCCGCGACCCCGACCGGGATGTTGACGTAGAACACCCATCGCCAGCCCTCCTCGGGCCCGGACAACGCGATCAGCGCGCCGCCGAGCAGCGGGCCCACGGCCGTGGCGATCCCGATCACCGCGCCGAGGGCGCCGAAGGCGCGTCCGCGCTCGGCGCCCTGGAACAGCTGCTGGATGAGCCCCGCGACCTGCGGGTTGAGGATCCCGCTCGCGACGCCCTGCACGAGCCGCGCCAGCAGGAGGAACAGGACCGTCGGGGCCATGCCCGCCGCCGCGCTCGCCACCGTGAACAGCGCGAGCCCGGCCATGAACACCGCGCGGCGGCTGCGGGCGTCGCCGAGCCTCCCGGCCGGGACGAGGACGAGCCCGAACGTCAGCGCGTACCCCGACACGATCCACTGCAGCTCCGCCGGGGACGCGTCCAGGCCCGCCCGGATCGAGGGCAGCGCGACGTTGACGATGCTGACGTCCAGCAGGGTCATGAACGCCGACACCAGGCAGACCGAGAGCGCCCGCCAGCGCCGCCGCCCCTCCTCGCCGCGCTCCTCGGCCGCAGTGCGCACGGGACCCTCCTATCCGGGGCCGGGCCGGGCGAAACGCGGGGCTGGACCGCTCCGCCCCGGCGCCCTGTGCCACAGTGGCCGGATGACCGACTCCGCTCCGGGGACCGTCCCCGAGGAACTGCTGTGCTCCGCCAAGGGGTGCCGCGCCGACGCCGTGTGGGCGCTGCGCTGGAACAACCCGAAGATCCACACGCCGGACCGGCGGAAGATCTGGCTGGCCTGCGACGAGCACCGCGAGAGCCTGTCGGCGTTCCTGTCCCGCCGCGACTTCCTGAAGGACGTCGTGCCCGTCGACGAGCGGGACGCCCCGGCCGACCGGGGCTAGGCGTCGTCCAGCGCGGGCTCGCTCGCCGGTGCGGGCACCTCGGCCTGCCAGCCCTCGGCCATCTCGGTCAGCCGGGCGGCGGCATCGCGGGCCGGCGCGCCGCGCCCGACCGCGAGGCCGAGCAGGTACGCCGTCAGCGGCGCGCCGGGCCGCGCGACCCCGTGCGCGACGTCGCGGGCCAGGTCCAGGACGAGGCCCTGGTCGATGTCGCCGCGCTCCAGGCCGAGTTCGCGGCAGGCGGCGTTGATCCAGTCGTCGAGCACCGGCATGGGTTCCCCCTTCGCGCGTGGTCCTGGTGACCTGCCCACTCTCGCACCATCAAAGCAGCCGCCCGGCGGCGGCCAGCTCCTCGGGGGTGTCGCAGTCGTACCAGGGGGGGCGGGCACCGGCCGGCAGCGCCACCGGCGCCGGCTCCAGCGGGCCGAGCAGACCGCGCAGCGCGGCGCCGTCGTGGCCGTCCAGCGCGGCGCGCAGGGCGGCGGTGCGCCAGCAGCCGGCGAGCCACTGCGCGCGGCCCGCCTCGTCCACGAGCACCGCCCCGGGCCGCTCCCCCATCGCGTCGAGGAGCCGGGCGATGTGGACGGGACGCAGGAACGGCAGGTCGGCGGCAAGCAGCGCCACCCTCGGCGCCCGCACCCGCGCGAGCCCGGCGCGCAGCGCGGGCACCGGCCCGGCGCCGGGCGGGTCCTCGCGGACGACGACCGCGTCGGGCAGCACGTCCCGCGGCGGCCCCACCACGACCAGCCGGACCGCCCCGGCGACGGCGGCGGCCGTCCATTCGATCAGCGCGCGCCCGCCCACGGTGGCGGCGGGCTTGTCGGCCCCGAACCGCCGCGCCCGCCCGCCGGCCAGCAGCACGGCGTCGAACTCCGGACCGGCGCGCACCGGCGGTCAGCCGCCGATCGCGGACATCGGCCGCGCGGGCTGCAGGAACGACGGGTCGTCGATGCCGTGCCCGGCGCGCTTCGCCCAGACCGCCTTGCGCCAGCGCTCGGCCAGCTCGGCGTCGGTGGCGCCGTCGCGCATCGCGTCCCGCAGGTTCGACTCCTCGGTGGCGAACAGGCAGTTGCGGATCTGCCCGTCGGCGGTCAGCCGCACCCGGTCGCAGGCGCCGCAGAACGGCCGGGTCACCGAGCCGATCACGCCGACGGTCTCCGGGCCGCCGCCGATCAGGAACGACTCGGCGGGGGCGCTGCCGCGGTCGTGCGCGGTGTCGGGGGCCAGGTCGAACTCGGCGGACAGCCGGTCCAGGATCTCGTCCGCGGTGATCATGTCCTTGCGGGTCCAGCCGTGCTGGGCGTCCAGCGGCATCTGCTCGATGAACCGCAGCCGGTAGCCGTGCTCCAGGCAGTACCGCAGCAGCGGGACGGCCTCGCCGTCGTTGATCCCGCGCATCAGCACCGTGTTGATCTTCACGGGTTCCAGCCCGGCGGCCCGCGCCGCCGCGAGCCCGCGCAGCACGTCCTCCAGCCGGTCGCGGTGGGCGAGCCGCCGGAACGTCTCGCGGTCGAGGGTGTCGAGGGAGACGTTGACGCGGTCGAGGCCGGCCTCGGCCAGCGGCGCGGCCAGCCGGTCGAGCCCGATCCCGTTGGTGGTCAGCGAGATCTGCGGGCGCGGAGCCGGCTCCGCCGTCCTGCGCACGATGTCGGCGAGGCCGCGGCGCAGCAGCGGCTCGCCGCCGGTGTAGCGGACCTCGGTGACACCGAGGTCGCGCACGGCGAGGCCGACCAGCCGGACGACCTCGTCGTCGGTGAGCAGTTCCGGCTTCGGCAGCCAGTCCAGCCCCTCCGGCGGCATGCAGTACGCGCACCGCAGGTTGCACCGGTCGGTGAGGGAGACCCGCAGGTCCGTAGCGGTACGGCCGAAGGTGTCGACCAGCACGGGCGCCCCTTCCTGATGCCCGGCGGGCCCGGCTCGCGAGCCGCCGGTGGATTGCGGTCTGTCACTCCACCCTATTGCGGTGGTTGACGATCCGTCCCATCGCGAGAGACCGTTACGTTCCGTCGAGCGAGAGGGAGGCCGGAGTGACGACGTCGCGGGAGTGGGAGTTCGCCGGGACGCAGGGCGCGATCACCGTCCGCAGCTGGGCGGACGGCGAGCCGCGCTACATCGCGGTGCTCGCACACGGCTACGGCGAGCACCTCGGCCGGTACGACCACGTCGCGGACGTCCTCGTCCGGCACGGGGCCGTGGTGTGCGGGCCCGACCACATGGGGCACGGCCGCTCGGCCGGCGAGCGCGTCCTGATCGAGGACTTCGAGGACGTCGTCGCCGACCTGCACACCACCGTCGAGGCGGCCCTCGCCGACCATCCCGGCCTGCCCGTCGTCCTGATCGGCCACTCGATGGGCGGGCTGATCGCCACCCGCCACGCCCAGCTGCACGGCGACGTCCTCGCCGCGCTCATGCTGTCGGGGCCCGTCCTCGGCCGGTGGCACGTCGCGGAGCAGTTGCTGCCGCTGCAGGAGATGCCCGACGAGCCGATCGACACGTCCACGCTGTCGCGCGACCCGGCCGTCGGCAAGGCCTACACCGAGGACCCGCTCATCTGGCACGGCCCGTTCAAGAAGACGACGGTCCAGGCGCTCGACACCGCCCTCCGGCGCATCAACGAGCACGGCTCCCTCGGCGCGCTGCCGACCTTCTACGTCCACGGCGACGCCGACGAGCTCGTCCGCCCGCAGGACACCCGGACCGGCATCGAGGCCGTCCGCGGGGACGACCTCACCGAGCGCCTCTATCCGGCCGCCCGCCACGAGGTGTTCAACGAGACCAACCGCGACGAGGTCCTCGCCGACGTCACCGCGTTCATCGACCGCGTCCTCGGCTGACCTGCGTCTCGCTGCGGACCCGGCTGCTGGTCATCACGACGGCGCTGGTGGCCGCCGGGCCGGCCCTCGGGTCGACCGTCATGATCGGCGCGCTCGGCCGGTACCAGACCGGCCGGATCGCCCAGGTGGTGTACCGCCGGGGGAGCGGTGAGCGCGCGGGCCCGCGGCTGCCCCGGCTGGACGCGGCGGAGGTCGCCCGCCGCGCCGGACGGCCGTTCGACGCGCCCGGCGTGCGCGGCGGCGGGTGGCGGGCCGTGGCGGTGCCGATCCCGCGCGAGGTCGTCCCGGCCGGCGGCAGCGTCGTGGTGGCGGCGCCGCGCGCCGAGCGTCCCGGACCTCGCGCCGCCGGGCTCACCGCCGCGGCCACCGGCGAGGAGGCGGTGGCCGCGGCGGCCCGCGTCCGGCCCGACCTGGTCCTGCTGGACGTGATGCTGCCCGACCTCGACGGCTTCTCGGTGATCGCCCGGCTGCGGGAGCGCGGCGGTCCGGTGCCGGTGCTGTTCGTCACCGCGCGGGACGCCCCGGCCGACAAGGTGCGCGGCCTGACGGCCGGGGGGGCGACGACTACGTGACCAAGCCGTTCGACCTGGTGGAGCTGGTCGCCCGCATCCGCGCCGTGCTGCGCCGCAAGGTCGACACGCCCGACCCGGGGCTCATCCACACCGTCCGCGGCGTCGGCTACGTGCTGCGCACCCCGCCCGGTCCCTAGCCCTTCACGCAGATGAGCTGGCGCAGGTGGGCGACGACCTCCACGAGGTCGGACTGCGCCTCGATCACCGTCTCCAGGTCCTTGTAGGCGCCCGGGATCTCGTCGATGACGCCGCTGTCCTTGCGGCACTCGACGCCCCGGGTCTGCTCGACGAGGTCCTCGACGGTGAAGCTCTTGCGGGCCTTGTTGCGGCTCATCCGGCGGCCCGCGCCGTGCGAGGCGGAGTTGTACGCCCCGTCGTTGCCGAGCCCGCGGACGATGTAGGTGCCGGTCGCCATGGACCCCGGGATGATCCCGAGGTCGCCGCGGCCGGCGCGGATCGCGCCCTTGCGGGTGACCAGGAGCTCGACGCCGCCGTACTCCTCCTCGGCCACGTAGTTGTGGTGGCAGGAGATGACCTGCTGCCACTTGCAGCGCTTCTCGCCGAACCGCCGCGTCACGACGTTCTGCGCGAGCGCCATCATGACGGCGCGGTTGCGGCGCGCGTACTCCTGGGCCCAGAACAGGTCGTGCCGGTAGGCGTCCATCTTGGCCGTCCCGGTCAGGAACACCGCCAGGTCGTTGTCCGGGAGGTCCTGGTTGTGCGGGAGCCTCCGGGCGGCCTCGATGTGCTGCTCGGCCAGCTCGTTGCCGATGTTGCGCGAGCCGGAGTGCAGCACCAGCCAGATCGCGCCCTCGTCGTCCGCGCACAGCTCCAGGAAGTGGTTCCCGCCGCCGAGGGTGCCCATCTGGGACCGCGCGCGGCCGAGGCGCGACCGCACCGCCGGGTGCAGGTCGTCGAAGGACTTCCAGAAGTCGTACCAGCCGCGCTCCTTCAGGTTCGGCAGCGCGGACGGGTCGACGGCCTGCTTGTGGGAGCCGCGCCCGACCGGGATCGCCTTCTCCAGGCGGCTGCGCAGCCCGGCCAGGTCGTCCGGCATGTCCTCGACGGTGAGCGACGACTTGGCGGCGGTCATGCCGCAGCCGATGTCGACGCCGACGGCCGCGGGCGACACCGCGTCCTTCATCGCGATCACCGAGCCGACGGTGGCGCCCTTGCCGTAGTGGACGTCGGGCATCACCGCGAGCCCCTCCACCCACGGAAGGGAGGAGACGTTGCGGAGCTGGTCGAGGGCGAGGTCTTCGACGGTGTCGGGGTCGGTCCACATCCGGATGGGGACACGGCCGCCCTTCAGAGTCTGGTACGGCATGCCACTCCTTCGTCGACGGGGATCCGAACCGTGATCTATGACGCCAGAACCACCGATCGCGGTTCAACCGGTTTTCCCGCCCCCGCACGGTTCATGACCGCCCGCTTCACGACCGCCCGCTTCACGACCGCTCGGTGCGGCGCCGTTCGGTGAGGCCGAGCCGGTCCAGGTGGCGCAGCAGGGCCACGGCGACCCGGCGGCTCGTCGCCAGGGCCTCCCCGGCCTGCGCGGGCGTGAACGGCTGGGGCAGGCCGGTCAGGACGCGCAGCGCCTCCCGGTCGGCGCCCGGGAGCAGCACGATGTCGCCGTCCTCGTCCTCGATGCGCACGACGGCGCCGGCGCGCTCCGCCGCGGCGAGCACCTCGCCGGTGAGGCCGAGCTCGCCGAGGCGCGCGGGGGGCGGCGGGTCGAACGGGGAGCCCGCGAGGTCGGCGCGCAGGCGCTCCACGCCCGCCGCCCAGGGCGGCGGGGGCGTCGCGGCGATCGCGGTGGGCGGCGGCTCCGGTGCCGGATCGGGCGCCGGCGGCGGGACGGGGCCGTAGACGCGCCCGGCGTCCAGCCGCAGCGGCGGCCGGACCAGGGCGGTGACGAGCTGCCGAGCCGGGAGCCCGAGGCGGAGCCGGACGGTCTCCAGCGGGATGCCCGGGGCCCGCGGGCTCGCGGCGGCGTGCCGGGAGGCCTCCTCGGCGAGCCGCTCGAACAGCGACTCCCAGTGCGCGGGGTCGGCGACCCACTCGCCGTTCAGCGCGACCGCGTCGTCCGGCGGCGCGCAGCCCATCAGGGACAGCTCCGACCGGCGGAGCACGCCGTGCCGCCGGAGCACGATCGTGCCGTCCGGGCGGTCGGGCCAGGAGGCCAGCTCCCGCGCGCGGGCCGCCCCGGCGCCGCGCCGCACGAGCGTCGGCGGCCGGACGTCGAGGACGCTCACCCCGGCGATGGAGCGGCGCTCGGGGTCGCGCAGGACGCCGGTGTCGCCGAGGTGCAGGGCGACCCGGGTGTTCAGGGTCAGGCGGGCGGTGTCGGGGCCGAGGGGGCGCAGCCCGACCGGGATGGCGGCCGCCCCGAGGTGCAGGGTCATCCGCCGGGCCAGGCGGCCGGACGCCTCGCCGAACCTGGTGCGCACGTCGACGCAGGTGGTGTGGGTCCACGCGCCCGGGGTGACCAGGGCCATGCCGGCCTCCACGCGGCCCGCGTCACGCAGGGTGAGCACGACGCGCGAGACGCCGCCGACCGACGCGCGGGGCTCGCCCGCGCAGCCGATCGTCCGCACCCGGACGCGCTCGCCGGCGGGCATGAGGAGCAGCTCGTCCCCCACGCTGATCGTCCCGGCGGCGAGGGTGCCGGTGACGACGGTCTGCCGCCCGGCGGTGAACGCCCGATCGGCCCACAGCCGCACCGGGGCGTCCGCGTCGGGGACGGGAAGCCGGCCGGCGAGGCGGTCGAGCGCGGCGGTCAGCTCCTCGATCCCCGCGCCGGTGACGGTGCTGACGGGGACGGCCTCCATGCCGCGCAGCGCGGTGCCGGCGAGCTTGTCGCGGACCAGGCGCAGCGCGAGCTTGGGGTCGGCGGCGTCGGCCTTGGTGACCGCGAGGACGCCGGAGCGGATCCCGAGCGCGCCGAGGGCCTCCAGGTGCTCGGCGGTCTGCGGCATCCACCCCTCGTCGGCGGCCACGGCCAGCAGGACGGCGGGCGCCGGGGCGGACCCGGCGAGCATGGCCGGGACGGACCGCTCGTCTCCCGGCACGTCGACGAAGGCCACCCGCCGCCCGGAGGGCAGCTCGGTCCAGGCGCCCGGTTCACCGGGCTCCGTACCGGTGAGGGCGCGCACGAGCGCCGACTTCCCGTGCCCACCGTGACCGGCGGTGGAGACGACCTGCATCAGCGTCCTTTCCGGACCTGACCGCGGCAGGCGTCACGAGGACGAGCCGTGCCGGGGGGACGAACGACGGGGGCCGCGCAGACGAAGGTCCACGGAAGGCAACCCTATGGATGCCGGGGCCGCGCGCCAAAACCGGACACGCGAGCGGGCCGCATTCCACCTGCGATTCCTCCCCCGCTCCCCTGGGGTGACATGGCGGGGAATAACCGCAGCCACCGTACACTTAAGTTCGCTAAGTAAATGGAAAATGCCGCGCCGGCCCCCGGCGACCGGCCGACGCGGGAGGTTCGCATGACCGGCGCCCCGGCCAAGGTGCGCGAGGAGACCGGGCGCCCGCCCGCCGACGCCCGGCACACCGGGCTCACGCTCCTCGCGCTGGCCGCGGCCGGGATGGTCGTGTCGGTGCAGCAGACCCTCGTGCTGCCGCTGCTGCCGCGGCTCATGCAGATCTTCGACGCCTCGATCACCGCGGTGACCTGGGTGTTCACCGCCTCGCTGCTGGCCGGCGCGGTCGCGACCCCGCTGCTGACGCGGTTCGGCGACATGTACGGCAAGAAGCGGATGGTCCTGCTGACCCTCGTCCTGCTGCTGGCCGGCTCGGTGCTGTGCGCGGTGTCCGGTTCGCTGCCGGTGCTGGTCGGCGGGCGGGCCCTGCAGGGGGTGTCCGCCGCGCTGGTCCCGCTGTCGATCGGCATGATCAGGGACACGTTCCCGGCGGAGCGCGTCACCACGGCGATCGGCATCGTCAGCGCCACCATGGGCGTCGGCGGCAGCGCCGGCATGATCGTGACCGGGCTGATCGCGACCCGCACCTCCAGCCACCACCCGGTGTTCTGGATCGCCGCCGCGCTGGCCGGCGCGGTGCTCGTGCTGGTCGCGGTGACGGCCCGGGACGTCGGCGTCCGCGCGGGCGGGCGGCCCGACGTCGCGGGCGCGGCGATCCTCGCCGTGTGGCTGGCCGCGCTGCTGCTCGGCATCAGCCAGGGCAACGCGTGGGGCTGGACGTCCGGCCGGGTCCTCGGCCTGTTCGGGGCCGCCGCCGCGCTGTGCGCGGCGTGGGTGGTGATCGAGCTGCGCGTCCGCGCGCCGCTGGTCCGGCTGAACCTGCTGGTCGGCAAGCGGTCGCTGTCGGCCAACGTCGTCTCGGCGCTCCTCGGCTTCTCGATGTTCGCCGCGTTCACGCTGATCGCCGGGTTCGTGCAGGCGCCGTCCGCGGAGCTCGGGTACGGGCTGGACGGCTCGGTCCTGGACGTCGGCCTCTACATGCTGCCGAGCACCGCGACCATGCTCGTCTTCTCGGCGATGGCCGGCCGGATCGCCGCCCGGATCGGCACCGCCTACACGCTCGCCACCGGGTCCGCCTTCGCCGGGCTGTGCTACGTCTGGCTCGCGGTGTCGAACTCCCATCCGTACGACATGCTCGCCTTCAGCTCCATCCAGGGCATCGGGTTCGGGATCGCCTACGCGGCGCTCGGCACGCTCGCCGTCCGGCACGTCCCGATGGACCAGAGCGGCATCGCCAGCGGGATCAACTCGCTCGTGCGCACCACCGGCGGCAGCATCGCCGGCGCCGCCACCGCGTCGATTCTGGCCGGGCGGGTCGTCGCCGGCTCCGGCGCGCCGACGCTCGGCGCGTACGAGACGTGCTTCTGGATCGTCGCCGCGGGCGCCGCCGCGGCCGCGCTCATCGCCGTCGGGCACGCCCTGCGTCACCCGGGGTGACGGCGCGGGCCCTTGACGAACCGGGCCCGCGCCATGCCCTATAGGTGTGCGGCCCGAATCACCGATTGGGGCCTCAAGGGCACACTCGGGCGAGGACCCGGCACCGGGAGGACGACATGGGCGCCTACGCGGCCGCGTACGAACGCAGCATCGCCGATCCGACCCGCTTCTGGGGGCTGGCCGCGCGGGACGTCCGCTGGCTCGTCCCGCCCGACCGGGTCCTGGACGACGGGGCGCCGCCGTTCTACCGGTGGTTCACCGGCGGTGAGCTCAACACCTGCGACAACGCCCTCGACCGGCATGTCGAGGAGGGCCGCGGCGAGCAGGCCGCGCTGATCTACGACAGCCCGGTCACCGGGACCGTGCGGACCTACACCTACCGGGAGCTGACCGGCCTCGTCGCCCGGTTCGCCGGGGCGCTGCGCGCGCAGGGCGTCGACCGCGGCGACCGGGTGGTCATCTACCTGCCGATGGTGCCCGAGGCGGTCATCGCGATGCTGGCGTGCGCGCGGCTCGGCGCGGTGCACTCGGTGGTCTTCGGCGGGTTCGCGGCGAAGGAGCTGGCCGTCCGCATCGACGACGCGCGGCCCAAGGCGGTCGTGTCGGCGTCCTGCGGGATCGAGGCCGGCCGGATCGTCCCCTACAAGCCGCTGCTGGACCAGGCGCTGGAGCTCGCCCGCCACAAGGTGGAGCGGTGCGTGATCCGGCAGCGCGAGCAGCTGCACGCCGATCTCGTCCGGCCCCGCGACGTGGAGTGGGACGAGGCGGTCGCGGCCGCCGGGCCGGCCGAGTGCGTGCCGGTCGCCGCCACCGACCCCCTCTACATCCTGTACACGTCCGGGACGACCGGGCGGCCGAAGGGCGTCGTCCGCGACAACGGCGGGCACGCGGTCGCGCTGCGCTGGTCGATGGAGAACGTGTTCGACGTCGGCCCCGGAGACGTGTTCTGGGCGGCGTCCGACGTGGGCTGGGTCGTCGGGCACTCCTACATCGTGTACGCGCCGCTGCTCACCGGCTGCACCACCGTCCTCTACGAGGGCAAGCCGGTGGGCACGCCCGACGCGGGCGCCTTCTGGCGCGTGGCCGCGCAGCACCGGGTGAAGGTGCTGTTCGCCGCGCCGACCGCGATCCGGGCGATCAAGAAGGAGGACCCGGAGGGCGCGCTGCTCGCCGGGTACGACCTGTCCGCGCTGGACACGCTGTTCCTCGCCGGGGAGCGGCTCGACCCCGACACCTACCGGTGGGCGTCGCGCGTCCTGGACCGCCCCGTCATCGACCACTGGTGGCAAACCGAGACCGGCTGGCCGATCGTGGCGAACCTGCGGGGGCTGGAGCCGATGCCGGTCAAGGCGGGCTCGCCATCGGTCCCGGTGCCGGGCTACGACGTGCGGGTGCTCGCGCCGGACGGGTCGTCGGTCCCGTCCGGCGCGGACGGCGACATCGCGATCCGGCTGCCGCTGCCGCCCGGCACGCTGCCCACGCTGTGGCAGGACGACGAGCGGTTCGTCGAGTCGTACCTGACGAAGTACCCGGGGCACTACCTCACCGGCGACGGCGGGCACATCGACGAGGACGGCTACGTGTGGGTGATGGGCCGCACCGATGACGTGATCAACGTGGCGGGGCACCGGCTGTCCACCGGGACGATGGAGGAGGTCATCTCCTCCCACCCGGCGGTCGCCGAGTGCGCGGTCATCGGCGTGCACGACCAGCTCAAGGGGCAGGTGCCGCGCGGCCTCGTCGTCCTCAAGAGCGGAGTGCTGGCCGAGCCGGGCGAGCTGTCGGCCGAACTGGTGAAGATGGTGCGCGACCAGGTCGGGCCGGTCGCCGCCCTCAAGGAGATCTCCGTCGTGCCCGCCCTGCCCAAGACCCGGTCGGGCAAGATCCTGCGCGGGGTGATGCGCGGCATCGCGGACGGGCAGGAGGTGGCGGTCCCCTCCACGATCGAGGACCCGGACGTGCTGGACGACCTGCGCCCCGTCCTCCGGAAGGCCTGACGGCGCCACCGCCGGGGGCGGCGGGATCCTAGGGGTGGTGGGTCCGTTCGGGCCAGACGATCGCCACCAGGGACACGCCGACGGCCGCGAGGAGGATCTGCAGGAAGGCCTCCCAGAGGTTCCAGCCGTCCTCCGACAGGCCGGTCAGGTGCGACAGGCCCGTCCCGGCGAACGCCGCGACGACGCCCGCGGCCATCAGCAGCCAGACCGGCATGCCGGGCCGGCCCGGCACGAGCAGCCGCGCGAGCGCGCCGATCGCCGCGCCCACGACGACGGCGGCGGCGAGCCCCCCGATGGTCATCAGTGCACCTTTTACTTCCCCCGTCCCGTCCCTTCACAGGTCCCTACCCCTGACCTGGTGTCCGGAACACCCGGCCGCGGTCAGCGGATGACGAGGGTGTGCCGCCCCCGGCCGACCAGCTCGCCGACGACCGGCGCGCCCGGGATCTCCCCGGCGACCAGCAGCCCGCCGGAGGTCTGGGCGTCGGCGAGGAGCAGCCGCTCCTCCTCGGCGATGCGGCGGAAGTCGGAGTGCGGGGACACCCACGCCAGGTTGCGCCGGGTGCCGCCGGGGACGAACCCGTCGCGCACCGCGGCCCGCGCGCCGTCCAGATACGGGACGGCGGAGGCGTCGACCACGGCCGTCACGCCGCTCGCCCGCGCCAGCTTGTACAGGTGGCCGAGCAGCCCGAAACCGGAGACGTCGGTGGCGCAGGCGGCGCCGCGTTCGAGGGCGGCCAGCCCGGCCTCAGCGTTCAGCTCCGTCATCGCGTCGACCGCGTGGGGGAACACCTCGCCGGTCGCCTTGTGCCGGGCGTTGAGGACGCCGACGCCGAGCGGCTTGGTCAGCGTCAGGGGGAGGCCGGGGCGGCCCGCGTCCAGCCGCAGCAGCCGGTCCGGATCGGCGATGCCGGTCACCGCCAGCCCGTACTTCGGCTCGGGGTCGTCGATGCTGTGCCCGCCGGTGATCGCGCACCCGGCGAGGGCCGCCATGTCGCGCCCGCCGCGCAGCACCTCGCGGGCCAGCTCGGCGGGCAGGGCGTCGGACGGCCAGCCCAGCAGGTTGAGGGCCATCAGCGGCTCGCCGCCGACCGCGTAGACGTCGGAGAGCGCGTTGGCCGCGGCGATGCGGCCCCAGTCGTAGGCGTCGTCGACGACCGGGGTGAAGAAGTCGGCGGTGGACACCACGGCCCGGCCGCCCTCGATCCGCAGCACGGCCGCGTCGTCGCCGTCCGGGCCGCCGACGAGCAGGGCGTCGTCCCCGCCGGTGAGCCCGGCCACGACCCGCTCCAGTTCCCCCGGCGGGATCTTGCACGCGCCGCCGCCGCCGTGCGCGTACTGCGTCAGGCGGGCGACAGGGGCGAGTCGGGTCACCGCAAGATTTAACGCACAACTACCGCAAATGATCAACAAACGGACAGTACGGGGGCGGTCACGGTGGGCCGAACACCCGGCCCGACCAGCACGGAAATCCGCGAAACCCTTGTCCGAACAACGTTCGGCATGATGCGATCTCCCCTCTGCAAGTCATCACTTACTTTCAAGGGGCGACATGGGGATCCAGGAACGGCCCGGACTCGACCGGGCCCTCGCGGGGAGCACCGTCTGCACGGTCCTGGCCGAGACCGCCGAGCGGCACGGCGCCAGGCCCGCCTACTCCGACCGCGCCGACGGCGGATGGACGACCCTCACCTGGGCCGACACCCGGCGCCGCGCGCTGGAGACGGCCGCCGGCTTCGCCGCCCTCGGGCTGGAGCCGGGCGAGGTCGTCGCGCTGATGATGCCGAACCGGTCCGAGCACGTCCTGGCCGACCTCGGCGCCGTCCACGCCGGCGGCGTCCCGACCACCGTCTACGCGACCCTCGCGCCCGACCAGGTCGCCTTCGTCGCGGGCCACTGCGCGGCCCGGTACGCCGTCCTGGACGGCAAGGACCAGCTGGACCGCTGGCAGCCCGTCCTCGACCGCCTGCCCGACCTGCGCAAGGTCATCGTGGTGGACGCGGGCGCCTGCCCGGCCGGCGACCGCTACCTGTCCTGGGACGCCCTCACCGAGCTCGGCCGCGAGCGCCTCGCCGCGGACCCGGACGAGATCGACCGGCGCCGGCGTGCCGTCAAGCCCACCGACACCGTCACGCTCCTCTACACCTCCGGCACCACCGGCGACCCCAAGGGCGTCCTGATCACCCACTCGATGGTGCTGCACGAGGCGGAGATGGTGCGGAGCACCTCCGTCCTGCCCGAACACCCGGCCGGCGTCTCCTACCTGCCGTTCGCGCACATCGCCGACCGCGTCCTCAGCTACTACCTGCCGATCCGGCTGGCCTCCCACGTCCACTTCTGCCCCGATCCCGCCCAGCTGACCGCCGTGCTCGGCGAGGTGCGACCGCACTCCTTCTTCGGCGTCCCGCGCGTCTGGGAGAAGATCATGGCCGGGATCCAGGCCGTGCTGTCCGCCGAGCGGGACGAGGAGAAGAAGCGCGCCGTCGCCCAGGCCCTCGAGGCGGGCCGCGCCTACGTCACCGCCCAGGAGTACGGCGGCACCCTCACCCCGGAGGTCACCGCCGCGTTCGAGGCCGCCGACCGGGCCGTCCTCACCCCGATGCGCGCCCTGCTCGGCCTGGACCGCGTCCGGCAGGCCTCCAGCGCCGCCGCGCCGCTGCCGGTCGAGGTGGCCCGCTTCTTCGCCGGCCTCGGTCTGAAGATCTTCGACGCCTACGGGATGACCGAGACCACCGGCGCCATCACCGCCAACCTCGCCGGCTCCTTCAAGCTCGGCACCGTCGGCCGCCCCTTCCCCGGCGTCGAGCTGAAGCTCGCCGGCGACGGCGAGATCCTCGTCCGGGGCGCCACCTGCACCCCGGGCTACCTGCACCGCCCGGACGCGACCGCCGACCTCATCGACGCGGACGGCTGGGTGCACACCGGCGACGTGGGCCGCCTGGACGACGACGGCTTCCTCACCGTCGTCGACCGTAAGAAGGAGCTGATCATCACCGCCGGCGGCGAGAACATCGCCCCGTCCCTGATCGAGAACCACCTCAAGGAGCACCCCCTCGTCGGCCAGGCCCTCGCCTTCGGCGACCGCCGCCCCTACGTCGTCGCCCTCATCACCCTCGACGGCGAGGTCGCCCCCGTGTGGGCCGCCGCCCGCGGCATCGACACCACCGACCTCGCCGCCCTGGCCGCGCACCCGCTCGTCCTGGAGGAGGTCGCCAGGGCCGTCGACGACGCCAACGGCCGCCTCGCCCGCGTGCAGCAGGTCAAGAAGTGGCGGCTGCTCCCCGCCGAGTGGACCGCCGAGAGCGAGGAGCTGACCCCCACCCTCAAGCTGAAGCGCCGCGTCGTGCACACCAAGTACTCCGCCGACATCGACGGGCTCTACACCGACTAAGATCACCTGCGGAGGCGTGTGAGCGCCTGGTGGCCTCCCCGGCCTTCAAAGCCGACGGTCCCGAGGATCTCGGGACGGCGGGTTCGATTCCCGTACGCCTCCGCCACCTCCGTTCCGGGGCCTTCTCGCCCCGGCACGGGCGCCGCGTACGGTGAGGGCATGAGGCATCGCAAGGCGGCCTACGGGGTGATGATGGGGACGTGCCTCACCCTGTTCGTGCTGGCCTGGGCGGTGGTGCGGTTCTACTCGCACGCCGCGGCGATCGCGATGTCGGTGGCGGCGCTGGTGATCCCGCCGTTCGCGGCGGTGGTGGCGAACTGGAACATCGACCGGACGGACCGCCGGGAGTGACGGGGCCGGGCGTCGCGGCCGTGCTGGACCTCGCAGGGATCTTCGTGTTCGCGGTGTCCGGTGCGCTGGCTGCCGTCCGGCAGCGGCTGGACGTCGTCGGCATGGTGGTGCTGGCCGAGATCACCGCGCTCGGCGGCGGGATCATCCGCGACCTGGTGATCGGGGCGGTGCCCCCGGCGGCGTTCACCGACCTCGGGTACGTGCTGGTCCCGCTGGCGGCGTCGGCGCTGGTGTTCTTCTGGCATCCCCAGGTGACCCGGCTGCTTCCGGCGGTGCTGCTGTTCGACGCGGCCGGGCTCGGCCTGTTCTGCACGACCGGCACGATCAAGGCCCTCGACCACGGGCTGTCGCCGATCCATGCGGTGCTGCTCGGTGTCGTCACGGCGGTGGGCGGCGGCATCCTGCGCGACGTGCTCAGCGGGCAGATCCCGGCGGTGCTCTACGACCGGCAGCTGTACGCGCTGCCCGCGCTGCTCGGCGCCGCCGTCACGGCGGCCGCGGACGGGGCCGGGCTGCACGGCGCGGCCTTCGCCGCGGGCGGCGCCGTCCTGGCGTTCGGGCTCCGGGTGGTCGCCATGCGGTACGGCTGGCGGGCGCCCCGGCCGCGCGGCATGCCCGACTGACCCCGGCGCCCGTTCATTACCGGCGCGTATCGGGGTACCGTCCCCATCATGGGGCGGATCACCGTGCGACGGCCCGTGCTGCGGGTGAGCACCACCGGCACGCGGGGCCGCAGGCCCGACACCCTCGCGGTCGAGGAGCCGCTGGAGATCCGCGTCGCCGGCAAGCCGCTCACCATCACAATGCGCACGCCCGGCCACGACTTCGACCTCGTCGCCGGCTTCCTGGCGGCCGAGGGCGTGATCGGGGACGCCGCCGACCTCGCGACGATGCGGTACTGCGCCGACACCGCCGAGCAGAACACGCTGGACGTCGCGCTGGCTCCCGGCGTCCCGCCCCCGGACGACTCCATGACCAGGGCGTTCACCACGACGAGCGCGTGCGGGGTCTGCGGCAAGTCCAGCATCGAGGCGCTGCGCGACGACCGGCCGTACGACGTGGCCGGCGATCCGGTCCGGCTCACCCCGGACGTCCTCGCCGCGCTGCCGGGGCGGCTGCGCGAAGCGCAGCGCGTGTTCGACCGGACGGGCGGCCTGCACGCGGCCGGGCTGTTCGACGCCGGTGGCGAGCTGCTCGCGCTGCGGGAGGACGTCGGCCGGCACAACGCCGTCGACAAGGTCGTCGGGTGGGCGCTCAGGCAGGGCCGGCTGCCGCTGGCCGGGACGGTCCTCATGGTGAGCGGGCGCGCGTCGTTCGAGCTGACGCAGAAGGCGATGACCGCGGGCGTGCCGGTGCTGGCGGCGGTGTCGGCCCCGTCGTCGCTGGCCGTCGACCTCGCCGTGGACGCCGGGATGACGCTGGTCGGCTTCCTGCGCGGCGAGACCATGAACGTCTACGCGGGTGCGGAGCGTATCGCCCTGTAGCGCGGCGCCACTTGTCATCACGGGCCGAAAACCAACGGGTAACTTGTTGGACCGGCCTCAAGAAACGCATCGCTTCACTGGAGTTGACTGCTTCCCCGATGCGTACGCGTGCGGGCGCCCCCGCACCGCGCGGCTCCATGCGTGTGGAAGGCGAGGACCGTATGACGAGGCCCCTGGCGAACGGTGCGGCGGCGTCCATCGACGAGCGCCATCCTCCGATCAAGCCGCGGCGCGTCACCTTCGACTGGTCGAACACGCCCCTGCACTGGGTGCCGGGCGACCCGGTGGCCACGCACATCATCAACTCGTTCCACATCGTCCTGCCCGAGGGCGAGAAGTGGTTCATCCAGTGCGTCAAGGACGCGCGCCCCTACATCAAGGACGAGCGGCTGCTGGAGGAGATCAAGGGGTTCATCGGCCAGGAGATGGTGCACGCGCGCTCGCACCAGGGCGTCCTCGACCAGATCCTGGAGCGCGCCGGGATCGACGTCTCGAAGATCACCGACGCGGCGGCCCGCGGCAACGCCGAGCGGCCCGCGCAGATGGCGGCGCTGAAGGAGCGCAACCCCCGGGCGTGGCGGCGCCGCCTGCGGTTCGAGCTGGCCGCGGTCGCCTCGATCGAGCACTACACCGCCGTGCTCGGCCAGTGGATCATGGACAACGAGCGGTTCGAGAAGTCCGGCGTGGACCCGACGATGCTGGACCTGCTGCGCTGGCACGGCGCCGAGGAGGTCGAGCACCGGTCGGTGGTGTTCGACGTCTACAAGGCGATGGGCGGCGGGTACGCGACCCGGGTCGCAGCGTGGACGGTGTCGCTGTTCTTCCTGTACTGGGCGCTGATCGGCGGCTCCCTGTACCTGCTCAAGCAGGACCCGACGATCAAGCGGAGGGTGACGCCGCTGCGCGTCTACCGCTCGTACCGCCGGTCCGTCCGGCTCGGGCACGTCCCGGGCATCTTCAAGCTGCTGCTCGGCGAGGCGCCGGTCTATCTCAAGCCGAACCACCACCCGTCGAAGGTGTGCTCGACGCCGCGGGCGCTGGAGTACCTGAAGCGGTCCCCTGCCGCAAGGGCCGCGGGCTACGACCCGTACTAACCCGGAAGTGGCGCTCGCCCGCGCGCATGGGCCGCGGAGCCGGTGTACGGTTCCTCCAGACCTTACGGGAGACACGCCATGACACCCCCCGCACCACCCGTCATCACGAGGCGCGTCCGGGGCGACGGCGTCGACCTGGCCGTGTACGAGCAGGGCGACAGATCCCGCCCGACCGTCCTGCTGGTCCACGGCTACCCCGACACCCACGCGGTCTGGGACGAGGTGGCCGGACGTCTCGCCGAGCGGTTCCACGTCGTCCGGTACGACGTGCGGGGGGCGGGCGCGTCGTCCCGGCCGTTCGGGCGCAGGCGCTACACGTTCTCCTACCTGATGGCCGACATGCAGGCCGTGCTGGACGCCACCGCACCGGAGCGCAAGGTGCACCTCGTCGGGCACGACTGGGGATCGATCCAGGCGTGGGAGGCGGCCTGCACGATGCCGGACCGCTTCGCGTCCTTCACCTCGATCTCCGGGCCGTGCCTCGACCACGTCGCGCACTGGACGCGGCGCAACCTGGCCCGCCCGACGCCGTCCAACCTGCGGCGGGCGATGGGGCAGGCCGCCCGCTCCTGGTACATCTACTTCTTCCGGACGCCGCTGCTGCCCGAGCTGCTGTGGATGGCGGGACTGTCCAAGCCGTTCGCCAAGGCGCTGGAGCTGGGCGAGGGCGTCGCCCCGCGCGACGGCCACCCGGCCAGGACGATGGCCCGCGACGCCGCGGCCGGGGTGGGGCTCTACCGGGCGAACGTGCTCCAGCGCCTCCGCAGACCCCGCGACCGCCGCACCGACGTGCCGACGCAGGTCATCGTCCCGACGAAGGACCTGTTCGTCTCCCCGCACCTGGTCGGGCGGCTCTCCGAACGGGTCCCGAACCTCTCGCTGCGCCCGATCGCGGCCGGGCACTGGGTGCCGCGCAGCCACCCGGACGTCGTCGCCCGCTGGATCACCGAGCACATCACCGGCGTCCAGGGCGGCCCGCTCGGCGCCGCGGAGTCCCGCGCCCTCAGACGCGCCCGGGTCGGCCAGGACCGGGGCGCCTTCGAGGGGTCCCTCGTCGTCGTGACGGGCGCGGGCGGCGGCATCGGCCGCGCGACCGCGCTGGCCTTCGCCGAACGCGGCGCCGAGGTGATCGCCGCCGACATCGACCCGGCCGCCGCGGAGCGCACCGCCGAGCTCGCCGCACGCGCCGGGCGGCCCGGCCACGCGTTCCAGGTGGACGTCTCCGACCCCGCCGCGATGGAGGACTTCGCCAAGTCCGTCCTGCACGGGCACGGGGTGCCCGACGTCGTCGTCAACAACGCCGGGATCGGCATGGCCGGGTCCTTCCTGGACCACACCGCCGACGACTGGCGCGAGGTCCTGGACGTCAACCTGTGGGGCGTCATCCACGGCTCGCGGCTGTTCGCCCGGCAGATGGTGGAGCACGGGCAGGGCGGCCACATCGTCAACACGGCGTCGGCGGCGGCGTTCACGCCGTCCCGCGCGCTGCCCGCCTACTCGACGAGCAAGGCGGCCGTGCTCATGCTGTCGCAGTGCCTGCGCGCCGAGCTGAAGGGCGAGGGCATCGCCGTCAGCGCCGTCTGCCCGGGGATCGTCGACACCGGCATCACCCGGGCGGCCCGGTTCGTCGGCAAGGGCGCCGCCGGCGAGGCTCGCAGCCGGGAGCGGGTGGCGCGGGCCTACGCGCGCCGCGGGTTCGGGCCCGAGCGCGTCGCGGAGCGGATCGTCGCCACCGTGCGCCGCGACCGCGCGGTCGTCCCGGTCACGCCCGAGGCGCGCGTCGCCTCCCTGGCGTCCCGGGCGGCGCCGGGCCTGCTGCGGCTCCTCGCCCGGCTCGACGTGGGCTGAACGCCGCCCGCCCGGGTACCCGTAGGGTGATCACCGGGAGGCGGTGCCACATGGCGGACGCCGTGGTCGTCGGCGCGGGCCACAACGGGCTCGTGGCGGCCAACATGCTCGCCGACGCGGGCTGGGACGTGGAGGTCCTGGAGGCTCAGCCCGAGCCCGGCGGTGCCGTGCGCAGCGACCGGGGCGTCCACCCGGACTTCGTCAGCGACCTGTGCAGCGCGTTCTACCCGCTCGGCGTGGCGTCGCCGGTGATGCGGGCGATGGAGCTCGAACGGCACGGGGTGCGCTGGCGGCACGCCCCGGCCGTCCTCGCCCACCCTCTGCCGGACGGGCGCTGCGCGGTCCTCGAACGCGACCGGGACGCGACGGCCGGCGGCCTCGACGCGCTCGGCGCCGGCGACGGGGAGGCCTGGCTCCGGCTCTGCCGTATCTGGGATGAGATGGGAGAGGACTTCCTGCGCGTCCTGTTCACCCCGTTCCCACCGGTCCGGGCGGCGCTGCCGCTGGCGGTGTCGGCGCGGCGCGCGGGCGGCCTCCGCGTCCTGCGCTCCCTGCTGGCGCCCGTCCGCTCGCTCGGCGAGCAGGAGTTCACCGGACCGGGCGGCCCGCTGCTGCTCGCCGGATCGGCGCTGCACACCGACGTGTTCCCCGAGACGACGGCCGGGTCGGTCTTCGGCTGGCTCCTGGCGATGATCGGCCAGCGGGACGGGTGGCCCGTCCCCGAGGGCGGCGCGGGCGAGCTGACGGCCGCGCTCGTGCGGCGCCTGGAGTCGCGGGGCGGGCGGGTGCGCTGCGGCACCCCGGTCGCGTCGGTCGTCATCCGGGACGGGCGCGCGCTGGGCGTCCGCACCGCGGACGGCGAGCCGGTGCGGGCCACCAGGGCCGTGCTGGCGGACGTGTCGGCGCCGGCCCTGTACGGCGGCCTCGTCGGCTGGGCGGACCTGCCCGCCTCGCTCCGGGCGGACATGCGCCGCTTCGAGTGGGACAGCGCCACCTTCAAGGTCGACTGGGCGCTGTCGCGGCCCATCCCCTGGGCCTCCCCCGACGCCGGGCGCGCCGGGACGGTCCACCTCTCCCCCGGCGTCGACGCGCTCACCGGCTACAGCGCGCACCTCGCCACGGGGCGCGTCCCGTCCGAGCCGTTCGCGCTCCTCGGCCAGATGACGACCGCCGACCCCACCCGCTCCCCCGCCGGGAGCGAGTCGGTGTGGGCCTACACCCACGTCCCGTACCGGGTGAAGGCCGACGCGGGCAACGACGGCATCACCGGCGCCTGGGACGAACGCGAGCAGGCGGCCATGGCGCGCCGACTGGAGGACGCCGTGGAGCGCCTCGCGCCCGGCTTCCGCGAGGCGATCCTGGACCGCCGCGTCACCGCCCCGCCCGCGTTCGAGGAGCACGACGCCAACCTGCGCGGCGGCGCGCTGAACGGCGGGACGGCGATGGTCCACCAGCAGTTCGTGTTCCGTCCGGTCCCCGGCCTCGGCCGCGCCGAGACACCGGTCGCCGGCCTCTACCTGGCCTCCGCGTCCGCGCATCCCGGCGGCGGCGTGCACGGCGCGTGCGGCGCCAACGCCGCCCGCGCGGCGCTCGCCCACGCCGGCCCCGGGGGGCGCCTCCTCACCCCCGCCCTCAACGCCCTGTCCCGCCTCCTCGCCCCCTAGCGCCCGCGGGCGCTAGGGGGCGATTCCAGGACACGGCCCGTATTCCCGGCGCGAGGACGCGGAGGTTTACCGGCTCGGGGTTTCCCCGGACGCCGGAACATGCGACCTTCGTAGAACAAGCCCGGCGACCGGCCCCGCCCCCGGCGGCCGTCGTCCCAGGTCCGAACCGGCACCGGAGCGTGAGGCATGCGGATTCGCGACATCCTGCGGAGGAAGGGAGACGCGGTGGCCACGGTACGGCCCGAGGCCACCGTGCGGCAGTTGCTCGCCGTCCTGGCGGAGCACAACATCGGGGCGGTGGTGGTCTCGCCCGACGGCGCGTCGATCGCCGGCATCGCCTCCGAGCGGGACGTGGTGCGGCGGCTGCACGAGCACGGCGCGGCCCTGCTCGACCGTCCCGTCTCCGAGATCATGACGTCCGAGGTCCGCAGCTGCGGGCCCGCCGACCGGGTGGACGACCTGCGGCAGGCCATGACCGAGCACCGGTTCCGGCACGTGCCCGTCGTCGAGGGCGGCCGGCTCGCCGGGATCGTCAGCATCGGCGACGTCGTCAAGAGCGCCATCGACGAGCTGGAGAGCGAGCGCTCGCACCTCGTGGACTACATCCAGCGCGCCCCCTAGTACTACATCACTAGATCTGTAGGACTTGGAGGTGTAGGCGTCGCCGGAAGTGGCTTCGGCGTGCTCGGGCCTGATGCTCGCGGCGGATGATCGACCAGTGCAGGCCCTGGTCAATGACCTGGT